>NZ_NQXW01000002.1:0-142598 GCF_002287425.1 Megasphaera sp. ASD88 | reverse complement strand
AGGCCGTTACGTCATTACCCGATACATTGCCGGACGCATCGACGCTAAAGCTGCCGTTGGCATTGGCGATGGTCGCTCCTGTCAGCGCCCCGCTGGCCGTCACATCTGCAGCGGTTACATCTCCGTCTGCATTGACGCTGAACGTATTGCCCGTATTGCTGAACGTTGCTCCCTGTACGTTGCCGGTAGCCGTCACATTGCCCGTTGCAGATACGTCTCCGGACGTTATATCCCCGTCTGCATTAACAGTAAAGGTATCGGTCGTATTGGCAAACGTCGCTCCCGTCACATCTCCTATGGCCGTTACGTCATTACCCGATACATTGCCGGACGCATCGACGCTAAAGCTGCCGTTGGCATTGGCGATGGTCGCTCCTGTCAGCGCCCCGCTGGCAGTAATATCTACAGCTGTCACATCGCCGTCGTCATTAACCGAAAAGGTATTGGTCGTATTAGCAAATGTTCCTCCCTTGATTTCGCCGACAGCAGATATATTCTTTTCAGCAGAAAAGGAGCCTTCAATTTCCGCATTTCCATCAGTATAGATATTACCGTCGTTATCAACATACAGCCCTTCGCCGTTATCCGTACCCCCAACAAACAGGCCGTCTTTCGTCAGAGAATTGTACGTGCCCTGGCCGTTGTGGGCGTAAAAACCTTCTTCATTATAAATGGTGTGCTGGCCTGACGGCGTGGCAACGCTTGTATTTCCACTGCTGCCGCTCTGTGCATCGCTGCCGGCTGCCGGCACGGCGTCTGTGTTCATAGCCGCTGCCGTAGATTTCAGTGTGACAATGGGATCTGATGAATTCGCGTTTGTTTCGTCAATTTTATCGTTTAAGATTGCATAGGGATCTTCCACGAGCGGGTCGGCAGCTTGTACGGAAAGGGCTCCTACACCAGTCGTGAGCACTAAAGCAGCCAGTACGGCAGCGGTGCTGCGGCCTATGCGGCTGCTCGTACTTTTCGTGCAGCTGTGAGCCAGCTCGGATACGACGACGTATTGATGTTTTACTTTACTCCATATGACTTTATATATTCGATTCATACCTAGTTCCTCCTTGCTATGGTAATACGCGTTCTTTTTTGCTTCGATGCAGGGAAAACCAGCGCAGGCGGCAGGCGGCGCTGCAAAAGGCGATTCGCCGGTCGTAGGGATCGGTGATTTCCACGTAGGTTCCGCAGTTTCGGCAGTGAAAGGCGTGGCGTATGGTCTGGGATTTGACTTTTTCCGAGTGCTTCCAGTACAGCCGCTCGCAATGGGCCGAGCAGAATTTCGTCCGCCTGTCCGTCGCCTCGGTCACCCGCACCAGCTTGCCGCATTTCAGGCAGTGAAAGGTCCGCAGGGCTTCCTTTTTCCGCGACGACCGGCCGTGATCGTTTACGCCGTGCCGGTGGGCGTAGCGCCGGCAGTAATTGCTGCAGTATTTCTGCGTGATTCGGTCCGCTTCAAATTCTTTGCCGCAAACGGGACATATGGCTTTCCGTTTCATAGGCAACCTATGGATTCTCTAGCAAGCACACGGAGCGCGCGCCGGGCGAAGCAGTTCCGGGCACGCAAAAAAGACAGCATACACCTATGCTGCCTGAAAAACATGGTATCGCCAGAGTATACGAACCCCCCAAAGGACGGCGCTGAAAAAGAACGCACGAATTCCCCAAGCCGGGTCATCGATACGCCAAAGCATGTATAGGAGGTAGTATTTATACCGCTACGGCACCCCCCCCCCACCGTATGGAATTTCAGGAATTTGTCCGCTCCTGCGATGCCATTCCAATCGTTTCGGCTAGAGATCATCTGTTTCACCCCCTTCTATATACTTTTTAGTCTAGCATGTTATATCGGCAAATGCAATATCCCCTAATCCAATAATTATGAATAAATCGTTAAATCTATATTAAAATATTATCGTCACCTCTTTATACCCTATGGTATGCAATACCTGTAAATCAGGCCGTTTTTCGATTGCAGCTCGTTGTGCAATGTAAAAAACTTCCATTCAGGCGAAACGAAGTGTTTAATGTCCAATGGATAAAAATACACTATATGGTTTAAAGCCACCCCTAAAATAAATGACGAGACCCGATGTGTATTACATTTCCTGAAAACCATTCCACCCCATCAATGTATCATATCAAAAGACACTGCATCCTCTTTCCTTCTGCCTAGCACTCTCTATCGTATCTTACAAAAAAAGACGCCTGCTCTCGCAGACGCCTTATTCAAATTACAGCAGATGATTCATTTTTCCTAATTCTACTACATACTCAACGGATACACGGGCGCATTTGGCAATAGTCTCTTTAGAAATACCTTCTCGCAGCATTTCTAATATCATCATTGTCTCTTTATCTTTTGCGCCTTCCGAAAACATTCTCTTTAACTCCATGGCCAACGTCATATACTCTCGCCTCGTTTCATCGTGCTGCTTCACGCGCCGCACTTCCTTATCCACTTCTTGTACAAATACCCCTTCGGCCGCCTTGCCGTCGACGTACCGCAAAAAGGCTCGTATACAACTCGCTGTCGCAGTCCCCTAAACAAAAACACTATAGAAAAACTGCCGTTGAAGGATGTTCTTCATGCGACAGTCTTTCCTGTAATTAAGTATGTTTTTTCTTTGACGGATATACTTCATGATTGGCATCGTACCATAGTACATGAAAATCGTCTCCATTTACCAGCCCAATAATTCGCAATGTATTATTAAAGGCAAAAGAAAACAAACTGTCCGCCATATCTTCAAGCGCTAAATTCTTTAAACGCATTTTTGCCTGTTTAGAAAGTTTTTCGGGATTACTTAGATAATGATGCTTAGATTTTCCTGCGTCATGAGTCTGTCTCATAATTTCAGACCATGTCATATTTGAATACGCAATCATCTTATCAAGAAAATCTTTATGAGAAAAGTTTTCTTTACTTGTATCAAAAGCAAAATCGCCAGACTTATCTATACGATCAAATCGAAACACAGGATATCCAGTATCACGGTACGCCTTTTTCAAATTGACTTGTTTCTGATTATTAACCGGCGTCTTTATTACTTTTTTCTTACGCATTATAAAGACCCATAATATTCGCCCATGGCGTTTTTAGTAATAACATTGGTACACGAAGCCATATCGTCAAGGTTGCCGCGAGCATTTTTCCATGGATCCTCTGCATGAGTCTGTGCGCGCAACTCATATGGTTCCATGTCCCCATAGGAAGCAAGCACCGTATCAATAGTTTCTTTTTCATCATCAGCCAATTTATCAGTATCAGCATCAGAAAATATATCTTCCGATACAAAATACATTCCTTTATGTTTTTGAAATAACTCTGGACATACAGGACCATTGCGCCACGCTTGAAAATCTTCAGAAAACAGCGGTTTTCCAGTCCAAGCCAGCGCCCATGCTTGCGAATAATAACACAACTTTTGAAGCTTCCATGTACTGATGCTGCCTTCTTTTTGCAATATATATTTTGCTACGTCAAATACGTTTGCCATACTCCCACTTCCCTGCGAATCTGTACATTACTAACTATTTCCTTCTACTTGGATTATACCAAACATACATACGCCTTGGCAACAAACGACCTATGCAAAAATCGGCAGCTTTCTTTTTCGAATACTCGAATATTCATAGATCATATTCATCGAAGATTTGTAAACAATATAGAAAACCTCAGGATTTCCAACGAATCGAAAATCCTGAGGTTTCCTTACGCCGCAGCCTGACCGCGCATGGCCGGATATTGTATGATGCCTGCGGCGATAGCCCTGGCCGTTTCGTCCTTATGGGCCTCGTAGCAGCGCATGTCGTAGTCGTTGTCGATGAAGCAGACTTCCACCACGACGGCGGGCATGGCCGTGTTGCGCAGGACGAAGAGGCCCGGCCGCTCTTTCAGCCCCCTGTCGGGCAGGTTGAGGACGGCCTTGACGTTGGCCTGGATGCAGTGGCCCAGGAGCAGGCTTTGGGGCGTATTGGAAATGAGGGTTTCCGTGCCCGTGGCCCGCTTATTGAAGGCATTGAAATGAAGGGACACGAATACGTCCGCTTCGGCGGCGTTGGCTTGTCCGCAGACAGCGTACAAATCGTCGGACTGGCCCAGGACGACGGCGACGCCGTTTCGCTCCAAATAGGCCTGGACGGCCTCGGCCAGCTCATAGGCCAGGTCGCATTCGCGCAGGTTCAGGGCGGCGTTGACCGCCCCGCTGTCCAGCAGGCGGTCGTGGCCTGGATTGAGATAGACTTTCATCGGTATAGTTCCTCCTAATCAGCAAATACAGTATGCGGATGATAAAGACGACGGTCCGTTTATCGACAGACCTCAAAAAGCGCAGGATCTTCTGCATGGGCATCCTCCTCTCTGGGTCGCTTCGCCATGTACAGGGTCACGCAGCCCGTCTCGTCGAGCTCCATCATGGTGACGTAGGGGCTGGCGCAGCGGTCTTCCCGCTCCCGGTCGGCCCGGCAGTTGGCGATTTCCATCTTGTTTCGTTCGATGAGCTCCTCGCTCATGTGGGGAAAAAAGGATCGGGCAAAGGCCGTCAAGCCCTCCGATACGACGAGGCCCGGCACGGAGCGGCGCTGGCCGAGAGCGGTCCGGACGCGGCGCAGCTCGCCGGCGCGGCGTTTCCTCTCGGCGTGGGAAATCCGCGGCGATGTCTCGTCCAGATAGATTGCCCCTTCCTGCTGCCGGCGGCGGCGTTCCATATCCCGCCAATGAGCGAGTACGTCGGCAATGGACGGCTCAAAGCGGTGGACCTCCAGGATGCGCCGCGCCAGGGCGCGGGCCTGATCCTCCGTCATGGGCGGCAGCATGTCCTTCAGGATGCGCATTCTAGCAGCCATCCCCGTCGGATTCCCAGATTTGCCGAAGCATTGTATCAACGTATTGATTAAATTCCTTCTCCCGTCGTTCATACATCGTCTCCCTTCGCCGCGGCCGTCCGCCGCTGTTGACCAGGACGGCCCGGATGTAGCGAATGCCGGACGCGCCGTTGTCCCTGGCAATGTCTATGGCGGCGCAGACCGCTTCGTCGCCCCAGCAGCGGGCCAAGTCGGTCAGCTCCTCTGCCGTGCGGCTGCTCATCTGGCCGAAGGCCGCCGTATAGCAGCGCAAGGCGCCTCGTCCTGCCGAAGGGGACGGATCGTTCGCACCATCGCAGCCTCTTTGGGCTGCCGTAGTCCATACGGGTGCAATGCCGCTGTCGCCGCCGGGCTCGGCTATGTGGGCGCACGTATCCTGCAGGCCGGGGCGTTCTTCGTCCTGCCAAGGAGCTGCCGTCGGAGCTGCGTCGTCCCATACGGCAGGGGCTTCGCCGTCGCCATAAGAGGAAGCCATACGGCCAGCCTCTTCCCGTACGGGGACGAGCCCGCCGACTGGGCAGACCGATACCGTTTCCTCTGCCGCTGTCTCGTCCGAGCAGACGTATCCCGACGGGGCAGCCTGCGCCGACGGCCGGGCATAGTCTTCGCCGCCGCAGCCCTGGTCATAGACAGATTCTTCCGCCGCTGTACCCCTTTCGGCCGGAGCTTCGGACGTATGGCAGCGCGCCTCGCTGCCTTCGGCCTTGCGGCGGCGGTAGCGGCGCATGCGGTCGCGGGCGTCGCGGCGTTTTTTCTCATCCCGGTCAAAGCTCTGGATTTCATGCCAGGGCACGATGCGGATCAGGCCCGTCTCGTCGCGGCTGATGAGGTCGATTTGCTCGAACACGTCGAGGACCTTTTCCACGAAGGCCCGGCGGCGGTGCAGCTGACGGGCCAGCAAGGCCGTCGTCACGGCCTGCCCCTTGGCTACGTAGATATATCCGTCGTCGTTGACCATGCCGGCCAGGTCCTTCAGGTAAAACCAGATGACGAAATAGGAGTCGCCGCTGGGCTGACTCAGCAGATACATCATGCGCGGGTCCTGAAACAACCCGACCTTTGTCTGAAACCACCGCAGCTTCTTCATGGGCTGCTCCTTTCCGCCCGCCCTGGGGCCGTCTTTGCTCGCTACTGTATATGGGACAGGGAAGGGAGCATTTATTTCCCCTTCAATCATGCAGATTCAGCATACCTGTCCGCTGTAAAAACACGCTTCGTTCTATGCAGTTATAGCTGTATACAAAAAAGAGAAAGCAAAAATAAAAAAGAAAAGATAAGACGTTACGCGTAACGGTTCCGATATGTCGCAGCGGTTATGGGCAGGGAAATCGGCATAATGACGCCGATGGAGCCAAACATCCCTGCGCCGTATACGCCGGTATATTCCTGGGATTTCTCCCTGTATTTCTCCGTATCGTGGCGATTTTCAAACGGATTTCCGCCGATAACAAAAAAAACTCCCTGCCGAATCGTCCGGCAGGGAGGGTCCATGCATTATTTAAAGTAATCGGGATACTGCTTGCGCAGCACTTCCACGTCGATGATGCCCTTGTTGATATGCTCTTCCATGATGGCTACGCCGCGCTGGGCGTCGTGGCGCAGGATGGCTTCCGCCAGGGCTTGATGCTGGCTGTAGAGGATGTTCATCTGCTCGGCCGCCGCGGCGATGTTCAGCACGCGGGCCCGCATGTAGTCGGCTGTGGAGCTTTCGATGATCTGCCAGATATGCGGCTTGCCGCAGCCCTGGTACAAGATGCTGTGGGTCTGGTTGTCGCTGGCGAAAAAGCCGTTGACGTCGCGGCGGCGCAGGTACAGCTCCTGCTCCTTCAGGCATTGCTGGAGCTTCCACATGTATTCTTCGGGAAATTCCCGGCAGGCCAGGGCGACGACGGCCGTCTCCATGGTCACCCGCAGAAAGCGGAATTCTGCCAGCTGCTCCGTATTGATCTTAGACACGAAGGTCCCCCGCTGGGGCAATACGTCGAGAAGGCCCTTCTGGGACAGGCGGATAAAGGCCTCCCGCACGGGAGTCCGGCTGACGGACAGCATCGTCGACAGCTCCTGTTCCGACATGGCCGTCCCAGGCACCAGATGCAGATTCATGATGTTATCGTATAATACGCGGTAGGCGTATTCCCGCACGTTTTCCCGCGGCTCTTTTTCCAGCAATCGTAACTGTTCCATTGGCGTCCCCTGTATCTAAAAAATTACCATACTTCATATTCTACCATATTACGGCTTCAATTTGAAATGCATTGGCTAAAAAAATGATGTATACCGATACAAAAAATGCGTCCTCTTTCTGTACTTTGACGAAAAATACCCCCTTGCCGCAGAGGCAAGAGGGCAGGAGACGTCATTCTTCCCGTTCCAAGCCGGGGTCTTTGTTGTCCTTCAGGACGAATACCTTGACCAGGACGACGACGATCATGAGCACGCCGACCTGTCCCATCAGGGGATAGAGGAAGCCGATGAGCTTGCCGAAGCCGATCTGGGCGCCGAAGTAGGCCACGACGCCCAGGACGACGGTCACGACCATCTTGACGGTCTTGTTGGGCATCCACTGCTCCAGCTTGTTGATGACGACCCAGAACATGGGAGCCGCCGTGCTGTAAATGCCCAGGAGCAGGATGACCGAGAAGATGAGGGCCAGGGCCGGGGCGAACTGCTGGGCCAAAAACAGGTTGGGAACCTGAAGCTTTGCCACTTCCGCCGGGAAGCAGAGCATGGCCGCCATCATGAGGGCGCTGGCGATCATCAGGGCCACGCCGCCGAGGAACCCGCCGAGGAAGGCTTCGCGCCGGCTGTTGGCCTTGCCGCCCAGACCCGTCAGGAAGGGGATGGAGCCGAAGACCATGCAGGACGCGTACAGGACGCCGCTGAACCAGGCCGAATCGAGGATGTCGTACGTCGAGAACCACCAGGATTTCGTCGAGCGCAGGTCGTATAAGACTTCCCAGCCCTTGGCCCAGTCCGTATTGGCGTTGAGGACCGTCAGGATGCCGATGCCGATGGTAAAGAAGATGATGACCGGCCCCATGGAGCCGATGACGTCGGCCAGACGCATCAGGCCCAGCAGGATGGACAGGATGCACAGGAGGGCCATAAACACGCTGCCTACGTCGCCGGGCAGGGCGAAGTATTCCGAGGCCACAGCTCCCGTGCCGGCGATCATGATCGACACGACGCTGAATAAAAATAAGATCGTAACCCATTCCAAAAACGTGCCGATGTACTTGCCGCAGTAGTAGTGAAAGACCTGGGTGTGGTATTTCAGCTTCAAATCGTAGCCCTTCTGCATGAGGGCCCCGCCCAGAAAGGCGAAGATGAGCATGCTGACGAAGCAGCCGATGATGCCCTGAGGGCCGAAGGCTCCGAAGAACTGGAGGATTTCCTGGCCCGTCGCATAGCCCGACCCGATGCTGAAGGCGCAGTAAGCGCCGGCGAAAATGACGACGTTGCGCAGGCTGACTTTTGTGTTGCTGTCTTGATTCATATCCATCTCTCCTTTATCGCGCCGCCTGCAGTTCCGCTTCGATGCGCTCTAAGCGGCGCGCTAATTCCGTAATGTCCTGAGGCACGCGCAGGCGGACGTGGCGCTTGCCGATGCCTTCGAAGTCGACGCCGTTTTCCACGCGGATGCCGTATTTCCAGAACAAGGCTCCCAAATCGACGTCCTGATCCGTATAAAACAGGGTAATGGGCACGTCGTCCCGCGTCGCCGACGTCTTGAGCACGTTCATTCCGCTGATGAGCTTCTGGTTGTTCTGGGCAATGAGGTCCCGCGAATAGGCCAGGAAGGCCGGGTCGGACAACACGACGGGGATCATGGCCGCCGCCGGCGTCGTCAGGTTCATCTCGCCGCCGAAGGCTTCCAGAATATCGGCCATAGCCTTGGGAACGGCGATGTAGCCGGCTCGCAGGGCCCCTAAGCCGAAGCCCTTGGAAAACGTCCGGGTCACGATGAGGTTGTCGAACTCGCCGAGGAGGGACAGGGCCGACTCGGATTTGTCCAAAAAGTCGCCGTAAGCTTCGTCGACGAGGACGAGGACACCTTTTTCCCGGGCCGCCGTCAAAATCCGCCGCAGGTCGGCAATGGACAGGGCCTGCCCCGTCGGGTTGTTGGGGTTGTCCAGGTAAGCCAGGCGGTGATCTTCGCGGATGGCCGCGACGTATTCTTCTACAGGGAAGGCAAAATGATCCTCTTCCCGCAGGGGCACGACGTCGACTTCGGCTCCGCAGGCCCGGGCGTCCGTCGTATACGACGAAAAGCAGGGCTGGGGAGCGAGGACCCGCGTCCCGTCTTCCAGAAAGATGGAGTTGACAGCCCGCAGGGCGCTCATGGAGCCGTTCTGCATGCTGAGTTGGCCGACGTCCAGCGACGCCACGTCGGAAAAGTACTCGCAGATATGCCGCCGCGTTTCCACGTAGGGATGAGCCGGATAGCTGGCCAGGACGTCGAAGGTCGCCGCGTACATGTCCTTCGTCAGCTTCGGCGTGACGCCGCAGGGGTTGATGCCCAGGGAGCAGTCGATAATATCCTTCTCCAGAGCCGTCCCCTCGTCCTTCAGGTAGCTGTGCCGCACCATGCCCTGCAGGGCCCGGCGAATACGATATTCCATAGGTAAAACCTCCTCATGACGCAAATCCCGCCGAGGCAGCCTGATCCAGGCGCAGGGGCAGAACGCGTTTCATAATTTTCCGCTCATATTGATAAAATATGATGTTTTGTTCTTCATTATAGACTACGTAAATCCTTTTGTAAAGTAAAACGATTGTGTATTAAAGTATACAAAACAAGCCTCGGCATAACCAAAAAAAACGGGCCGAGGACATGTAGTTCCTCAACCCGTTTATCTGCATTGCAATCCGCTATTTTGCTTGTTCGTTTTGGAATGCCGCCAGCTGCTCTCTTGTCGGCAAGCCTTCGTTGTCGCCGGCAACCTGGATGACCATAGCCCCGACGGCGGCGCCCCGGCGGGCCGCTTCTTCCATAGACAAGCCTTCCAGCCAGGCGCTGGTAAAGCCGACGGCAAAGCCGTCTCCGGCTCCGACGGTGTCGACGACATGGTCTACGCGGTAGCTCGGTACGTACTGCCCGCCTTCGCGGTCGGCGACGTATGTGCCGCTGCTGCCGCCCAGCTTGATGACGACGAGCTTCGCGCCCCGTTCCAGATAATAGCCGGCGACGGCCTTTTCATCGGCCAGCCCGGTCAGTATCTTGCCTTCGCTGAGGCCGGGCATGACGATGTCGGCGTACTGGGCGGCGTCGTTGATGACGCTGGCCATCGTTTCCGTATCGGGCCAGAGCATGGGCCGCAGGTTCGTATCGAAGGAAACGGACACGCCGCGGCGGCGGGCTTCCTTCATGAGGGCCACGACGGTCTGGCGGCACGATTCCGACACAGCCAGGGGAATGCCTGTCGTATGGACGTGGGTCACGCCGTCCCAGCAGATGCCCTGCAGGTCGTCGGGCGTCATGAAGGAGAAGGCCGTATACTTGCGGATGTTCGCCACGGCCGGGTCGCCTTCCAGGACCCGTTCCTTCATCTGAAAGCCCGTCATGTGGGCTTCGTCGGTCTGCACATAATCCGTATGGATTCCGTTGTCTTTCAAAAAGGCCCGAATGCTGCGGCCGAAGGGGTCGCCGCCGACCTTGGAAATATAGGATACGTCGTGGCCTAAGCGGGCCATGCCGACGGCGTAATTTAATTCAGCCCCGCAGACGTGGCGGGAAAATTGCTCCACCTCGGCCAAATCGCCGGGCCGGCAGGCAATGAGCAGGCCCATGGCTTCGCCGATGGTTAATACCTTTGCCATAGAAATCCTCCTTATTTTCTTAGAAAAATAACTGAGTACAGTAAGGTACTATACTCAGTTATCCATTGCATATGACATGACGTTACATAGCGTCGTCCAGTTCGTTCAGGTCTCGTCCCGTCGTATCTTCGGAGAAGTAGGCGCCGAAGAAGCTCGACATGGAGAAGAGAATGGTCATGACGGCCAGGGGAACCCAGCTGCCCGTCATCGCCGTAACGGCGGCGGCCGCGATGATCGGACCGAAGCCCGTAGCGACGAGGCCGGCGATTTCCTTCGCCAGCGATACCATGGTGACGCGGTGTCTTGCGCCGAACAGCTCCGTCAATACGACGTTTTCCAGAGCGAAGAGGCCCTGTACGCCGACGTTCAGGCCGATGACCATGGCGATGGTCAGGATGACGGGGTCCTTCGTTTCGAAGAGAAGCATCATGGGAACGGCGTAGATAGCCGTAGCCAGGGACAGAACCATGTACATCTTGCGGCGGCCGAACTTATCGCCGAGCCAGCCGACAAAGGGAATGGTGAAGAAGGAAACGCAGGAAGAAATGATGTTGGCTTCCGTCGCGACGGTCTTTTCCATGGCGAGGACCGTGACGATAAAGCCGGCCAGGTAGGTCTGCATGAGGCCGCTGTTGCCGGCCTGGCCGAAGCGCAGGGCCAGGGCGACGATAAAGCTCTTCCGGCCTTTTTTCGGCTGCTGTTCGACAGGGACGTCGCCGGCAAGCTGTTTTTCCCGTTCCGCTTCCAGCAATTTCTTCTTTTCCGCCATGACCGGGCTTTCGTGAACGAACATCCGGATCAATACGGCGGCGATCATGACGACGAAGGAGGCGTAGAAGGGGATTCTCCAGCCCCAGAGCAGGACTTCTTCCTTGGTGAGCATCGTCAGGATGATGGTCCAGATGAGGTTGGCCAACAGGGTGCCCGACGAGGTGCCGAGGCCGACGAGGCTGCCGACGAGGCCGCGGGTCTTCGTTTCGCAGAATTCCGTAACCATGACGCCGGCGCCGCTGATTTCCGCGCCTGCCCCTAAGCCCTGGATGATGCGGAGGGCGACGAGGCCGGCCGGAGCCCAGATGCCGACTTCAGAGTACGTCGGCAAAAAGCCGATGAGGGTAGATGCCAGGCCCATGAGGGTAATAGTGACGAATAAGACCGTGCGACGGCCCATCTTGTCGCCGACGTGGCCGAAGACGAAGGCGCCGACGAGACGGGCGACATACCCGGCCCCGTAGGTACCCATGGCCATGATGAGGCCCATGGCCGGGTCCGATTCGGGGAAGAAGATTTCGTTGAATACGATAGCCGCTGCCAGAGAGTAGAGCTGGAAATCCATGAACTCCATGGCCGTGCCCAGCCAGCCGCTGGCGACGACTTTGACTAATTCCGATGTTTTGATTTGATACGATGCTTGTTGACTCATTCGCTGATACCGTCCTTTCGGAAACATTAAACTACGGAAATGTTAAAATGTAAGAACGATTTTCAGCACGTTTTCCGGGTGTTCATCGTTGTATTTGAAGGCCTTGTCCGCTTCGGTGAAGGGGAAGGTGTTGGTGACGATGGATTTCGGGTCGACTTTGCCTTCTTTGAACCATTCGATGACTTCGGGGAAGCGGTAGTTGTTGAGGCGCGTGCCGATGATTTCCAGTTCCTTGCTCATGATGTCGACCTGACGGATGGGGAATTCGACTGTCGAGAAGCCCAATACGACGACGCGGCCTGCCGGGCTGGGCAGCTTCTGAATGCACATCTGCAATACATTGACGTTGCCCGTCGCTTCGTAAATGAGGTTGAAGCCTTCGCCGCCGGTAAATTCGTTCATCGCTTCGACAGGGTCTTTCGTCTTGCTGTTGATGACCATGTCGGCGCCCATTTCCTTCGCCGTTTCCAGGCGGGAATCGACGACGTCGAGGATAGCGACCTTGGCGCCCTTCATCTTGGCGACCTGAAGGATGATCAGGCCGATGGGGCCTGCGCCGCAGATGAGGACCGTGTCGTCGCCGGTCAGGCGGCCCTGATGAGCGACCTGGGCGCCGATGGAGTAGGGTTCCACCGTCGCGGCGATTTCCCAGGGAAGGTCCTTCGGCAGCTGATGGAGCTGGTCCTGTTCTACGGCGACGTATTCCTGATAGCCGCCGTCGCGGTGGACGCCCAATACGTTGACGGTCTTGCAGACGTTGTGGCGGCCCGTGCGGCAGGCGTAGCAGTGGCCGCACGAAACGACGGGGTCGACGGCGATGTGGTCGCCGACGGCGGCGTTCTTCACGTCTGCGCCGACTTTGACGACTTCGCCGACAAATTCATGGCCTACGACGCGGGGATAGGTGGCGAAGGCGTTTTTGCCGTGATAAATGCCTACGTCGGAGCCGCAGATACCGGCCGCTTTGACCTTGAGCAAGACTTGGGTACTGGTGATTTCAGGAATGTCACGTTCTACGACGGTAATCTTTTCCGGTGTTTCTACTACGACAGCTTTCATAATTGCATTTCCTCCTTAAACGATATCTATTTCACGTACTTGACTAATGTATTGCGGACAGCATGGGGGCCGGCGATGAGTTCTTCGAAGTAGCCTTCGATCTTTTCGCCGAGGCCGACTTCGTACAGGTCGCTGCCGAAAATTCCCTTGTTGGACAGGATGGGGCGCAGCTTGCCCTTGGCCGAGCTTACGTCGCCGAGGACGACGCCCTGCAGGGCTTCCTGCACGTTCTGGAGCAGCGGGTCCGGGCTCGGCGTGAAGGCCTTGCCTTCGTCGTCGACGGCCAGGAGGTAGCGGCACCAGCCGGCGATGACCAGGGGCACGTAGGTCAAGTCCTTGGCTTTATCGCCATAGGCGCGGATCGTTTCGCCGAAGCGGATGCCCACCTTCTGGGACGTGTCGGTGGCGATGCGCTGGGGCGTGTCGGGCAGGTTGCCGTTGGTCAGGCGCTGTTCCAGGACTTCGGCGATGAAGGCCTTCGGGTCGAGGACGCCGGGGTTGGTGACGACGGGCAGCCCTTCGCCGTAGCCCATCTGTTCAATGAGGCCTTTGAGCTGAGGGTCCTTCATTTCGTCGGCAATGAGAGTATAGCCGAGGAGGCAGCCGTAGACGGCCAGGGCCGTGTGCAGCGGGTTGAGGCAGGTGCAGACCTTCATCCGTTCGACCTTGTCTACCGTTTCCCGGTCCGTAAAGATGACGCCGGCTTTGTCGAGGGCCGGGCGGCCGTTGGGGAACTTGTCTTCGATGACCAGGTACTGGGCGTTTTCGGCGTTGACGAAGGCGGCGTACGAGCCTTTATTGGTATGGATCAATTCCGTATCGCCGAAGCCGATGCCTTTCAGGTATTCCTGTACTTTTTCGGACGAGCGGGGCGTAATCTTGTCGATCATGCTCCACGGGAAGGAGACCTTCGTTTCGTCGTTGATGTAGTCGGCAAAGCCCGGTTCGGCGACGCCGTTGGCGACCCACTGCTGGGCAAAGGCCGTCATGGCTTCTTTGATCTTGTCGCCGTTGTGGGAGCAGTTGTCGAGGCTCAGGAAAGCGAAGGGGTATGCGCCGGCTTTGTAGCGGGCATAGGCCAGGGCGGCGATGGAGCCCATGGAGCTCGTCACGTGTTCCGGGCCCTTCTTCATGTCTTCAGCAACGGCAGGGAAGTAGTTGCCGGCGTAGTCCGTCAGCTTGTAGCCCTTTTCCGTAATGGTAAAGCTGGCTACCTGCAGGGATGGGTTCGTAAAGATTTCCTTGAGGCGCTTCCAGTCTTCGGCAAAATCGGGACGGCAGACGACGGATTCGACGACGGAGCCGATGACTTCATTTTCAAAGCGGCCGTCGGCATACATGGTGACAGCCAGGCTCAAATTGTCGAAGGGGCGGTATACGTGCTCGATGACTTCTTCGTCGTACGTTTCGGCCGTAATGATGCCCGTCTTAGCCAGGCCTTCGTTGAGCAAACGCTGCTGGAGGGCGGCGATGAAGGCGCGGAAAATATTGCCGCCGCCGAAGTGAATCCACTGGGGAGCTTCCTTCGTCGCTGCTTCAACAGCCTCTGTATCGAACTGATACAGGGCGATACCGGCTTGTTCCCAGGCAGCCTTGTCTTCGACGAGGCTGCGGCGATGTAAATGTAGCATGTCAGGTTCCTCCTTATCGTATACGTCCTATTTCTGGCCGCAAATGCGGTTGATAGCGTCCCAAAGGCCGCAGAGGTAGTTGGCGCCGAGAGCGCGGTCGTACAAGCCGTAGCCTGGACGGCCTTCTTCGCCCCAGATCATGCGGCCGTGGTCCGGACGGATCGGGCCGTCGAAGCCGATGTCGTAAGCGGCCTTGACGATTTCAAACATGTCGAGGTTGCCGATCTGCGATTTATGAGCCACTTCGTTGAATACCCACGGTTCGTGAACCTGTACGTTGCGGATGTGGAGGAAGTTGACGCGGCCCATCTTGCCGAACTTGCGGATGATGTGGGGAATGTCGTTCTGGCGGTTGGCGCCGAGAGAGCCCGTGCAGATGGTGAAGCCGTTGCTCGGGCTGTCTACCATGGCGGCGATCTTGTCGAGGTCCGATTCGTTCTTTACGATGCGGGGCAGGCCGAATACGGAAATGGGGGGATCGTCAGGATGGATGCCCATCTTGATGCCCACTTCTTCGGCTACGGGGATGACGGCTTTGAGGAAGTATTCCAGGTTCTTGCGCAGGCCGTCTTCGTCCATGCCTTCATACGCTTTAAACAGGCGGGTCAGCTCTTTCAGCCGTTCCGGTTCCCAGCCGGGGAGGACGTAGCCGTTGCTGTTTTCCAGGACTTCTTTTACCATGTCCTGCGGCGTCTTGCCGGCTACCATGTGGTAGTCGTAAGCCAAGACCGTCGAGCCGTCGTAGAGGGGCTTGGCCAGCTCCGTGCGGGTCCAGTCGAAGACGGGCATGAAATTGTAGCATACCATTTCGATGCCGGCCTTTGCGGCGTTGCGCAGGGACTGGATGTAGTTTTCGATGTACTGGTCGCGGCTCGGAAGGCCGAGCTTGATGTCTTCGTGGACGTTGATGCTTTCCAAATCCTTGAATACGAGGTTGTTCGCTTCGGCCTGCTTCTTAATGTGAAGCAGCGGCTCTACGGGCCACACTTCGCCGACGGGAATGTCGAACAATGCGCCGACGATGCCGTCCATGCCGGGGATCTGGTCGATCTGCTGCAGCGTAATCTTGTCGTCTTTTTCTCCGTACCAACGGAAGGTCATTCTCATGCTCATACTGGTTTACTCCTTTGCATACGTGCTGAATACTTGGTTATCTAAATGATGTCTTTCGTTGTTTACATACTACCATACTAGTGTTATGTTAAGCAATATATTTTTTGTTGCTTGCAAATATGCTATAGTTATTTGATTTCCTATCTATTTATAGTATAGCGTATGCTATTTCCGCCCATAAAAAAAGCAGTACAGGCCTGACAGACCTATACTGCTTGGAAAATCGTATACCTTATAAGATTACGTTTTTCTGGTTTCCTGCCATGTAGGCGTTGATGTTGTCGAAGACGATGACGGCGCGTTTTTCCATGGATTCCTTCGTCGCAAAGGCTACGTGGGGCGTGACGATGGTGTTCTTGGAATGGAGCAGGGGATGATTCGTATCGAGAGGCGGTTCGTTTTCGAATACGTCGATGCCGGCGCCGGCGATCTTGCCGCTGTTGAGGGCGTCTGCCAAGGCCTGGGAGTCGACGACGGGGCCGCGGGCTTCGTTGACCAGGAAGGCCGTCGGCTTCATGTACGACAGCGTTTCGGCGTTGATCATGCCGCGGGACTGGTCCGTAACAGGGCAGTGGAGCGATACGATATCGGACTGTTCCATCAGTTCCTTCAGGGGAACGTATTTGATGAGTTCCGTATCGGCTTTATGGGAGAAGCCGTTGTAGGCGATGACCTTGGCGCCGAAGGCATGGACGAGCTCGGCGACGCGGTGGCCGATGGCGCCCGTGCCGATGAGGCCGACAGTCTTGCCTTCCAGTTCAGCGCCGATGAAGCCGGCCTTCGTGCCACCGGCGCGGCAGGCTGCGTCTACCTGGGGCACGTAGCGGAGCAGGTCGAGGATCATGGCGATGGTCAGTTCGGCGACGGCGACTGTCGAATAGCCCGAAGCGTTGCTGACTTTGACGCCTTTGGCCTTAGCCGCTTCCAAATCGACGTGGTCGACGCCCGTAAAGGCAACGTTGATGTATTTCAGGTTCGGGCAGGCGTTGATGACTTCGCCTTTCAAGGGCATGTTGGCGATGATGAGGATATCGGCGTCCTTGGCTTCTTCGATCTGGACGGCCGGGTCGTCGTTGCGTTCGTAAGCGGCGAATTCATGGCCCTGTTCCCGCAGCGGCTTTACGTACGAATCGAGAAGTTCCTGGCTGATTCCCAGCGATTCAAGCAATACAATTTTCATGATGTTCAATCCCCTTTCAGTATAGAAATTATCTTGTTTCATTATACGCATAGATTGACGATAATGTAAGATATGTATTACCAAACGACATGAGGTGCCCTTCTATATGCAAAATTCATATTTCTATAATATCTTCAGGGAGAGGCCTGTCGCCGCCATCAGCTCTTCCATGGAAGATGCGCCGACCTTCTTCGCCGCCTCGCAGACGATGAAGGCGCAGGCCCGGGCGTCGTCCAGGGCCTGATGATGGCGGAAGGAATAGCCCAGGAAGCCGGCTACCGTGTCGAGCTTGTGGTTGGGCAGGTCGGGCCAGACCTTGCGGGAAATTTCCACCGTGCAGGCGTACGTCGCCCGGGGCGGCTCCAGCTCGTACGTCTTGAGGAGGCTGCGCAGGACCCGCGTGTCGAACACGGCGTAGTGGGCCACGAGGATGCGGCCCTCCAAATGAGGCCGGACGCGGTCCCACAGGGCGTCGAATTTCGGCTTGTCCCGCACCTGGTCGGGCGTGATGCCGTGGATGCGGATGTTGTCCGGCGAAAAGGACATATAGGGCGGGCGGATGAGGGTATAGCCTTCCCGGACCGTCTCGTAGTCCCGTACGGAAACGGCCGCCAGGGAGCAGGCGCTGTTGTAGTATTTATTGGCTGTTTCAAAATCGATAGCCGTAAAATCGAGCATGATAGTATCTCCTTGCAGCATATAGTATAATATGATGGTATTATACCACATCGACAGAGGAGAGGAATATGAATCCCATATCGCAGCGCCCCATCTGCCTCGGGGACCGTCAGCTGACGTACGTCCTGGAGCGGAAGGCCGTCAAAAACATCAACCTCCGCGTCCGCCCTGACTTGTCCATTTACGTATCGGCAGGGCCCCGCGTTCCCATAGAGCACATCGAGGCCTTTCTGCAAAAGCAGGGCCCCTTCATCGTAAAAGCCCTGGACGAGTACGCCTGCCGGAAAGCCCTGCCGGTGCTGACCTTGCGGGACGGCGACGCCCTGTACGTGGCAGGAAGGGCCTGCGTCCTCGACGTGCGCCTGGGCCTGCGGAACGCCGTGCGCCGCCGCGGCCGGACCGTATACATGGAGCTGGCCGACAACACCATCGAACAGCGCCGCCATCTGTACCACGAGCTGCTGCGCAGGGAAGGGGAGAAGCTGTTCGCCGAAAGCCTGGCCCGCATCTTCCCCCGGCTTTCGGCCTACGGCATCGCCATGCCCAAGCTCCGCCAGCGGGTCATGCGCTCCCGCTGGGGCTCGTGCATGCCTGCCAAGGCCATCATTACCATGAACACCTATTTAGCCATCATGCCGGCGGAAATCATCGACCACGTCATGCTCCACGAGCTGTGCCACCTCGTCCATCCCAACCACTCGCGCCACTTTTACAACGTCATGACGATGATCATGCCCGACTGGAAGGAGCGCCGCGCCGCTATGACGCCGTATTTGCCGTACTGCGTGTAACGGCTTGCCTATCCATTTCCCATGAGGAAGTATCCGGACTGACGGGAATCCCTTTGGCGCGCATTCATCGCGAAGGATGGTACGACGATGTAAAAGCTCAACGGGACAGCGTAAAAAAATTGAGGGAAAACGTTCGTATACAAAATAAAATATAACGATAACGATACGGCGCGTCGGCATGGCGTCGTATGATGCGAACCATAGCGGCAATCACCGCCGGTTGCGGAAACTATCAAAAATTTCCCGTCCCAAAATACCTGCCGCAACGTTACTCTATCCATCAATTCAGCGATTATTATAGAAATCCTCACCAACTACATCTCGTCGTATTACAAAAAAATTGCGGAACTGTCATCTCGACAATTCCGCAATTTTTTATGTCTGCTGCCGCGTACAGCCTATCATAATTGGACCGTCGGCCGCTTTTCCAGCAGCGCTGGCTGTCCCTGCCAGAAGGTCATGATAAAGACCGGCTTGATGGCGTCGTGGTTGGCGTCCAGGGCGATCATGCCCGTCACGCCGTGGTAGTCGATGGTCTTGGCCAGCTCTTCGGCGATTTTTTTCGGGTCCGCCGAGCCGCTGCGCCGCACGGCCTCAGCCACCATCATGAAGGAGTCGTAGCCCAGGGCGGCGTAGCTGTCGGGAAGCTCGCCGTATTTTTCATAATAGGCCTCGGCAAATTCCTCCGCCACGGGCTCGTTGACGTCGTTGGCATAGTGGTCCGTATAGAACAGATTTTGTAAATACGCCGGCGAGAGGGACTGGGCCATGCGCCGGCCGTTCCAGCCGTCAGGGCCTAAAATCAGGGCCGCAATGCCGGCGTCGCGGGCCTTTACGATAAATTCCATAGCCTTTTCATCGTAAAGGGGCGCGTATACGACCTGGCACGGCGAGGCCTGCAAGGCCGCTACGGCCGCCGCAAAGCTGTCATCTGACGAGACGTCAACGTAGACCGGTACCTGGCCGCCGTCGGCTAAGAAGGACTGCTTGAAAAAGGCCGCCAGCCCCTTGGAGTAGGCCTGCCGTTCGTCGTACACGACGGCGGCCGTGCGGGCCTTCAGCTGACCGAAGGCGTAATCGGCCATAGCCCGCCCCTGATAGGAGTCGATAAAGGTCGCCCGGAACATGTACTCGTGGGCTTCGCCCGTCCGATGGTCGACGGTGATGTCGGGATTGGTGCCAGCCGGGCTGATGACGGGCATCTTCGCCGCCGTCGCGTCGCGGACGACGGCCAGGGCGCAGTGGGATAAGTTCGGGCCGATCATCGCCACGGCATGGCGGCTCGTCAGCTGCTTCACCGCCGCCTCGGCGTCGCCGGCGCTGCCGTGATTATCAACGGCGACGACCGTTACGGCCTCGTCCAGCAGGCCGCCTTCGGCGTTGATCTTATCGCGGGCCATGCCGATGCCCCGGGCCGTCGCCTCGCCGTAGGCCTTTTCCTCGCCGCTGAGGGCCAGGTTGACGCCGATGACGACGTTATGGGGCCGCTGGACGTAGGACGTGCCGAAGCCCAGGGCGCCGACGACGATAAAAAACAAGATAAGGCTGCCATAATATTTGAGTTTTTGCATAACAACCTGCCTTTCAAAAAAAGAGGCGGCGCCGCCCCATATCGGGCAGCGTCCCCTCATCTTTACGGCAAGAACAACAAGGGGTCGGTCGGAGTCCCTTGTACACGGACTTCATAATGGACATGGGGCCCCGTGCTGCGGCCCGTGCTGCCGGCCAGGGCGAGGATGTCGCCGGTATGCACCGTTTGTCCCACTACGACGAGAACCATGGAGTTGTGACCATATCGCGTGACAAAGCCGTTGCCGTGATCGACTTCGACAAGGTTTCCGTAGCCGTCTACCCAGCCGGCCGCCGTGACTTCACCGGCCGCCGTCGCCTGGACGGGCGTACCGTAATCGACGGCAATATCCAGGCCTTCGTGGAAGCCCGTGCCGCCGCCGATGGGGTTGCCGCGGTAGCCGAAGTTAGACGTAATCGTGCCGTACGCCGGCCAGATAGACGGCGTCGTCGACGATGCGTATTGCGCTGATACCTGCTGCATCTGCCGGACCTGCAGCCCCGCCGTATCGCTCAGTACGGTTTTCAGCGTAATAAAGCTGATAATGCGGGCGTTCGTTTTCGTTTCCAGACGGGCGGTGGCCAGCAGCAGGTCGTTGTAATCGGCAGAGGAAAGATCCGGCCCTTTCTTCTGCGCCCCCGCTGTGCCACCGTCACCTTTTGGGCTGCTGCCCGTCCCTGCGCCCTTGACCATCTGGCGGAGCTCCTGGTCCAGGGCGTCCATCTTATCCATTTTTTCCTGGAGCGACGCCGTCTTTTCCCGCATGAGCTGCAGCTGCTGCTCGTGGAGCGCCTCCTGGGCCCGGGCCTGCTGCAGGGAAATAAACTGGTACAGGCCGAACCCGATAGCCGCGACTAAGACGACGGCCCCGGCGATGGCCGCCCGCAGCGCCGTCCGATACTGCTGCGGCGACATGGTGACCGGCTCCGTCCCGGAACGGCGCAGGGCGCCGGCCAGGTCGGCGGCGGACTGCGTCATATTACGCCAACGGGCCCTAAGCCCCGTCATGATTTCCTGTAATTTCAAGGTCTATCCCTTCTTCAATCCTACAATACGGCGCTGCCGCGCCTTCTATCCTAATCCTTCCGGACCGGCTGCACGTCGCCGTGATAGTGCAGGGCCTGGTCCAGGCTTTCCTTTTCCTCTTCGCTCATGCCGTACAGGCATTTTCCCTCGACGATGGGCTTGGCAAAGATGCGCGACTCGCTGCGGCCGTATACGCTCGACAGGCAGAAGCCGTCGTCCTTGCCGTCCAGGACGGTGCAGGCGAAGCTCAGGTTGTTGCCGATGTTGTCGAAGGCGTTGTACCGCACGAAGCCGATTTTGCGGAAGCAGTGGTTCTGCACGGCCAGGATATCCTTCTGGGTCTCGTGAATCCGGTCCAGCGTGTCCTGCAAGCCGTGGAGCTCCGCTACGTCCTCGCGCAGCTTGGCTTCGACGCTTTTCCCCGTTTCATCCTTCATAAAAAAGGTATATTTTTCTTCCAACGCCTTGATGCGCCGGTTCAATATGACAATATACGCCAGCAGCAGCACCAGCACGAGCCCGGCGATGCCGGCCCCTATCATGTACGCGAGCTGCGCGTCCAATCCGTAAAGCATGTCTTTCCTCCTGACAGGTCAATAACTTTCGTAAACAGGCCTGTTTTTGCCGATCACACGCGGAAAGAGGAAGGGGAGAAGGAATCCCCGTCTTCCGGCTCATCAGTCAAAATAGCCAGCAATCGTTCAAATTCTTCTTCTGAGGCAAAGGAAATCTCGATTTTCCCCTTCTTCTTGTTCCGGCCCAGGCGGATGGCTACGTTGGTGCCCAAATGCATCTTCATCCGGTCCTGCATGGATTCCAGATAGGCGTTGGGCTCCGGCGCGTCCTTCGGCGGCTCTTCCCGGAGCATGGCCCGGACCATGGCTTCGACCTGACGGGCCGACAGCTCCTGGTCGATGATGCGGGCCGACGCTTCCAGCTGGGCCTGCCGTGCCTTCAGCTGCAGCAGGGGGCGGGCCTGTCCGATAGACAGGACGCCGTCGATTAAATACTGCTGGATTTCCTCCGGCAGCTGGAGAAGGCGCATCATATTGGACACGTGGACCCGGCTCCGGCCGACCTTTTCCGCCGCCTGCTCCTGGGTCAGGCCGAATTCCTGAATCAGGGCGCGGTACGCCGACGCTTCTTCTACAGGGTCCAAATCTTCCCGCTGCAAATTTTCAATGAGGGCCAGCTCTGCCGACGCCTGAGGCGCGCAGTCCCGCACGACGGCGGGAATCTTCGTCAGGCCGCAGAGCTTCGCCGCCCGCAGCCGCCGCTCGCCGGCGATCAGCTCGTAGGCGCCGCCCTTTTTCTGGACGACGACAGGCTGGATCAGGCCGTACTGCCGTATGGACTCGGCCAGCGACTGAAGCGCCTCGTCGGAAAAGGCCCGGCGGGGCTGCTTCGGGTTGGGGGAAATCAAGTCGATGTCGATTTCCAGGGCTGCGCCGTCGTGAGGCTCCGGATGCTCCTTCAGCCCCAGGGCCTGCAGGCCCCGGCCTAAGGGCTGGTTCTTGCCCAGTCCCATCTTCTTAGCCGACACGGCGTATCACCTCTTTCGCTAATTTCGTATACACCTCGGCGCCCCGCGAATGGGGATCGTATATCGTAATGGGCTCGCCGTGGCTCGGCGCTTCGCCCAGGCGGACGTTGCGCGGAATAATCGTATGGAATACCTTGCCGCTGAAGTATTTCTTCACTTCCTCCGTCACCTGGATGGACAAATTCGTCCGGCCGTCGTACATCGTCATGAGCAGTCCCAGGAGCTGCAGGCGGGAATTCAGATTGTCCCGCACCATGTCCACGGTCTGCATGAGCTGGGCCAGCCCTTCCAGCGCGTAAAACTCGCACTGCACGGGAATGAGGACGAAATCAGCCGCCGCCAGGGCGTTGAGCGTCAGCAGCCCCAGCGAAGGAGGGCAGTCGATGACGACGTAGTCGTAGGACTTCTTCACCTGCCCCAGGTAGGCCTGCAGGGCCTTCTTCAAAATATACTCGCGGTCTTCCATCGTGACCAGCTCCACCGCCGCGCCGGCGACGTCCATCGTGGCCGGTACGAGGGATAATTTCTTTATCATTGTCGGCTGCACGACGTCTTCCATCGGCCTTCCTTCGATCAGGCAGTCGTACAGATTCGTTTCCAAGCTCGCCTTGTCGACGCCCAAGCCGCTTGTCGCGTTGCCCTGCGGGTCCAAATCGACGAGGAGCGTCCGCTTGCCGCTTTCGGCCAGACAAGCGCTTACATTGACGGCCGTCGTCGTCTTGCCGACACCGCCTTTCTGGTTCGTTATGGCGATGATATGCGCCAACACACCCACCTCATTCCCTGTATATAAAGTCAACTTCATTTTAAAGTCTATATTATAGTATAGCATAGTCAATGTCTCGTAGCCAGTGGTCAGCGAGGTATGATAACGTAAAGTTGCAGAATGATTTACGTATGGTTCCGTTGTTCCAGCGCCAACCCAATCAGCCGGTCCGTTTGGTCAGCCATAAACAGGGGAATGTTCAGCATATCGTCGTCCAGCTTCAAATTATCCAGCGAAAACCGGACGCGGAGCTTCACCTGCTTTGGGAACAATTCCTTGAATTTCTTTAAGCTCTTGCTGGCTGTGTTTGCCTCGGATTTGACTTCGATTGGAAATATGTCGTTCTCCCGCTGAATTAAGAAATCTACTTCGTAAGGCGGATTGTTCTGGCTCCAGTACCGCGGAACGACTTCAAATTGCGTAAGCAAGGTCTGCAGCACGAAGTTCTCCGTCAGCGCTCCCTTGAACTCGGTAAACAAGCGATTTCCCTCGCCAAAGGCCGTCGGCGCCAGCTGAGCCAGCCGGCGGAGCAGCCCCACGTCTGCCAGGTAAATCTTAAACGCTGAAAGATCATCGTAAGCAGACACGGGCAGGCCCGGCGCGGTACTTCGGTAAATCTTATGCACCAGGCGGGCATCGACCAGCCACTGCAGGGCGTCCTCATATTCGCGGGCTCTTGCCCTTTCTTTGACTACTTTATAGAGAAACTTTTTATTTTCCCTCGCCAGCTGGGACGGGATCGATTTCCAGATCATCGAAATCTTGGGAAACTCGCTGACGTTGGGGTGCTTGGCAAAGTCTCGCTCATAGGCCCCCAGAATATCGGACAACGCCTCCTGCATGGCCTCCACATCCCGCGCCTCAGTCCACATCTTGACAGGTTCGGGCATGCCGCCGGTCACATAATACATTTTCAGCTTTTCGTATAAAGGATTAAAAAAGGCGTCGGGAATGGGCTCCAG
This sequence comes from Megasphaera sp. ASD88, assembly GCF_002287425.1. Lineage (NCBI taxonomy): Bacteria > Bacillati > Bacillota > Negativicutes > Veillonellales > Veillonellaceae > Megasphaera > Megasphaera sp. ASD88. Next base: position 118,176 of record NZ_NQXW01000002.1, on the reverse strand, counting down.
GGTATTCACCGTTTCCAGATATGCTGCCAGGTTTTCATCCCCATTGGCCAGCAGGAACTCCGTAAAGGTCATGGGGGCAATCTGCATGAAGTTGACCTTGCCTACGGGGAACGAAGAGGGCTTTGCCAAAGCGATGCCCAAGAGGGAACCGGCGCAGGCCACGTGATACTGCGGCGCATTTTCACAGAAATACTTCATGGAGTTCATGACCTTGGGGCAGTCCTGCACCTCGTCAAAAATGATCAGGGTTTGTTCCGGCACGATCTTTTGGCCGCTTGCCAGCATCAGATTCTGCAAAATCCGGTCTATATCCTTTGTCGTTTCAAAAAACTGCTTATATTCTTCATGTTCATCAAAGTTGAAATACGCCGTGTTTTCATAACAGCGTTTTCCGAATTCCTTCAGAATCCAGGTCTTGCCGACCTGGCGCACGCCTTTCAAAATCAACGGCTTGCGATAGGGGGAATTCTTCCATTTCAGCAGTGTATTCAATATCAATCGTTCCATAGGCCCACCTCATCACACTTTTATACGGTATTTAGTGTTGTTATATCACATTTTTATTGTATATTACTGGCCATGAAAATGACAAGGCCCATCACAAAATTATCAGTAGCCTCAAATTTTTATGGTATAATAAGACCATCGTCACACAACGTTCAGAAGACGACTACATTACACGAAAGAAAGGGAACCATCATGCCAGTATACGAAGGTACCATACCCTCCATCAATATGGAGCAAGTGAGAGAATACGCCGCCCAGCGGGGACAAGGGGACGCAGACGACGCCGTCGTCAGCGAAGCCTGCACCACGGCCCTGCGCCTGGCCGCGCCGAAGGGCGTCTTCCAGCAGGGATACTACGACGCCGCGTCCCACCATATCCTCTGCAGCGCCCCCTTTAAGCTGAAAAGCGAGCAAATCGTCCCGTATTTAGAACAGGCGCGCATCCTTCTCATGGCCGCCGTCACCATCGGCCCGGCCGTAGAAGAAGAAATCGACAAGCGCTTCCTCAACCAGGACGTCGCCGGCGGCATCGTCCTCGACTCGGCGGCAGCTGTCGCCACGGGACAGCTCCTGGACCAGCTGACCCATCACATCAACGAAATCTGCGAACCCAAGGGATATAAAATCCTCTGGCGCGTCAGCCCCGGCACAGCCGACTGGCCCATCGGCCAGCAGATGGACCTGGCCAACGCCGCCGGAGGCGGGCAAATCGGCCTGGCCGTCACGGCCGGCGGCATGCTCAGCCCCCGCAAAACCCTGACGGCCCTGTTCGGCCTCGTCCCGACGGAAGAAGGCTGCGGCGGCTCCTGCTCGAGCTGCTCCATGTCGGGATGCTGCGGCAGCTGCTAAGCTGTTAATGTAATAGTATATAAGACGTCAAACGCCGCCGCGCGATGAAAAAGTCGCGCGGCGGCGTTTTGCCTTACCGTTTCAAATCCTCCATAAGCTCGGCGACAGAACCGAAGGTCCGGCTTAGATTCTTTCCCTGCTGTACGTTCTCTATAGCCGCTGTCGTCTCGGCGTTGGGAGCAGAAGGGAGTGCATCATCCGGTCCATCTTCGCCAAAGCGCCGTATCACCCGGCAGGGATTGCCGACGGCTACGCAGTTGGCCGGAATCGAGCGGGTCACGACGCTTCCGGCTCCGACGACGCTGTTTTTCCCGATGGTGACGCCGGGCAAAATGACGACTCCACCGCCAATCCACACGTTGTCCTGTATTTCCACCGGCAGGGCGTAGGTGCGGAAGAAGGGCTCTTCCGTCTCGTTCCCGTCCAGACGCAGCCGTTCCTGGGGCAAAATGGGATGGGACGAGGTGTAAATCTGCACGTTCGAGGCGATGAGCACCTTGCTTCCAATCCGTATAGGCTTATTGTCTACGAAGGTGCAGTTCATGTTGATGATGACGTCGCTGCCGATATGGATATTCTTCCCATAGTCGCAGTAAAAGGGCGTGTCGATTTCTACATTTTTACCGATTTCGCCCAGCAGCTCCTCCAGGATAGCCCGTCTCCGTTCCGCGTCTTCATGGTCCGTCATATAGTATTCCCTCGTCAGCCTGCGCGTGCGGGCAATCAGCTTCATCGTCGCCTCGCCGTTTGTTTCTACAAAATCCGTCGTATCATACTGCATCGTATCGCCGCCTTTCCACCTGCGCCGGTATACGGAAAAGGCCGGCCCCAGATAGGCCGGCTCTTTTCCTCATGTTGTATTGTTATGGTGAAAATCCAAAAATCTCTTAGAAGATGTCGTGCAAGATGATGGTCTGGCTGCGGTTCGGGCCGACGGAGACGATGCCCAGGGGGACTTCCGTCAGTTCGCTGATGCGTTCCACGTACTTGCGGGCCGCTTCAGGCAGTTCTTCATAGGTCTTGCAGTCCGAAATGTGGCATTTCCAGCCGGGCATTTCTTCGTATACCGGTTCGACCTGTTCCAATACGTCAAGGCTGGCCGGGTATTCTTTGAGCAGCTCGCCCTGGTATTTGTAGCCCGTGCAGATCTTGATCGTGTCGAGGTCGTCGAGGATATCCAGACGGGTGATAGCCAGGTAGTCGAGGCTGTTCAGCATAGCCGCGTATTTGACGACAGCCGTGTCGAGCCAGCCGCAGCGGCGGGGACGGCCCGTAACGGTGCCGAATTCATGGCCCGTGTTGCGGAGGTATTCGCCGATTTCGTTGTTCTGTTCCGCCGGGAAGGGGCCTGCGCCGACGCGGGTCGTGTAGGCTTTGACGACGCCGACGATGTTTTCCATGCGGCGGGGGCCGACGCCGGAGCCGGTGCAGGCGCCGCCGGCCGTCGGGTTGGAGCTGGTGACGAAGGGATACGTGCCGTGGTCGAGGTCGAGCATGGCCGCCTGGGCGCCTTCAAAGAGGACCTTCTTGCCTTCCTTGACGTACAGGTTGGCCGAGTAGTTCGTATCCTTGACGTACTGGCGGATCTGGTCGGCGTAGCCCAAATATTCCTTGAGCATCGTATCGTAATCGAAGCCTTCGCAGCCGTAGTATTTCTCAAATAAGCGGTTCTTCAATTCCAAGTTGACGCGCAGCTTTTCGGCGAAGACCTTTTCGTCCATCAAGTCGCCGATGCGGATGCCGACGCGGTTTACTTTATCTGCATAGCAGGGACCGATGCCGTTTTTCGTCGTGCCGATCTTGGCGTCGCCCTTGAGCTTTTCGTCTTCTTCATCGATGCGGATATGGTAAGGCATGATGACGTGGGCCCGCGTGGAGATTTCCAGCTTGCTGATCTGCACGCCCTTGGACGTCATGCCTTCGATTTCTTCCAGGAGGACGGCCGGATTGACGACGACGCCGCTGCCGATGATGCAGGTCTTATCGGCAAACAAGATGCCCGACGGCAAAAGACGGAGCGCAAAGGATTTATCGTCGACGACGACCGTATGGCCTGCGTTGTTGCCGCCTTGGGAACGGATGACAACGTCCGCTTTCTGCGCCAAATAATCTACGATTTTACCTTTACCTTCATCACCCCACTGGGTGCCTATTACCATTGCTGTAGCCATATATTCAACATCCCTTCACTAACTTTCAAATTAACAAACACTTATATTATACACGAAAACGGGCTGAATTCCTATTCTCTTGCGAAAAATATATACAAAAGGCCGGGAGAATTTGGCATGGCTTCCATTTTTTGCATAGTTTTTACAGTATTGCGGTAGAAAACCCCGAAAATACCTTGCTATGATAGGGTATACATGGAAAAAATTGCAGTAAAACAGAATAAAGGCAGGGATTTTCATGGCAAAAACATACGTAATCGACACGAACGTACTCATCCAGGCGCCGTACGCCCTTCAATGCTTTGAAGAGAACCGCCTCGTCCTTCCGCTGGTCGTCCTGGAAGAGCTGGACGGCCTGAAAAAGGCCGACGGCGAGCGGGGAGCCAACGCCCGGCGGGCTATCCGCTTTTTGGAAAAGCTGCGCCTCCAGGGCGACCTGCTGGGCGGCGTGGCCTTGCCCACAGGAGGGACGCTGCGCGTCGAGGCCAACTGCTCCGATGTCGAGCTGCCGGCGGCCTTGCCCGACGACAAGGCGGACAACCGCATCCTCAAGGTCTGCCAAGGCCTGAAGGAAGAAGGGCCTATCCTCGTCACCAAGGATCTCGTCCTGCGCCTGAAGGCCCAGATCCTCGGCATCGAAGCCGAAGATTTCAGCACCGAGCAGGTCATCCCCGAGGAGGACCAGTACACGGGCCGCCTCCAGTGCTACGTGCCCGAAGACAAGTTCAAGGATTTCAAAAAGAAGGGCGTCCCGACGAAGGACGTCTACCTGTCCGACGCCGAAGGGAACACGAGCCGCCCGGACCTGACGGAAAACCAGTTCGTCATCTTAAAGGCCGACCAGTCCCTGCGCAAAACCCACCTGGGCCGGGTCAAGGGCAAAAAGATCGTCCCCCTGGAATACAAAAAGAGCCAGCCCTACGGCGTCAAGCCCCGCAATTCGGGCCAGTATTTCCTCCAGGAAGCCCTCATGAAGCCGGCCGACGAAGCGCCCCTGGTCATCGTCAAGGGCCAGGCCGGCACGGCCAAGACCTTCTACGCCCTGGCTGTCGGACTGGAGAAAATCGTCAACCGCCCGACCGGCGAGTACCGGCGCATCCTCGTCTGCCGTCCCAACGCCCAGTTCGACTCGGACATCGGCTTTCTGCCCGGCGACGAGCAGGAAAAAATATCACCCCTCATGCGGCCCATCATCGACAACCTGGAGCAGCTCATCGACGCCAGCGAGGAAGAGCGCTATGAAAACGAATTGGAGCTGAAGGACAAAATCGACGAGCTCTTCGACCGCCACGTCATCCAGACAGAGGCCCTCAATTTCATCCGCGGCCGCTCCTTCGTCAAGACCTACCTCATCATCGACGAGGCCCAGAACATGACGCCCAACCAGGCCAAGAGCATCATCACCCGGGCCGGCAAGGGGACGAAAATCATCCTGCTGGGCGACCCGAACCAGATCGACAAGCCCTTTTTGGACGAGCGGACCAACGGCCTGAGCTACGCCTCGGAAAAGATGAAGGGCAGCCCCCTGTGCTTTCAGATCACCATGACGGCCGACGAATGCGAGCGCTCCGAACTGGCCTTAGACGCCGTTCAGCGCCTGTAAATATAAGGAAAGGATAAGGGAAGGCGCGCCGCACAGGCGGAGCCAAGGCCTTCCCTGCACAGCACGACTATGAAAAAATTTACCTATGAAAACGTAATGAACGCCAAAGAACTGAACATCTACCTCGAACAGGGCAACGAAGTGCTCGGCGTCCTGGGCTACACGGAGCATTCGCGCCGCCACGCCGCCAAGGTCGCCGTCACGGCCGGCAAAATCCTGAAAAAGCTCGGCTACGACGAGCACACCGTCGAGCTGGCCCGCATCGCAGGCTACATGCACGACCTGGGCAACTGCATCAACCGCGTCGACCACGCCCACACGGGAGCCCTCATGGCCTTCCAGTTCCTCCGCCATTGGGGCGCGCCGCCTGAGGACATCGCCGTCATCATCACGGCCATCGGCCAGCACGACGAGGGCAGCGGCACGGCCGTAGACCCCGTGTCGGCGGCCCTGATCCTGGCCGACAAGACCGACGTGCGCCGCAACCGCGTCCGCAATCAGGTCCGGGAAACCTTCGACAAGCACGACCAGGTAAACTACGCCGCCCTGTCGTCGAAGCTGAAAATCGACGCCGCCAAAAAGGTCGTCACCCTGGAAATCGAGCTGGACGAGACGATCTGCTCCATGATGGATTACTTCGAAATCTTCCTCCAGCGCATGCTCATGTGCAAGCGCGCCGCCGAACGGCTGGGCCTGCGCTTTAAGATGACGGCCAACGGCAACAAGATCTGCTGACCTGACCATACGCCGCCTCCGACCCTCTATGCCGGAGGCTTTTTCACGCCTTTATCCCATCCAATCCCCTCCAAGGTAGTCACATCGCCTCAATTCATCATGACAATTCGCAATACATATTATTCACACATAGAAAAAGATTAGATTTTTGCGGAGATTTAGTTTATAATGATGAATAAAACTTAAAACCTTTTTTGATTACCAAGGAGAGATTGCCCATGTTATTTGATAGATGCCGTATCGGCGGTATTGACGCGGCGTGTCCCATCGTCCGCTCGGCTACCTTTGAAGGGATGGCCGACGCCAAGGGATACCCTACGGATAAATTAGCTCAGATGTACGAACGCCTCGCCGACGGCGGCGTCGGCGTCATGATTACGGGAATGATGGCCGTCAGCACGCTGGAACCGCGGCAGCACCGCCAAATCCGCATCGACGACGACAGCTGCGTCGCCCCGCTGGCGGACATGGTACGGCGCGTCCACGGCCGCGGCGGCAAGATCGTCGCCCAGATCGTCGTCATGGGCTCGTCCATCATGATGCCCGAAGGGGAAGGGCGCATCATCGTCAGCCCCAGCGGCGTCACAGAGAAATTAGGCAAAATCGAACAGGAATCCCACGCCCTGACGACGGACGAAATCGCCCGCCTCACGGAAGACGCCGGCCGCGCCGCCCTGCGGGCCAAGGAAGCCGGCTTCGACGGCGTGCAGTTCCACAGCGCCCACGGCTATTTGGCCAGCAAGTTCTTATCGCCCTATTTCAACCGCCGCGAAGACGAATACGGCGGCAGCCTGGAAAACCGGGCCCGCTTCCTCTTGGAATGCATCGCCTCGACCCGCAAACACGTCGGCCCGGAATACCCCGTATGGGTAAAGATCAACAGCGAAGACTTCATGAAAGAGGGGGGCATGACCTTCGACGAAAGCCTGCAGGTCATGGAATGGCTGGCCGACGCCAAGGTCAGCGCCATCGAAGTGAGCGGCGGCAACATGTCGTCCCTGCCGCGCAAGGGCCCCATCCGGGCTATCCGCCGCACGAAGGAGCCCATGTATTTCGTCCCTTACGCTGAAAAGGCTGCGGCGAAATTAAAGGGCCGGACCGATGTCGGCGTCATCGGCGGCTTCCGCCAGGTCGGCGAAATCGAAAGCTGCCTGGCAAATACGGACATCGCCTTCGTCTCCCTGTCCCGGCCCCTCCTGCGCCAGCCCGACCTGCCCAAGCTGTGGCGGGAAGGCAGCACGGAGCCTTCGACGTGCATTTCCTGCTCCCGCTGCTTCGGCGCCGAAGACGTGGACTGCATTTTCAATAAACAAGAAAAGGCCTGACCGATAAAAGGATTTTGCCCCCTTAGCCTCGAATACTATGTACAGGCGGGAATTTCCGCCTGAAAGGGAGGGCAGCGCGTATGGGCATCGTCGTCATAACGGCAGCCGCCGTATTATGCGCGGCGGCCGTGCTGTTCATACCCTTTACCTATCATGTCAGTATCCGCACGGGCCGGCCGTTCCGCCTCTGCGTCCGGGCCGGCTGGTTCGGACGGGCCCTGGCCGGCACCTGGGATTATACCTGGGGTCAGCGGCCCGTTTCGTCGGTATACATAGGCTGGAAGCGGCAGGCCGGACCGCCGCCGGACCTATCGGAAGATCCATCGGAAAAAGGGGCTGACCAGGCCGCCGAGGCCGTCCGGCAGCAGGCGGAGACGGACAGCGCCGTCACCTATGAATCGCTGAAACAGGAAGACGACAGCGGCGCGACGAAGACAAAAGACTTTCATTGGAAGCCCCTGGTCTTCAACAGGGACTTCGCCGCAGCCTTCTTCTGCTGGCTGGGACGCATCCTGCATCATTCGCGGGTCCGCTCGCTGGACATCCGCGGCGTCATCGGCCTGGGACAGCCTCACGAAACGGGCCTTCTGGCCGGCGCGCTGTACGCCGTCGTCCCAGACGCTATCGGCGGCCTGCGCTTCGACTACCTGGAAGAACGGTACGACAGCACGATACGCGGCAGCGGGACCCTGTATCCGGCGGCGCTGCTGTGGTATTCGGCGCTCTTTATAGCGTCCCGTCCCGTTCGCCGTCTCATCGCCGGCTGGCATGCATCGAAAAGGGGAGAGCATCATGGACAACACGATAAAAAACAATCTGGAAACGATCTTCAATAATTTCAGGGAAATGATCAAGGTAGAAACCGTCGTAGGACAGGCCGTCCAAATCGGCGGCGCGACGATCATTCCCTTCGTCGACGTCACCTTCGGCTTCGGCTCCGGCTCAACAGACGGTCAGGGCAGCCGCGCCGGCGGAGGCGGAGGCGCGAAGCTGGAACCGGCGGCCGTATTGGTCATCAAGGGCGACAGGGTGGAAATGTTTTCCATCAAAAAGGACGGCTATCAGGCCTCGGCCTTTGAAAAGCTCATCGCCATGGCTCCGGAAATCATCGACAAGATGAAAAAGGATAAATATATTTACATCAAAGACGAAGACGAGGAAGCACCGGCAGCAGACAAAGAAAAGTAATTTCCAAGGTTACAAAATTGTCTCAGTTTTACGGGGCCCGTTGTAGTTTTTCAATGAGTCTGATATAATAAAAAAACGAATAAAGTTAAATCTATTCAACGCAGGAGGATTGTTAGAATGAAATTGAAAAAGCAGATAGCTTCTCTCGCAGTAATCGGTATGATGAGCGTAGTAGCCGCTACGTCCGCCTTTGCAGCCGGCGTCGGTTACGTCAACTTCGATACCTTGATTTCTTCTCATAAAGATTATCCGAAAGTCAGCGCTCAGATGCAGGAAGCCATCAAAAAAGCCGACGCAGAATTTACGAAAAAAGCTGCCAACATGAAGACGGACCAGGAAAAACGCGATCTGGCAAGACAGCTGAACCAGAACATCGCCGAATTGGAAAATAAACTGGTCGTTCCCATGGAAAAAGACGTCGTACAGGCCGTCGACCAGGTCCGCAAGAACAAGGGCTTAGACGCCATCGTCGTTCAGGGCTCCATCATCGCCGGCTTCGAAAATGCAACGGACGAAACGCAGGAAGTCGTCAATATCCTGAAAAAATAAGGAAACCTACTCCAGTAAAAATACTCCCGCTCAGGGAGTATTTTTTTATCTATGCCCCATAGGCCCCGGCAAATCCAGCAAAATCCCTGCCGATTGCCGGGCAGGCGGATACCCTCGCCTCGGTATAGATACTTTGCAGCCGACGTATTATACTAATTTATATTCAGCCTGTATTCTGTATAAAAAGGTAGGTATACTATGGATTTATTCTATATCATTTCGAACCAGCTGTTCCAATTCCTCGTCATGATGGTCTGCGGATACATTGCCGCCCGCCGGGGGATTCTGGCCCAGCCCTCGCTGGACGTATTGTCCAAGGTCATTATCGGCATTCTGCTGCCCATCCTCATTTTTGCCAACGCCATGAACGGTACGACGCGGCAGGTTCTGTTCGACTGCTACGCCATGATCCTCCTATCTGCCGGCATATACGGCGGCCTGATCATCGTGCAGGCCGTGATGGCCCGGCTGCTGGGCCGCAGGGGAAACCTGGGCCGCATATACCAGGCCACGATGATTTACGGCAACGTAGGCTTTCTCGGCATCCCCTTATTGTCGGCAGCCTTCCCCGAACGGGGCGGCCTGTACATCGCCTTGTTCAGCATTATCGACCAGCTCGTCTTGTGGACCTACGGCATGTACCTCACGACGCCGGGCGAAAAAAAGGCCGCCTTTTCGCTGAAAAAATTTTTTAATCCGGCCTTATGCGCCATCGTCTTGGCTATCATCCTGATCCTGGCCGGCATAGGCCTTCCCAACGTGCTGGAAACATCCCTGCTGACAGTCGGGCGGGCAGCGACGCCCTTGTCGCTCCTGTATCTGGGCGGCCTCATCTACTATACGGACTGGAGCGTCGGAGCCAAGACGAAGGACCTGTACGCAGGCATTGCGACGAAAATGCTGCTCTTTCCCGTCGCCTTCTTCCTCGTCGCCCGCAGCCTGTGCGGCGATCTGGAAATGGTCCAGGCGGCGACGCTCATCGCGGCCCTGCCGACGATGGCCGCCGTGGCCATGTTCGCCCAGTCCAACCGCAATCACGGCGACTACGCCCTGAGCATGGTCCTCCTAACGACGGTAGCCTGCCTGGGAACGATGACCATCGTGTCCTACTTGATGTTCAACGTATTGTAATAGGCCCTTCCTTTAGACGAAATACAGATTTATGTACGGCTTCGTGTCATCCGCGCACGCTGACAGCTAAAAACGCTTTACTGACAAGATAAGAAGGTAAAAAACAGCAAACCGGCAGGGATTGACTCCCTGCTGGTTTGCATATGGGGAAACTATACTTTATAGAGATAAAAGGCAGCCTGCCAGAAATCCATGACACGCTGCCTTTAAATGTTATTCCGATTTTTTTCGGGCCGCCGCAATAAGCCCTTTGGCTTCTTCTGTTTTTAATACCTTCCCATACGATACGACGACGTTGTCTACGACGAGGGCAGGAGTAGTCATGACGCCGTAGGCGGCAATTTGTGAAAAATCCGTCACGTCGTCGATTGCCGCCTCCAGGTGCAGTTCTTCCAAAGCGGCGCGGACAGATTTTTCCAGTGCATGGCACTTAGCGCAGCCCGAGCCTAATATTTTGATTCGGACAGATCCGCCGGTGCCTTGCCCTCCGATTTTCGGCAAGCAGCTGGCTTCGCTACCGTCGTTTTTTGAGGTTTCTTTTTTCTTGTTAAATAAATTCATACTTACCACACTCCTTTTATCAACATATATTGAAATGCGTTAAATACGCAGCCGACGAGGATAATACCGGCTGCGCAAACGCCGATAAACAGGGCCAACAGCGCCGGCTTAACGGCCTTGCGGAGCATAATGAGTGAAGGCAGGGATAAGGTCGTAACGGCCATCATGAAGGACAGGACCGTTCCAAGCTGCGCGCCTTTGGCAAATAAGGCCTCCGCTACAGGGGTGGTCCCGAAAATATCGGCATACATAGGAATGCCCACAATCGTTGCCGCAAGAACGCCAAAGGGGTTGTCCCTGCCAAGAGCTGTTTCTATCCAGCTTTCAGGAATCCAGTTGTGAATGACTGCGCCGATGCCGACGCCTGCCAGAATATACGGAAAGACCTTTTTGAACGTGTCCAGCGTTTGCTCCTTTGCGTACGTCAGACGTTCTCGCCTTGTCGGAACCGGCTCATCTATATCGGCGCTGTCCGCTGCGCGGACAAAAGGTTCTACATGTTTTTCCATACCCAGCTGTCCGATAATAGCGCCGCCGGTGACGGCAATGACAAGACCGAGGGCCACATAGATAATGGCTACCTGGGCGCCGAAAATACTCATGAGCAGCACCAAGCTTCCTAAATCGACCATGGGAGAGGAAATTAAAAAGGAAAATGTGACGCCCAGCGGCAGTCCTGCCCTTGTAAAGCCGATAAACAAGGGAATCGACGAGCAGGAGCAAAAGGGAGTGACGGTTCCCAGCAGGGCCGAAAGGATATGGGCTGAAAATCCATGAAAACGACTTAAAATGCGTTTGCTCCGTTCTGGCGGAAAGTAGCTTTGAACGTACGAAATCATAAAAATCAACAGGCAAAGCAACAGCGTGATTTTCAATGCGTCATATACAAAAAAATGGATACTGCCTCCTATACGTCCGTTCAGGTCCAGGCCGAGCGACGATAGCCCCGTCCCGACCAGGTGCTCAAGCCATTTCATGCCGAGCAGCTGATATTGAATAAATTCCCAGATATGCATGTCAACCGCTTCCTTTCTATTTCCATAATACATCAATATTTTTTGATGTGTTGGGTTAAAAGAAACGCCGTCCAGAGTCCGATGTCTTTTCTATCTGCACGGAGGAACGGGCGTTTCTTGTTCAATAGTAGGCGTCGTGAGCTTTTTCAGTAATTGCACGGCCCGGTCTCTGCCGGAAGAGCTCAACCGGTAGTGCGTCCATTTTCCTTCCTGCCGGCTGACTACGATGCCGGAATCGCAAAGGATCTTCATATGGTACGATAAGCCCGACTGGGTCAAATCCAACGGCTCCTGCAGCACGCAGGCGCATTTTTCGCCGCCCCGCAGCTGCTCCAGAATAGCCAGGCGCTTAGGATCACATAGTGCCTTAAAGACTTTCGCTTGTTCTTGGTATTCCGTTTTCATAGCGTTACCTCACATCAAATTATTTTGATGTGATTAGTATAGGCTTTATGCCGCAGCTTGTCAATACCATCGATAGTCCTTGCCCGTATCGGTTCAGCCGCACAAGGGATTTTCGCCCTCAGCTCTCACGCCGTGCTGTCAGCTTCCCATAGGAGGTTTCACGGGCAGGACGGTATTTCAGCTCCGCAGAAGGCTCTTTTGCCATGACTTTTTATGTTAATTCGTATATAATAAACACATACATACCGACGTGAACTGTTTTCCTAAAAATTGGCTATATACGAGGTGATACTATGGACGTATACCGCGAGTATCAGGCCAAGCTCCGCAGTCCGGAGCAGGCCGTGCAGATTGTCAAAGACGGCGACTGGGTAGATTACAGCCATTGCTGCTCCTTCCCGGCGGCCCTGGACAAGGCCCTGGCAGGGCGGCGGGACGAATTGAAGAACGTAAATGTACGGGGCAGCGTGACCTGCCGGCCCGTGCAGGTGTTGGAGCAGGACCCGGACAACGGGACGTTTACGTACAATGTCTGGCATTGTTCGGCCATCGACAGGAAGTACCTGGACCAGGGACGAGCCTATCATCAGCCCATGCTGTTCCGCAACTGCGGCTCCTACTACGAACGGGGATTCGCCCCCGTCGACGTGGCCATGATTACCGTAGCGCCTATGGACCGGCAGGGGAATTTTTCTTTCGGCCTGACGAACTGCTGCCAGCAGGAGGTCCTCGACGCGGCGGACCACATCATTCTGGAAGTCAATCGGGACATGCCCGTCGTGTACGGCGTAGCCAATGACCATATCCATATTTCCGACGTGGACTGGGTCGTCGAAAGCGACGAGCCGATCAGCGCCATGCCAGGGCGGCCGGCCAGTGAAATGGACAAGAAGATAGCCGCCCAGATTTTTCCCTATCTCCACGACGGCATGACCCTGCAGCTGGGCATTGGCGGCATGCCCAACGCCTTAGGCGAGCTCATCGCCGAGTCGGATTTAAAAGACCTGGGTATGCACGCCGAAATCATGAGCGACGGTTATTTGAAGCTTTACCAGTCGGGGAAGATCACCAATAAGAAGAAGCCCCTCCAGCGGGGAAAGGGCGTGTTTTCCGTCTGCCTGGGCTCGAAGGAGCTGTACGAGTTCCTCCATTACAATCAAGGCATCCTGTCGGCGCCCATGTACTACGTCAACGCCGCCGAGACCATCCGCCAGCTCGACGACTTCATTTCCATCAACAGCTGCATCGCCGTCGACTTGTACGGCCAGGTCTGCGCCGAATCGGTCGGGACGCGGCAGATCAGCGGCACCGGCGGCCAGCTGGACTTCGTGACGGGCACCTACATGGCCTCCCACGGCAAGGCCTTCCTGGCCATGCCCTCCATGTACTTCGACGCCTACGGCGTCGGCCGCTCCAATATCCTGCCGAAATTTACGGACGGCGACATCATCACGACGCCGCGGACCCAGACGCCTTACGTGGCGACGGAATACGGCGCCGTCAACCTGTCGGGCCTGGCGACGTGGCAGCGGGCCGAGGCCCTCATCAGCATCGCCCACCCCGATTTCCGCGACGCCCTGATCAAGGCCGCGGAAAAGCAGCGCATCTGGCGGCGAAGCAACAAGCGATAGGCCGCGCAATTTCATATACTCCATGTACAAAGCCCTGCACGGACGAGACGGTGCAGGGCTTTCTTGCAGTTTTGATATCGTACAGTTCGGGTACCGCCTCTATTTGCATGGCAAATCCATGAAATATAGAACTAATGTCCATTCTAAAACGACTTATTATTGACAATTTAGCATAATCCATATATTATTTACTTATAAGAACCCGAACGTGTACATGGAAATTGAATATAGAGAAACCAGCAGGGACGCCGGCAAAAGACGGCGAAGATAAGGTTTACCGCGCCGTCATCCGAAAAACAGCGCGCCCTTCATATAAACGGTTAGTTTTTATATATCCCCGACTAAAGGCTGCCCAAGGCAGTTTTGGTGATAGAGAAGACCTGTAAAGGAGGAACTGGTATGGAATTGCAGAAGTTGATTTACACGGTAGAAGACGGCATCGCCGTCGTTACGATGAATTACATGAAGAACCTCAACGCCATTGACGAGCAGATGGCCGACGAGCTCATGTACGTCGTCGACAAGGCGGAACACGACCCGGACGTGCGCGTCCTGGTCATTAAAGGGGCGGAAAAGGCCTTCTCCGCCGGCGGCGACATCGGCTATTTCTACAAACTCATCCAGGCCGGCGGCGAAGTCAACATGGACGGCCTGATCAGCAAGGTCGGCAGCGTCGCCGACGGCTTGAAGAAGATGAGCAAGATCGTCATCACCTCGGTCAGCGGCGCGGCGGCCGGAGCCGGCGTGAGCCTGGCCATCGGCGGCGACTTCATGATCTGCGCCGACAACGCGAAATTCATCCTGGCCTTCGTCAACCTGGGCCTCGTCCCCGACACGGGCGCGACGTATCTCCTGACCCGCCTCATCGGCCCGAACCGCACGATGGAACTGGCCGCTACGGGCCGCCCCGTCGGCGCGGAAGAAGCCAAAGCCCTGGGCCTGGCCTATAAGGTCACGACGGTGGAAGAGCTGGACAGCGTGACCATGGCCTTTGCCAAGAAGATCGCCGCAGGGCCGCTCCTGTCGTACAAGAACATCAAAAAGCAGATATACGACGCCATGTATGTCGACTACAAGAAGTGGCTTGACGAAACGGAAGTGCCGACGCAGCGTGAATGCTCGGCGTCCATGGACTTCCAGGAAGGCTGCAAGGCCTTTATGGAAAAACGCAAAGCCATATTCCAAGGGAAATAAGCGTATAGACGCAGTGTTATAGGAGGAAAGGAGGTCATTTTGTGTTTGCAAACAAAGTAGTGACCAAAGAAGAAGCGCTGAGCAAGATTCACGACGGCCAGACGATTATGTTCGGCGACTGGCACGGCGAATTCGCCGCCGATGAAATCATCGACGGCATGCTGGAAAAGGGCGTTACGGACATCCACGCCATCGCCGTTTCAGCCGGCATG
Organism: Megasphaera sp. ASD88; assembly: GCF_002287425.1. Taxonomy (NCBI): domain Bacteria; kingdom Bacillati; phylum Bacillota; class Negativicutes; order Veillonellales; family Veillonellaceae; genus Megasphaera; species Megasphaera sp. ASD88. The sequence continues at coordinate 103,099 of NZ_NQXW01000002.1, read as the reverse complement.
CCCGACCAAGGCGTCGGCAAGCTGATCGTAGCCAAACGGGTCAAGAGCATTATTACGACCCATATCGGCCTGAATCCCGTAGCGAAGGACCAGATGCTGGCCGGCGAGCTGGACGTCGAATTCAGCCCCCAGGGCACCTGGGCCGAACGCATCCGCTGCGGCGGCGCAGGCCTCGGCGGCTGCCTGACCCCGACGGGCCTCGGCACGGAAGTGGCTGAAGGCAAGCAGGTATTGACCATCAACGGCAAGGACTATCTCCTGGAGCTGCCCCTGCGGGCTGACGTCGCCCTGGTCAAGGCGACGAAGGCCGACAAGGCCGGCAACATTTCCTTCCGCCTGAACTCGCGGGCGACGAACAGCACCATCGCCTTGGCGGCGGATTTCGTCATCGCCGAAGTCGAAGAGCTGGTTGAAGTCGGCGAATTGGGCCCTGAAGAAATCGACGTGCCGGCACCCATCGTCGACATGGTATACGTGCGGACCGGCGAAAAACGGCCGATGTGCCCCATGTGGCAGCGGGCGAAGGCCAAGGCCGAAGCAAAGGCTAAGGCTGCGGAAGGAGGCGGAAAATAATGGCGGCATTAACTGGACGGGCGCTCATCGCATCGCGGTGCGCTAAATTCTTCAAAAACGGCGACTTTGTCAATCTGGGCATCGGCGTTCCTCTCTTGTGCGTCAACTATCTGCCTGAAGGCGTCAACCTCTGGCTGGAAGCGGAAATCGGCACCGTCGGCAGCGGCGCGACGCCGCCCTGGGACAGCGTCGACATCGACGTCATCGACGCAGGCGGCCAGCCGGCCTCCATCATCACCGGCGGCAGCGTATACGACCATGAAATGTCCTTCGCCTTCATCCGCGGCGGACACATCGACGCTACCGTACTGGGCACCCTGCAGGTCGACCAGGAAGGCAACCTGGCCAACTGGACTATCCCGGGCAAGCTCGTCCCCGGCATGGGCGGCGCCATGGATCTGTGCGCTGGCGTCAAGAAGATCATCGTAGCGACGGACCACTGCGAAAAGAGCGGCAAATCGAAGATCCTGAAAAAATGCACCCTGCCCCTGACGGGCGCGAAATGCGTCACCGACATCGTCACCGAGCGGTGCTACTTTGAAGTCACGCCGGAAGGCTTAGTCCTGCGGGAACTGGCCGCAGGCTACACCGTAGACGACATCAAGGCCTGCACCGAAGCGGATTTCATCGTCCCCGACGAAATCGGCGTCATGGAATAAAAGTATATAACGTATAAAACGACAAAACGGTATGGGACGGCAGCGCTTATAGCAGCTGTCGTCCCATACCGTTTTTTATTTCTCAGCTCCTTCCGTACGTCCGTCCAATCTCTCTTCGGCATCTTGACATATACCCTTACTGGGTATATTATGTTTATATACCGGTATAGGGTATATCATCTCTGCACCTATGTCAGGAGGGATACATATGGATTCTATGAACGATACGAGCTGCTGCGGAGGCGTGAAGCTGAAGCACCGCGACGAGAAGGAATATAAACGACTGATTTCCCGGTTAAACCGGATTGAAGGGCAGGTACGGGGCATCAAGCGCATGGTGGAGACGGACCGCTATTGCATCGATATCCTGATGCAGGTCACGGCCATCCAGTCGGCCCTGAATTCCTTCAACAAGGAGCTCCTCGGCCAGCACATCAAGAGCTGTGTCGTCCACGATATCCGCGAGGGGAAGGACGACGTCGTCGATGAGCTCGTCTGTACCCTGCAAAAATTGATGAAGTAAGGGAGTGATTGCATGAAGCATGAAACATATCAGGTAACGGGCATGTCCTGCTCGGCCTGCTCGTCCCGCGTCGAAAAAGCCGTCTCCAAGCTGGAGGGCATAGAAAAGGCCAGCGTCAATTTGCTGACCAACAGCATGCAGGTCGATTATGACGAAACGATCCTTACGGGCCAGGCGATTATAGACGCCGTCGTCGACGCCGGATACGGCGCGTCCCTGGCCGGCGGGCAAGCAGGAACAAAGGGCGCTTCGCCGCAGGTAAGTCCGGCCAATACGGCCGAGCAGGAAGTCAGGCAGATGAAGCGGCGCCTCCTGTGGTCCATCGTCTTTCTCATTCCTACAGTCTACATCGCCATGCACCACATGCTGGCCGCTCATCTGGGCATTCCCGTCCCGTCAGCTATATCAGCAGTATTCGACGGCCCGGAAAATGCCATTTCCTTCGCCTTCGCACAGTTCCTGCTCATCCTGCCGATCATGTATTTGAACCGCAAGTACTACATCAACGGCTTTTCCAACCTGCTTCGCGGCGCGCCCAACATGGACAGCCTCGTCGGCATGGGCTCCATGGCCTCGGCGGCCTTCGGGGCCTTCGCCATCTTCCGCATGGGCTGGGGCATGGGCCACGGCGACTGGGCCTTGGTACAGACCTATAGCGCCAACCTGTACTTCGAGTCGGCCGGCATGATCGTCACCCTCATCACCGTAGGCAAGTATCTGGAAACGAGGGCCAAGGGCAAGACCAGCGCGGCCATTGAAAAGCTCATGAAGTTAGCGCCTAAGGAGGCGACGGTCCTGCGCGGCGGCGTCGAAACGGTCATTCTCGTCGAAGACTTAGCCGTAGGCGATGAAATCGTCGTCCGCCCGGGCGAGCGCATTCCTGCCGACGGCATCGTGTCTCAGGGCACGACGAGCATTGACGAATCGGCCATTACGGGCGAAAGCATTCCCGTCGAAAAACAGGTCGGCGACAAGGTCACGTCGGCGACGATCAATACGTCGGGCTATATTCACGTCACAGCCCAGCGGGTCGGCGACGATACGACGATCAGCCAGATTATCCGCCTCGTCGACGAAGCCAGCGCCAGCAAAGCGCCTATTGCAAAAATCGCCGACGCCGTCGCCGGTATCTTCGTCCCGGCTGTCATCACATTGGCCGTCGCCGCTACGGCCCTATGGTATTTCGCCATGGGAGCCGATTTGGAATTCGCCTTTTCCATCGGCATTTCCATCTTGGTCATTTCCTGCCCCTGCGCCTTAGGGCTGGCAACGCCTGTCGCCATCATGGTCGGCACGGGGAAGGGTGCGGAAAACGGCATCCTCATCAAGTCCGGCGAAGCCCTGGAACGGGCCCACGCCGTCGATACCGTCGTCATGGACAAGACCGGCACCATTACGGAAGGGAAGCCCCGCGTCACCGATATACAGGCCCTGACCTGCAGCGAAACAGAGCTCCTCGCCCTGGCTGCCGGCATGGAGCAGGGGAGCGAGCATCCCCTGGCCGAAGCCATCGTAGCCTGCGGAAAAGAAAGGGGCGTCGCGCCGAAGGCCGTATCTGATTTCCGGGCCGTCTTCGGAAAGGGCGTCATGGCCTCCGCCGATGGGAAAACCTATTACGCCGGCAACGCCGCCCTCATGGCAGAGCAGGGCATCGCCATCGGCAGCTATACGGACCGTCTCGACGCCTTAGCCGATCAGGGCAAGACGCCCCTCATCTTCGCCGACGCCAGCGGCGTCATCGGCATCATCGCCGTCGCCGACGTAGAAAAAGCCACCAGCGCCGAAGCCATTTCCCGCTTTGCCGCTATGGGCATCGATGTGGTCATGCTGACTGGCGACAACGCCCGCACGGCCGAAGCCATCCGCAAGCGCTTGGGCATTCCCAAGGTCATCGCCGGCGTCCTGCCTCAGGATAAGGAACGGCACATCGCCGAGCTGCAGGCCCAGGGGCGCACCGTCGCTATGATCGGCGACGGCGTCAACGACGCGCCGGCCCTGGCTAAAGCCGACGTAGGCATCGCCATCGGCGCCGGGACCGACGTCGCCATCGAAAGCGCCGACGCCGTCCTCATGCGCAGCGACCTCCTCGACGCCGTCAGCGCCGTCCGCCTCAGCAAGGCCGTCATCAAAAACATCAAAGAAAACCTGTTCTGGGCCTTCTTCTACAACGTCATCGCCATTCCGTTGGCAGCCGGCCTGTTTTACCCGGCCTACGGCCTCAAGCTGAACCCCATGATCGGGGCGGCGGCCATGAGCCTGAGCAGCGTCTGCGTCGTCCTAAACGCTCTGCGCCTGCGCTTCTTTAAGCCCAACCATTCGGCTGGAACTGTTTCACGTGAAACACCACGGGAAACTCCCAATACATCCATATCTGAACAAAAGGAAGGAGAACCTGCTATGAAAACAACATTACACATTGAAGGCATGATGTGCCAGCACTGCCAGAAACACGTTCACGACGCCTTAGCCGCTATGGACGGCGTAACGGACGTAACCGTCGACCTGGAAGGCAAGACGGCCAACGTCACGGCGACGAAGGACATTACGACGGACGAATTCGCCAAAGTCATTACCGACGCCGGATACGAACTGGTAAAATAAGAGGCTCCCAACAAAACGGGACTGCCGATGAAGGATTAGCTTTCTTCATCGGCAGTCCCGTTTTTATGTCTCAACTCCAATGCCGTACATATCGACAAGCCCGCAAACGCCCAATATACGGCAGATTTCCGCAGGCAGAAGATAGGCTGTTATCGTCTTTTAAATCATATAACACAACACAGGGACATACGTTTCACGTGAAACAGTATGTCCCTGTGTTAATATATCAATAGATTTTTTATGATAAAGGCCAGACGGCCCGACGCTCCCGGAAGAGAAGGGGAGGCCTTTACAGAATATATTCAAACAAATCGAATTCGGTCCATCCCGTATCTTCATAAAACATGCGGGCCGTCCGGCAGTAAGCAAATCCAACCTTTCGATAGGCCCGCTCTGCCGGAACATTTCCCTTCAGCACATCGAGGCGAATCGTCTTCATCCCCGTTTCCCGTCCCAGCCGGATGGCATATTGCGTCATCACCTTGGCTATGCCCCGGCCGGCAAAGGACGGGCGCACGCCTAAGGCGTGGACGACGAGAAGCTCGTCGTCCGACGCGTCGACAGACCACGGCGCGCGTCATAGCTTTCGTTGTATTCGTGGTTGACGACCATCGCCGCCGCAAGATGTCCTTTGATTTCGCCGACGTAGAGCTCGCCCTTATCCAGTGACGCCCGCAGAAAGTCCTGCGACGGGTACACGTCCCGTTCCCATCCCGGCTTAAATTCGGCGTCCTTCATTTCGTCGATCACAGCGTAATAAAAATCCCGTACTGCCGCAAATTCCGCCGTACTGGCTCTGCGAATCTGTAGCATAAAACTTCCTCCTGCCGTATTGTCATAGCCTATTGTTCCCGCATGCCGCCGTTTCAGCCCAAAGGGAGATACATGTAAAAGGTCGTGCCCTTGCCGACTTCGCTTTCTACTTCAAGCAGGCCGCCGTGGCTGACGACGAACTGCTTCGCCAGAGCCAGCCCGATGCCGCTGCCGCCGCTCTTGCGGCTCCGCGATTTTTCGCCGCGGTAGAAATATTGGAAAATATGGGGCAGGTCTTCAGGAGAAATGCCGTTTCCCGTATCAGCAATAGAGACGAGGACGTACTCTTTTCCTTCCTTGACGGCCCGCTCCGTGGCGACGGCAATCATATCGCCCCGGTTGATATAGCGAATGGCGTTGTTCAAAATATTGTAGACGACCTGGTTGATCCGGTCCACGTCGATGGAGATCTTCGGCAACTCAGGGCACAGCTGCAGCCGGACGGTCAATTCTTTTTCGTCGCACAGGGGCTGGAGCATGCTGACGGCTCGTTCCAGCAGTATGTTTATATCGGCCCGTTCCTTGTGGAGGACGAGCTTGTCGATTTCCGCCAGGGACAAATCGTTTAAATCCTGCACCAATCGTCCCAGCCGCAGGACTTCGTCTTCCATGGATAAAAACATCTTTTTATTAGCCGGTATGACGTCGTCGATCATGCCTTCCAAGTTTCCCTGGATAATCGCCAAGGGCGTCCGCAGCTCGTGGGCTACGCTGGCAAAGAGGTGGCGGCGCATGGTTTCGTTTTGCTCCAGCTCCGTCGACATGTCGTTGAAGGTCTTGGCCAGGATGCCCACTTCGTCCATCCGTTCAACAGGCACGGTCTGCCCGAATTTCCCTTCCTGCACGGAGCGCACGGCCTCAGTCAGGGAGAGGAGGGGACGGACGAGCTTCTGCACGACGATGTAGCTGACGCCAACGCTGATGACCGTCATGCCCAGTCCGACCCACAGGAGGGAGCGGTGGATGGACTCGACGTACTGCAGCTCCGCCGCGCCGCGCATCATGTGATGCCCCATGCCCATTCCCATGCCGCGGCGGGGAGCCATCTGCAGGTATTGGGTAAAATGCGTATCCATCTGGCTGTTTACCAAAAAGAGGATGACGGCAATCGTCACGGTCAGCAGGATGAAGACCATTGCCGTCAGGCGGAATACTAAGCTATCTGTCCGTTTCATAGGCCGCCTCCGGAAAACTTATAGCCGATGCCGTACACGGTCAGAATATACGTCGGCTTAGCCGGCTCCGGCTCTAGTTTTTTGCGCAGGTTGCGGACGTGCGTATCAATGGTCCGCTCATAGCCTTCAAAGCCGTAGCCGCCCTGGGCCTTTTCCATGATCTGCATGCGGCTGAACACCCGGTCCGGCGAAGAGGCCAGGGCGTCGAGGATATTGAACTCCGTCGGCGTCAGCACGATGGGCTCGCCGCTGCGGAACACGGTAAACTTTTCCCTGTCAATGAGCAAATCCCTGACAGCGTAGCGGGACGAGGTCTGGATGACTTCGCCCCGAGCCCGGCGCAGCAGGCTGTGGACGCGGGCTATGAGCTCCTTGACGTTGAAGGGCTTCGTCACGTAATCGTCGGCGCCGATATTCAGCCCGACGAGGCGGTCCAACTCGTCGTCCTTAGCCGTCAAGAAGATGATGGGGACGTCACTGAACTGGCGGACGCGGCGGCACACTTCAAAGCCGTCCATGACGGGAAGCATCAAATCCAGCACCATAATCTGCGGCTCATGACGCCGTACCATCGAGACGGCCGTCATGCCGTCATTGGCAATATAGACCAGACATTGCTCCTGCTCGAAGTAGGAGCGCAGCAGGGCGCACAATTTCTCGTCGTCGTCGACGATGAGGATAGAGTAGGGAACCATAGGATACACCTCCGTAATGTGTCTATGCAGTCAACTATGTTTCACGTGAAACAACGATACTATTTTCCGCCGCCGTGGAGAAATTCGTCGGCGTAGGGCAGGGTGTCCTTGCCCATCATGTGCTTTTCCGTCCCGGCCTCGACGGCCCGGCGATAGTAGTCGCACTTGTGATTGATGACTTCCAGCGATTTCTGCAGCTCGGCGATCTGCTGCTCTACAGCTTCCTTGCGGCGGACAAATAAGTCGTACCGCTCCTTCAAAGAGCTGTCGCCTTCCTGCACCCATTGGGAAAACTGCTTCATTTCGCTGATAGACATGCCCGTCGCCTTCAGGCACTGCAGCACCTGCAGCATAGCCAAATCTACATCGGAAAAGGCCCGATAGCCCGACTCGCGCCGTTCCAAAAAGGGGAGCAGCCCTTCCTTATCGTAGTAGCGCAGCGTCGTCGCCGGGATATGGGTCATCTTCGCCACCTGCTGAATCGTATACATAGGAAAACCTCCTTAGAGAAGCCTGAGTAAAAATTTCTCAAAATTTTCGAAACGTAAGATTGACTTTAAAGCTAACTTTAATGATATAGTAAAGCTGACCAAACGTCAAGATATTCCGTCGATGTATATACCATAAAGGAGAGTGCATACTAATGAAATCTCGTATGATGAAAGGAGCCGTCCTCGCCGGGCCCCGTCAGATCGTCGTCAAAGAAGTCGCCGTACCGGAAATTCATCCCGGCGAAATCGAAATCGCCGTGTCGGCCTGCGGCGTCGTCACCGATCCCGGCGACAGCTCGTTTGAAAGACATCGCAAAAAGCTCTCTGCCCGCAGTAATGCATCTGCGGACAGAGAGCTTTGTATCATTATAGAGAAAATGTTTCACGTGAAACACATTGGCGTATAGGCAAAGAGAAGAGCCTCGAAATTCTCTTCGTTGAAGATATATTACAAGCCGCCGGCAAGGCCAAGTGATACAATAAGCCATGAGGGGGAATCACCTATGAGGAAAGAAATTAAGACCCTGGTCTACGACGAGGAGCTCCGCCTGGAAGCCTATCGCTTTGAAGGAATGGCCAAAGCCTTTCCCAATCATTTCCACGACTATTACGTCATCGGATTGATAGAAAAAGGGGAGCGCCGCTTATGGTACAGACATCAGGAATACACAATCGGCACAGGCCAGATCCTGCTGTTCAATCCCGGCGACACTCACGCCTGCGTTCAGGCCGACGGCTGTGCCTTAGACTATCGGGGATTGAACATCCCAAAGGAAGTCATGCTGGATTTGGCCGAAGAAATCACGGGAAACAGGACACTGCCGGGATTTTCGCCGGCCGTACTTTGCGACGAAGAAGTGTCCTGCTATTTGCGGCCCCTCCATGACCTCGTCATGAACGGGTCCCTGGAATTTGGAAAAGAAGAAAGCCTCCTCCTGATGCTGTCCCTGCTTATGCAGCGATACGGACAACCCTTTGAAGAATGTATTCCCGAATGCCGGGAAGAAATCGAGCAGGCCTGCGCGTTTATGGAGGAACACACTGCCGAACGCATTTCCCTAGACCAGATATGCCGTCAGGCTGGCTTGAGCAAATCCACCTTACTGCGGGCCTTCACCAAATCAAAGGGCGTCACGCCGTACTGCTATTTGGAAAGCCTCCGCATTGGCAGGGCAAAAAAATTGCTGGAACAAGGCATGTCTCCCATGGAAGCGCCCTGAAGACAGGCTTTTCCGACCAAAGCCATTTCACCAATTACTTTGCCCGCTTCATCGGCGTAACACCCGGCGCATATCGGGATATTTTCCTAAAGAGCAGCGGAACAGGAGGGGAGGGGCAGGCTTCCCCATAGGAGGGTCTTTTCAGCTGGCAAGGCTGCGTTTCAATGGCTGCCGGGACTTACAGCCGTGCCGATTCCCCCAAAAAGTATGCGAAATGAGGTGGAACGCAATGAACGTACACGATGAAAAATGCGTCATGATACTCGACGAACGATTGCCCTTGGGGATTATGGCGAATACAGCGGCGATTCTGGGGATTACCCTGGGAAAGGCCATGCCGGAAATCGTCGGCGCCGACGTGGCAGACAAAACAGGACACGAACATTTAGGCATCATTGAATTTCCCGTCCCCATCTTGAAGGGCAATGGCGAAAGCATAAAAGCCATCCGCGAAAGGCTGTATGGGTCGGAGTTTTCCGACGTGACAGTCGTCGACTTTTCCGATTTGGCCCAAGGCTGCAAGACCTATGACGAATTCGCAGGAAAGATGAAGGCCGCAGCGGAAGCAGATCTGAACTACTTCGGAATCGCCATGTGCGGGGCAAAAAAGAAAATAAACAAATTGACGGGACAGATGCCCCTGCTGCGCTAGACCGGCCCATAGGCAGGAGCTCATCTCTTCATTACACAGCAAAAAGCTCTCCATCTGCATCGCCTTCGTTGCAGACGGAGAGCTTTATCTCGTCGTGGAGAAAGTTTTGATGTTTCACGTGAAACACTGACTTACTTATACACGCACCGCTGGCAGGGCGTCAGGTTATAATCGCATTCTTCCTGATAGTATTTGTCGGCCCAGCGGCAGATGTTCTGCAAGATAGGCACGACGGACCGGCCCTTACGGGTCAGGGAATATTCGACTCGGGGAGGAATCTCGTCGTAGGATTTGCGGAGTACCATCTCGTCGGCAATGAGTTCCTTCAGCGTCGACGCCAGCACGGCGTCGGTAATATTTCCCATTTCGCTGCGCAGCTGGCTGTACCGCAGGGTCCCCAAGGCGGCCAGCACGCAGATAATCCGCGATTTCCATTTGCCGGCGAAGATATCCAATCCGTATTCCAGAGGGCAGCGGATATCGGGCTCCAATTTTTTCTGATACATAGGCAGGCCTCCTTTTTTCCTTTATTGTATCATAGCCCTTCTGGTATTTTAAGTACCTATGGAATGTATGAGCCTGCCGTCTCCTGCAGCTGCGGCGCGCCTTTATGACACAGGCCCGCGCATATGCCGCAGCCGAGGCAAAGAGCTTCCTGCACGACGCAGCGCCAGCCCGGCGTCATGATGATAGCCCCGGCCGGACAGGCTTCGAGGCACGCGCCGCAGCCGACGCAGGCCGCCTCGTCGATATGGGCTGTATACGTCACCATGAGCATATCCTCCTAAACAAAAGGAGCGAGCCCGAAAACAAGACACTCATGTTCAGGCTCGCTGCCAGCCCTCCTTCTTATAATACCTTCTTATTGTCTGCGCCGGGAGTCGTCACGATGACCTGTTCCGGCGTAATGACCAGGGCGCCTTTAGCCGTCGCCGCCCCGCGGAAGGTCTTTTCTACCAGGCCTTCAAACATATCGACGACAGGCCCTTCCGTCACGTATTCAGCCGTGCCTTTGACCTGATAGCCTTCGTAGGTCTTGGCGTCGTATGCCGAAATGGCGACTTTCCCGTTGGCCTTGACGTTGTTCATCGTCGTTTCCATAAACACGTCGCCGACGACTAATTTGCCATCTTCTGTTACGTTCTTAAAGGCTACGGGCACGACGTTCGGATTGCCGTCATCAGAGCAGGTAGCTACGTCCCACATGTAAGCTTTCAATATTTTTACTACGTTTTCGTTCATCATCATCCATACCTCCTGTGTTGTCCTGTTCATTTCCTTACCTGTGCTCATTATAAAAAATTAACTCGCAGCGAACAATATATTAGCAAATTTATAAGTCACTCATAAATTTATGAGCGGCAGCAAAAACAAGCTCCCTCCAGCGGTATGATCGCCAAAGGGAGCTTGTTCGTTATTGCTGAGTCACTGTCTGGGCGTCGTTCTGATGGCAGTAGCCGCGGTGGTGGTGATGACCCCGGCCCTGGCCGCGTCCCCGGCCGTCGCCGTAGGGGCAGTCCTGATGATAGGGGCAGGTATACTGGCTCTGGCTCTGATTCGTCTGAGCCGTATCTGCCGTGCCGTCGGCGGCAAAGGCTGCCGTACAGCCGACTAAGGCGACAACTGCCAGGATATACCGGAATTTTTTAGCCATAACGATCGTTTTCATAACGTATACCTCCTATGCTGAAATCCATTGTATGATGTGTTCCTGATTACAAGTACAGTATATAAGAGGCCTGTGAACAAAGAATGGAGAAGTTATGAAGAAAGTATGAAGATTTTCATCATCCGAAAGGGCGGGCAAGAATAGACAAAAAAAGCTTTCTCTCCTCATCTGCAATGGATAAGGAGAGAAAGCTTTTTACGCTCCTGCGCCAGCGCTACCAGCCGCAGCCGTGATGATGACCGTGGCCGGAGCCGTCGTGGCAGTAAGAATAGGCGTCAGGGCTGACCTGAACGAAAGCAGCCTGTCCGTCGGCGGCAAAGGCCGCCGTACAGCCGGCGAAGGCCATGACGGCCAGGGCGACGCGCAGCTTTTTAGCCAAAAAGAGTTTCATAAGTACGCCTCCTTGTAATACGTGAGTTATGTAAAAGAAAGTATATCTGTTCTTCATTACATCTATAGTATACTGCCTGCCTGTGAAAAAGTCATGAAGAAATTGTCAAGAAAATGTGAAGACAGAAGAGGGAGGCGTTGTTTCACGTGAAACAATGGGCTTGTCCTAATGGGTCTGGCCGTGATGTTCTGCGCAGCGCACTTCGCGGACGGCATTCTGCCCGTCGACCATGACGACAGTCGGCACGTAGGACCGGGCTTCGTCCTCGGTCATAAAGGCGTAGGCCATGATGATGACCACGTCGCCGGGCTGGACGCAGCGGGCCGCCGCGCCGTTTAGGCAGATGACGCCGGAGTTCTTCGGCCCGGGAATGACGTACGTTTCCAGGCGGGCGCCGTTGTTGTTGTCGACGACCTGGACTCGTTCGTTCGGCAGGATATGGGCCGCTTCCATCAGGGCTTCGTCGATGGTAATGCTTCCCATGTATTGCAGGTTGGCTTCCGTAACGGTAGCGCAGTGGATTTTAGATTTCAGTAAATTCAGTATCATTTTGCGGCATCTCCTAAAATAATGTTGTCGATTAAGCGGGTCTTGCCGATGCGGACGGCGATGGCCAGCAGGCACGGTTCATTCACTGTTTCCACAGGCAGGAGGGCTGGGAAGGAAAACAGGTCTACGTAGTCGATGACGGCCATGGGCTCGCTCTGGATTTCTTTCGTGACGATGGCTTTCAAGGCTTCGGCATTCGTTTCGCCGCCGTTGTAAGCGGCTTTAGCCTTTCTCAGGCTGCGCGACAGGACCAGGGCCGCTTCCTTTTCCGCCGGCGAGAGGTAGGCGTTGCGGGAGCTGCGGGCCAGGCCGCTGTCTTCGCGGACGATGGGCACCATGTTGATGTGGACGGGAATATTCAAATCGTCGACGAAGCGGCGGACGACGACGACCTGCTGGGCGTCTTTCTGGCCGAAAAAGGCTTCGTCAGCCCGGGTAATATTCATGAGCTTCGTGACGACCGTCGCCACGCCGCGGAAGTGGATGGGACGCTGAGCACCGCACAGCTTATGAGTAATGTCGCCGTCTACGTTGACGTAAGTGCAGTACCCTTCAGGATACATTTCAGCCGGTTCGGGATGGAACACGGCGTCGACGCCGACGCTTTCCAGCTTGCGGCAGTCTTCTTCAAAGCGGCGCGGATAGGCGTCGAAATCTTCGTTCGGCCCGAACTGGGTCGGGTTGACGAAGACCGAGGCGACGACAACATCGCACTTTTCCTTCGCCGCCCGCATGAGCGTCAGGTGGCCTTCGTGCAAGGCTCCCATCGTCGGGACGAGGCCGATGCATTTTCCTTCTTTTTTTAAGGCAGCCGAAAAGGCCTGCATATCTGCTACAGTTGTAAAAATTTTCATGATAGAGATGCTCCTTTATGCCAAGTGAATTGATTCTACATTCTTTACATCTACGCGCTTCCGTTCATCGCGGCGGGCAAAGTAGTTCGCTACGATAGAGCCGGAAATATTGTGCCATACGCTGAAAATCGCGCCAGGAATGGCCGCGGCCGGGCTAAAGTACAGGACGGCCAGCGAGGCGGCCATGCCGGAATTCTGCATGCCCACTTCGATGGACACGGTGCGGGCCTTTTTGGAATCCAGGCGGAACAGGCGGGCCATGCCGTATCCCAGGACCAGGCCGAAGGCGTTGTGCAGCACGACGATAGCCGCCATGAGCAGGCCAACGTCCAGCAGGCTTTCAGCCCCCAGGGCCACGACGCCGCCGACTAGCAGGACGATGGTGACGACCGATACGACGGGCATGACAGGCAGTATCTTTTCTACAGTCCTTTCAAAGAAATGGTGCGCCGTCAGCCCCAGCAGCAAGGGCAGGAGGACCATCTGGGCGATGGAAATCATCATGGCCGTAAAGGATACTTCTATCCACGAGCCGGCCAGGAGCCAGGTCAGGGTCGGCGTAACGACCGGCGCCAGTAGGGTCGTCGCCATGGTCATGGAAACGGACAAGGCTACGTCGCCCTTAGCCAGGTAGGAAATGACGTTGGACGCCGTGCCGCCCGGGCAGGTTCCCACTAAGACGACGCCGATAGCCAGCTCCGGCGGCAGGGCGAAGAGCCAGACCAGAAACCAGGCCGCCAGGGGCATGATGAGAAACTGGGCCACGACGCCCAGCAGGACTTCCCAGGGACGCTGCAGAACCCGCTTAAAATCCTGGAAGGTGAGGGTCATGCCCATGCCGAACATGACGACGCCCAGCAGCCAGCCCACGTAGGGGCCGACCCAGGTCAGGGTCTGAGGCCGCACGGCCCCGACGACGCCGATGAGCAGGACGAAGAGGGCCATGTTGTTCACTAAAAAGCCGCAACATTTTTTCAAGGTATCAACCTCCTAGTAAAATAGTCGGGGCAAAAGAAAAACGCCTTCCGGCGTAGACCGAAAGGCGCACATACACAAGTGCTGCAACCAGCGCGCAGAGACACGAACGCAGCAATCCCCTGCACGCCTGATTATGATGAGTGACCCTTTCTGTCTCGGTCCGTTACGATCCAAGCAGATGCACGTACATCGCGCAAATATAATTATCCGAAAAAGTATAACTCACAAAGGTGATGTCATCTTTTGCCTTGCCCGTATCTTACCACATCAGGCTGAAAGAAACAAGAGTAAAATTTCACAAACTTTTCCCCAAGGCGAAAAGAGCAACGCCTCTTCGCTGGCCATACCGCAGCGGCATATACAACAATGCGTGTTGTATTATCAAAAAACGAATTGACAAGATTGTCCCCATGCTGTTAAAATAAACTATTATTTGCCGCAGCAAGTTGACATGTATTACCACTACCGGCGATAAAATAGTCCTTACCTGTATGCATATATATCGTATAAATTAAACGCCGGCGCGCGATGATTCTGCGGGCCGTTCTCACTGCCAGGGCGGGGGACGGGCCGGTTTCGCCGCCGTCAGGGTTCACAAAAGAGGAGACTTCCCTATGCTTATTGAAATCGCAAAAGCCGTATTGTTCGGCATCGTCCAGGGCATTACGGAATGGCTGCCCATCAGCAGCACAGGCCATATGATCCTGCTGAACGAATTCGTGACCATGAACATGTCGGAAAAATTCATGGAAATGTTTTTCGTCGTCGTCCAGCTCGGCGCCATATTGGCGGTACTCGTCCTGTTCGGCGACAAGCTCCTGCCCTTTACCCTTCGCGGCGGCTTCCGCCTCAAGGCCGAAGCCCTGGCCTTATGGCCGAAAATCGTCGTCGCCAGTATTCCTGCCGGCGTCGTCGGACTGCTGTGGGGCAACGAGCTGAACTCCCTGTTTTTCACCTATCCCGTAGTCATCGTCATGCTGGCCTTGTTCGGCGTCCTGTTTATCGTCGTGGAAAACAGGAACAAGGGCAAAGCTCCCGTCGTCGAAACGACGGCCGACCTGACCTACAAGGCGGCCCTGTGGATCGGATGTTTCCAGCTCATCGCCGCCGTATTTCCCGGGACGTCCCGTTCGGGCTCGACGATTATCGGCGCCCTCATGATCGGCGTATCCCGCGTCGCCGCGGCGGAGTTCACCTTTCTGCTGGCCGTGCCGATTATGATAGGGGCCAGCGCCGTCAAGCTGCTGGACTTCGGCCTCCATTTCACGGCCACGGAGGGAGCCGTCCTCCTGACCGGCATGATCGTGGCCTTCATCGTATCCGTGCTGGCCATCCGCTTCCTCATGTCCTTCATCAAGACCAACGACTTCAAGGTCTTCGGCTGGTACCGGATTATCCTGGCCGCCGTCGCTTCCTTATATTTCTTTATACTCCAGTAACGATCCCGGGCTCCTGCAAGCATTTCCGCAGGGGCCCGGTTTTATTTGTCAAGAAAATAGATTCATCTATTCAAGTATCAGCGCATCTTTCAGGACAAACGTTTTACGTTTCAGAAAACATATTAAATATTGAGACAAAGGGAGAAGGCCATGTAAAATTTATTGGAAAACTGCGGATATTTTCTTCTTTTTTCAATAAACTACCTTGTATTTTTCTCCGTTTTGGAATACAATAATAACATCTTATGTTACTGTTGTTGCACTGTACGGAACTATGGTTGCAATTAGTAGCTTTTCTGAAGGGGATGAATGGAAAATGTCTATTCAGTTGTGTATTGTCATCTTATATATCGTCTTATTATTCGCCATTTCATTTTACGTCAAACGGCGGGCCAGCAAAAACCCGACGGAATACCTGTTTGCCGGACGGCGCTTCTCTACGGGTCTCGTCGCCGTCAGCATTACGGGCATGGCCGTCGGCGCCGCGTCGACAGTCGGCGTAGCCGAAAGCGCCACGACCATCGGCCTGGCTGCCGGCTGGTACAACGCCGCCTGGGCTATCGGCGCCGTCATCATGGGCTTCGTCGCCGCCGGCAAGTACAGGGCCCTGAATTGTACGACTATTCCCGAGCTCTTTGAACGGAGTTACGACAAAAAAGCCCGGGTCATCAGCGTCATCGGCTTATCGCTCATCATGATCTGCATTACGTCGCTGCAGTACGTCGCCGGCGGGTCTATCCTGCACGCCCTCATGCCCGATATCTTTTCCATGCACGCCGGCATGATTACCAGCGCCGTCGTCTTCATCGGCATTACGGCTATCGGCGGCCTCTGGTCGTCGGGCCTGTCCAATATCCTGAGCGTTACGGTCATTTACCTCGGCATTATCTATTCTATGGTACGCATCCTCATCCGCGACGGCGGCATCAGCGGCATCAACGCCGCCTTGCCTCAGGCTGATTTCGGCTGGTTCACTCCCATGGGCGGCCTGTCCTTCGCCGTCCTCATCGGCTGGATCATCGTCATGACGACCCAGGCCATCACGGCCCAGGGCCCCGTGCAGATCGCCTGCGGCGCCAAAGACGTCAACGCCGCCCGCAAGGGCTATATCTTAGGCGGCATCCTGATTTTCCCCGTCGGCTTCCTCTGCGCCGTACTGGGACTGGCGGCTAAAGCCCAGTTCCCCGAACTGAACCCGACGATGGCCCTGCCGCAGATCATCATGAGCCTTGATCCCTTCTCGTCGGGCATGACCCTGGCAGCGCTTTGGGCTGCCGACGTATCGACGGCCTGCACGATTCTCCTCGGAGCCGGCACCCTCGTCGCCCAGGATATTTTCAAGCGTTTCTTCAAGCCCGATATTTCCCAGGCCAATTACGTCAAGGCCAACCGGCTGATCATCCTGATCATCGGCTTAGGCACGTTGTGGCTGGCCTTCAACGCCGTCGGCATCGTCAAGGTCATGCTCATCGGTTTGAGCCTGACGACGGCCTTCACGCTGGTCTTCCTGTGCACCATGTTCTGCCCGTCTCTGTGCCGCAAAAACACGGCCTTCTGGACGACCCTCGTCGGCATCATCGGCCTCGTAGCCTGGCAGCTGTTCCCGGAAGTCCGCGTGCTGCCGCACGTCATCTACTTCGAATGGCTCATCTGCATCATCACGCTCCTCGTCGTCCGCGTCGTCGACAAGACGCCGATTACGCTGCCTACCATCAAGGCAGAATACGCCGAAGAACCGGAGCCGGTACAGCGCGTGCTCCCTTCGGGCTCGGTCAAAACGGCAAACTAACGACATACGCCTCATACAAGCAGTCAGGCCTGCATGTCTGACTGCTTTTTTATCGCCGGAGCCGTCAGAATCTTGACCGGTGAAAAAATATACGATATAGTAAGCATACGGGTGAGCACCTACCGACAGTCAGGCTGAAAAGTCTGGCTGTTTTTCTATATCAGAGGAAAGGGGAGTCCAAGCCATGACCCTGTATTCCAAAGACCATCCTGCCGCCGTCCTGCTCGTCTTCAGCCTGCCCTTGATCCTGAGCGGGATGCTGCAGCAGCTGTACAGCTGGGCCGACGCCTATATCGTCGGCCACGTCGTCGGCGAAGAGGCCCTGGCCGCCGTCGGCATGACGACGGCTGTGAGCAATTTGTTTACTATGTCCATGACGGGCTTTACCCTGGGCCTGTCCATCTTAGCCGCCCAGAAATACGGCAAAAAAGAGTACGAGACGCTGCCCCGCATCTTGTCGGCCTTTCTCGTCCTCCTCGTCCCGGCCTGCGCCTTCTGCGCCGCCGCCGGCTGTATCTGGGAAGAAGCCCTTCTCGACGCCCTCCGCACGCCGGCAGACATCGCCGAATTTACGGGGCAATACCTGCGCGTCATCCTGCTCGGCATGCCCTTTCTGGCCGTCTACAATCTCTACTCGGCCCTGCTGCGGGCCATCGGCGACAGCAGGACGCCCTTTTTCGCCATCGTCCTGTCGTCTGTCGTCAACGTCGTCCTCGACCTCGTCTTCGTCGCCGTCTGCCGCTGGGGCGTAAGCGGGGCGGCCTGGGCTACGAGTATATCGCAAATCGCCATGGCCATCTTCATCGTCTGGTACGCAGAAACGAAGCGGCCCCTGCTGCACCTTTCCCTGAAAGAAAAACTCGTCCAGCCCCATATCGTCGCCCAGGGATGGCGGTTCGCCCTGCCGCCGGCCGTCCAGAGCAGCGTCATGGCCCTGGGTAATATGGCCCTCCAGCAGTTTATGAACGGCTTCGGCTCTGCTACCGTAGCCGCCGTTACGACGGCTTACCGCATCGACCTCATCATGCTTCTTCCCATCATCAACCTCGGCTCGGCCGTCTCGACGATGGTCGCTCAGAGCAAGGGGGCCGGCAATTTAACCAAGGCTCAATCGTTCTGCCGGTACGGCGTCGCCCTGAACGCAGTCATTGCCTTCCTGCTCATGGTCGTCATGGCGGCCTTCGGCGGCAAGCTGGTAGCCCTGTTCGGCGTTGGAGCCGAAGCGGCGTCCATCGGCAGCGAATTCTTCCGGCAAATCGCCGTCTACTACCTGTGCTTCGGCATCGCCTCAGCCCTCCGCGGCACCGTAGAGGGGATGGGCCTAGTCCTGTATTCCAGCATCGTCGGCATCGCGTCCCTGCTGGCCCGCATCGCCTTATCCTACGCCCTGGCCCCATATCTCGGCAACATGGCCATCGCCCACGCCGAAGGGCTGCAGTGGATCGTCATGCTGATATGCTACGTCCCGTACATCCTATGGCAAAAAAAACAGGCTGGCTCGCCGTAATATGCGCGAGTCAGCCTGTTTGCACAGACAATATTATTTTAACGCTTCTTCAGCCGTAGCCGGCAGATTAGGAGCGTCCGTATTGAACCACTGTTTATACAATTTCTGGAATTCTCCCGTTTCCTTCAGCTTCGCCAGGGCCGCGTTGACTTCCTTCTGCAGCTCCGTGTTGTTCTTATTGAGGGCGAAGGCTAAGTATTCCGATTTCGTATCGGGAATGTCGATGATTTCATACTTGCCCTTGCCGTCCTGAGCCAGGAAGTAATCGGCTACGGGCTTATCCAGAATGCCGGCCTGGGCGCCGCCGACCTGCAAATCCATGATGAGCTCGGAGTTGTGGTCAAACTGCTTGATGTTCAAGCCCTTCTGTTCGGCATAGCCTGCGCCGGTCGTGCCCATCTGCACGGCTACGGTCTTGCCCTGCAAGTCGTCGATGGACGTGATGCCGCTGCCGTTGGGAGCGAGGATAACCAGCTTCGATTCGTAGAAGGGAGCGGCGAAGAGGACGTTCTTAGCCCGTTCCTGGGTCATCGTCATACCGGCGGCGGCAATATCCATATCGCCCTGCTGGATGACCGGAATGATGCCGGAGAAGGGAAGGTTATTGATTTGGACTTCCCGGCCCATTTCCTTGCCGACGGCCTTAATCAAATCCATTTCAAAGCCCTTGTAATCTTCCGGATTCGCTTCGTCCTTAAACTCGAAGGGCACAAAGGTAGCGTTCGTAGCGACGCGGAGCGGTTCCTTCTTTTCAGCAGCCGCCTTATCCTGGCCGCCGCAGCCGGCGATCATCGACGCGGCCATCATGCCGGCCAAGGCTGTAACAACGTATTTTGTAAATTTCATATCGTTCATCCCCTTAGTAATCTCAAATACATATGAATTAATTAAGAAAAATTATACAACATTTATTAGTAAAAATGCAATAGATAGCATAAAAAAAGTAATTCCCAAATCGCATGCTTGGGAATTACTTTTTTATGGTCTGCAAGTTACTTGCTCAAATCGAGAGAGCGTACCTTTTCACGCAGGGGAAGCACCAGGGGCGGGCTAACGGATAATTCGTCGACGCCCATGCGCAGGAACGTTTCGGTCAGCGTCAGGTCCGCGCCGAGCTCGCCACAGATGCCAACCCAGATGCCGGCCTTGTGGCCGTTTTCCACGGTCTGCTGAATGAGGCGGAGCACTGCCGGATGGTGGGCGTCGAAGAAGGCGTCCAGCTTCGTCTGCTGGCGGTCGATCGCCAGGGTGTACTGCGTCAGGTCGTTGGAGCCGATGCTGAAGAAGTCTACTTCCTTCGCCAGCTCGTCGCTCATGATAGCCGCTGCCGGCGTTTCTACCATGATGCCCACTTCCATGTCCTTGTCGTAGGCGACGCCTTCGGCGTCCAGCTCAGTCCGGACGTCGGCCAGGATGGCCTTGCACTGCTTCACTTCGTCTACGGAGATGATCATGGGGAACATGATGGCGATCTTGCCGAAGGCCGAAGCCCGCAGCAGGGCCCGCAGCTGCGTTTTAAACAGCTCCGGACGGGTCAGGCAGATGCGGATGGCCCGCATGCCCATAGCCGGGTTTTCTTCCTTGTCCAGCTGGAAGTAGTCGACCTGCTTGTCCGCGCCGATATCGAGGGTGCGGATGACGACGGTCTTGCCGCCCAGCGCTTCGGCCGTCTTCTTATAGGCTTCGAACTGCTGGTCTTCCGTCGGATAGTCGCTGTTTTCCAGATAGAGGAATTCGCTGCGGAACAAGCCGATGCCTTCGGCGTCGTTGTCGAGGACCTGGGGAATATTGCCGGGGTTGCCGATGTTGGCGAAGATCTTGACGCGGCGGCCGTCTTTCGTTTCCGACGCCGCGCCCCGCACTTCTTCCAGACGGCGCTTCCGGTCCGCTTCTTCGCGCTGTTTTGCTTCCATGGCCTGTAGCGTTTCTTCATCGGGATTGATGTATACCGTGCCGGTCAGGCCGTCTATAATGGCCATCATGCCGTCTACGTCCGTATGCAGAGGCGTATCCGTGCTGACGACGGCGGCGATGCCCAGGGTGCGGGCCAAAATCGCCGTGTGGGAATTCGTGCTGCCTGCCGACGTCACGAAGCCCAGGATCTTATCCGTGTCGAGCTGCAGCGTTTCGCTGGGAGCCAGGTCGTCGGCGGCGATGATGACGTGGTCGTATTTGCTGAAATCGACGCCCGGTCCGCCGCACAGCTGCTGTTCCACGCGGCGCGATATGTCGAGGACGTCGGCGGCGCGGGCCTGCATGTAGGCGTCGTCCATAGAGCGGAACATTTCGGCAAACTGCTGGGCCGTCCGGTCGACGGCCGCTTCGGCGTTGAGCATTTCATCGCGGATCTGCCCTTCGATAGAGTCGATATAATCGTCGTCGTCCAGCATCATCTGGTGTACTTCAAACACGGCGGCCTGTTCTTCGCCTACTTTTTCCAGGGCTTTTTCATACAAGTCCTTCAGCTGTTCAATGGCTACCTTGCGAGCATCCTGAAAGCGGGCTACTTCGGCTTCGGCATCCTGAATCGGACGCTGGGCCGTCGAAATCGTGTTGCGGTGGAACAGCGCCAGCGGCCCGATCGTAATGCCGGGAAAGACGCTTTTCCCTTTTAACGTCAGCATGGATACATCCCCCTTATGTCGTAGATATTAGAAGTTTTCCTTGAGGAAAGTTTCAACCATCGCGGCGGCTGCTTCTTCGTCGGCGCCTTCTACCTGGACCGTAACGGTTTCGCCCTGTTTAACGCCGAGAGCCATAATGGTAAAAATCTTTTTCAAATCGCCCTTGCGGGAGCCCTTGAGCATCGTAATAGCCGATTCATACTTTTTGGCTTCCTTGACCAGCAGTCCGGCCGGACGAGCGTGGATACCCATAGGATCGGTGACAGTAAACGTAAATTCTTTCATGTGTAGTTCCTCCTTCGCAGGCGCGTGCGCCCAATATTATATTATGTGAAAATATATTACATACTATAAGTGTATCTGATTTTACAGCCGAATGCAATTAATCAGCCGACTGTTTTTTACGAACAATTCCCATCAGCACGGCCGCGACGACGACGCCTGCCGCCAGAGCCGCGACGTACATGAGCGGATTGGTCACGACGCCGAAGACGAAGATGCCGCCGTGAGGAGCCGGAACGGCGCAGTGAAAGAGCATGGACAGGGCCCCGGCGACGGCCGCGCCGACGGCGCAGGGCGGAATGATGTGCACCGGGTCGGATGCGGCAAAGGGGATAGCCCCTTCCGTAATGAAAGACAATCCCATGATGAAGTTCGTCACCGTAGACTGCCGTTCCTTCGCCGTGAATTTCTGCTTGAACAGCAGCATAGCCAGGGCAATGGCAATGGGAGGCACCATGCCGCCGATCATGACCGAAGCCATGATACCCGAAGAAATCGCTTCGCCGGAGGCGCTCATGAGGGAGGCCGTGCCGAAGACGTAGGCCGCTTTATTGATGGGGCCGCCGAAGTCGATGGACATCATGCCGCCCAGGATAAAGCCGAGGACGATGCGGCTCGTCGTAGTCATGCTGTTCAGGACGTCAAAGAGCCACGTGTTGAACAGGGCCGTCGGCGGGTTGATGATATAGGTCATGATGACCCCGATGAGGACGAGTCCCAAGACGGGATAAATCAGGATGGGCTTCGTGCCGTCCAGGGCCTGGGGCAGGTTGGAAAATACCTTCTTGAGCAGGATGATGAGGTACCCGGCGATGAACCCGGCAAAGAGGGCCCCGAAAAAGCCCGAGCCGCCTGTCGTGGCCAAAAAGCCGCCGACGATGCCCGGCATGAGGGCGGGCCGTTCGCCGATGCTCATGGCGATGTAGCCGGCCAGGATAGGCATCATCATGCTGAAGGCCAGGCCGCCGATGTTTTTCAGGAAGGCCGCCAGAGGCGTGCCCGTGCCGAATTGGGCCGTGCCGGCGTGTTCCATGTCGAAGAGGAAGGCCAGGGCGATGAGGATGCCGCCGCCGATGACGAAGGGCAGCATGTGGGATACGCCGTTCATGAGGTGCTTATAGATTTGACGGCCGGCGCTTTCCTTTTCCGCCGCATCCAGCGATACGGCCTCGGACGACGAGCTTTCGCCGTGGAAAATGGGGGCCTTGCCGTCGAGGACAGTCTGGATCAGTTCTTCCGGAATCTTGATGCCGTTGGCGACCTTCGTAAAGACGACGGGCTTGCCGGCAAAGCGCTGCGTCGGCACGTCCTTGTCGCAGGCGACGATGACGCCGACGGCCCGCTCGATATCCTCGGCAGTCAGATGGTTTTTGACGCCGCCGGAACCGTTCGTTTCGATTTTAATGTCGACGCCCATAGCAGCTCCCTTGCTTTCCAGAGCTTCCGCCGCCATGTAGGTGTGGGCGATGCCCGTCGGGCAGGCCGTGACGCCGATGACGAAGGGCCGGTCCGACGGAGCGGGGGAGGCCGGTTCGTCAGCCGGAGCCGCTTCTGCCTCGGCAGCTTCTTCTTCCGCTTCCGCCGCCAGCTGGGCCGTTTCCGTCTCGTCGATGACGGCCAGGTATTCGTCGGCCGTCTTGGCGTTCATCAAATTTTCCCGGAATTCGTCGTCCATGAGCATACGGCTCAGACGGCTCAGCACTTCCAGGTGGACGTTGGCTCCGCCGGCCGGGGCGGCGATGAGGAAGAACAGGAAGGCCGGCTCGTCGTCCAGGCTTTCATATTCTACGCCCGAACGGACGATCATCGACGCCAGCCCCGGAGCCGACACGGCGTCCGTCTTGGCGTGGGGGATGGCGATGCCTTCGCCGATGCCCGTGCTGCCTTCGGCTTCGCGGGCCAGCACGGCCTTGCGGTATCCTTCCAGATCCGTCACGTTGCCGCCTTTATCCATCAGGGATACGAGATGGTCGATCGCCGCGCCCTTGTCGGCGACGACGGCTTGTAAGTCGATACTTTCTTTTTTCAATAAATCTACAATCCGCATGAATTTACAATCTCCTTTTACCTACAAACCTGCGTTACGGCAGCTGGCCGTATACTTCTTTAATATCGTCTTCCGTCGCCAGCCAATCGTGGAAGGCCGAAGCGCTGCCGGCGCTGATGCCCATCTTGAGGGCCTCCTGCAGGTCGCCGCCCGACGATTCGAAGCCGGCTAAGAACCCGGCTACCATGCTGTCGCCGGCGCCGACGGAATTGACCAGCTTGCCCTTAGGCGACTGCATGCGGTATACCCGGCCGTCTTCGCCGAGGAGCAGGGCGCCGTCGCCGCCGAGGGATACGAGGACGTTTCGCGCGCCCATATCCTGAAGCTTTCTTGCGCATTCGGCGATTTCTTCGTCCGTCTTGAGGACGGTATCGAACAATTCGCCCAGCTCGAAGTTATTCGGCTTGACTAAAAAGGGCTTATATTTCATGACGTTTTTCAGCAAATCGCCCGTCGCGTCGACGACGACCCGTACGGAGCGCCTTCGAGGCGGCGCAGGATCCGTTCGTATATGTCGTCGGGAAGGGCGGCCGGGATGCTGCCGGCCAATACGAGGGTATCACCGTCGGCCATCCCGTCGATCTGGGCCATCAGGGCCTGCAGTTTGTCGTCGGGGATAACCGGCCCCATGCCGTTGACCGCCGTTTCGTCAGCTGCGCTGATCTTCAGGTTGATGCGCGAATAGCCTTCGTCCAGCACGATGAAATCGCAGTCGCTGCCGCATTCCAAAGCCAGCCGTTCTATTTCCCGTCCCGTAAAGCCGGCGATGAAGCCGAGCATTTTCGCCGGAATGTGAAGATTTCCCAGTACCAGCGCCACGTTGACGCCTTTTCCGCCGGGATAAATCGTTTCCGCTTCGGCCCGGTTGATGTCGCCGGCCTTAAATTCCTTCATCTGCACTACATAATCCAGCGAGGGATTGAACGTAACCGTATAAATCAAAGGATATGCACCTCCGTCAAAGATTCGTAAGAACTATAGTCCATGTCTTCTTCGCCCTTGGCCGTGACGACCGTGACCTGGGCCAGGTCTGCAAAGGTAATGTGCGCCGACTGGCCGAACTTGCTGACGTCGGCCAATACGTATGCCTGCCGGCACTGCCGCACGGCTGCGCCCTTGCAGGCCGCTTCCTCCACGTCGGGCGTCGTGCAGCCCTCCTGAGGCGTCAGGCCGTTCGTGCCGAAAAATCCCTTCGTAAAGTGGTAGCGGCTCAGCATGTCCCGCATTTCGCTGCCGATGACCGATTCGGTCTTTCCCTTGACCAGGCCGGGCAGGACGTACACCTTTACGCCACTGCGGGCCAGCTTCTGGGCCGTCGGCAGGCCGCTGGTCACAAAGGACGCCTCGGAGCCGACGAGAAAATCGGCCATCTGCTCGACCGTCGAGCCGCCGTCGAGATACACGAAGTCGTCCGGCCGGACCAGAGAGGCGGCAAACTGGGCGATGCGCCGCTTTTCCCCGATGTGCAGGGAGTACTTGTCCTGCAAATCTTCCATGGCCGCGTCGTAGGCCCCTTCCTTCAAGGACGTCGCCCCGCCGTGAACGCGCCGCAGCAGCCCTTCTTCATCCAAGGCAGCCAAATCCCGCCGAACTGTCGATTCGGAAATATCCAGGTAATTGACCAGCTCCTGAACCGACACGGCGCCGTGCACGTTGACGATGCGCATGATTTCAGCTTGTCTTTCTTCGGTCAGCATGACCCTCATCCTTTCTGCTAAGTTCCTTTACACCTGCATTATACAATCAAATTCTTTCTTTTTCAATCATTTTCTATCATAATTGCGTATTTTTCAATCATTAACAGTCAATTATGCGCACGAATCATATATTGTGATTTATATCACAGAACAACTGCCAGGGTGGACGCAAATACGGAAGCCAGAAGGCGCAATTTATGATATAATAACGTATAAGCTTACTGATTTTACTACATTAGGAGTGATTGTCATGAATAAAAAAGCCGAAAGCTTCCAGGCATATTTAAAAGAAAAAAATCTGTCCGTCTTTACAGTCGACGAAATCAAGGACGACCCCTTCCATACCGTCGTCTTCCGCTCGCAGCTCAATATCGACGGCAATAACCTGCCGACCATCGTCATCGCCGACGACAGCATTTACGGCATCATCCGCATCTTAGTCGCCCCGAAGGTCCCCGAAGGAAGCGAAGGCCTCGCAAAATTGCTCAACACGTACAACCAGACCTTCAAGGCCTTTAAGTATTACGTTGACAACAAGGGCTCCCTGATCCTGGATATTTCCATCGTCAGCGCCGACGAATCGCTGAACGGCGACCTCGTATACGCCTTGTTCCAGACCGTCATCGAGCACCTGAACGAATCGTATAAGAACATTATGAAAGAAATCTGGAAATAACAATTTGACGTCCCCTGCCGGTAAAGCAGGGGATTTTTTCGATTATATCCCCATTACATTAAAACCATACGAATTTCCTATGGATAGATTAAATACTTTTTCTTGACATGCTGCGTGTAAAGTAATACGCTACTATAGTAAAGTATTACTTTATATCAATAGGGGAATGATAACGTATACCTTTACAGCATAATTACATAGGAGGGGATCCGTATGAAACACACCGCTGCCGCCGTCGCCGTAAGCGACGACACGCGCGGCTCTTTTCTCAAATGGTTGGAACGGGTAGGCAACAAGCTTCCCAATCCAGCTATTCTTTTTTTGATTTTCTTCATGGTGCTGGCCCTTTGCTCTTACGTCCTGCAGCTGGCCGGCGTAACGGCCGTCAATCTCAAGACCAATGAAATCATCCATATCCGCAGCCTCATCAGCGCTGAAGGCTTGGACTGGCTCCTGACGAACCTCATCAAAAACTACATTAATTTCCCGCCCCTGGGCATGATCATCGTCCTGACCTTCGGCCTGGGCGTGGCGTCGGAAACGGGGCTGCTCCAGACGCTCATCCATCACTCCATGCACAATATCCCGCGGAAGTACGTGACCCTGGCCGTCGTCTTCATCAGCCTCATGAGCCATATCGCCTCTGACGCGGCCATCGTCATTATGCCGCCCTTAGCGGCCATGCTGTTTTATTCCATGGGACGCCATCCCTTAGTCGGCTTCGCCTGTTCCCTGGCCGCCATCTATTCGGGATTTACGGCCAACATCCTCATCGTCACGACGGACGTCCTCTTGTCGGGTATTACGACCCAGGCCATCCGTACTATCGACGCGACGATGACTGTCACGCCGATCGATAACTGGTATTTCATGTCCTTCGCCGTATTCTACCTGACGGCCGTGACGACCTTCATTACGGAAAAATTCGTCGAACCGCGCATGGGCGTATATGACCCGGCCCACGCCCAGGAAAATCTGACCATTCCCGACGTGTCGCCGGAGGAAAAAAAGGCCCTGCGCCACACCCTCATCGCCGCCGTCCTGTACTTAGCCGTCGTCTTCCTCATGGCCTTTCCCGACAACGGCCTGCTCCGCAATCCCCAGACCCATTCGCTCCTGGGGTCGCCTCTGCTGCGCGGCGTCATCCCGCTGCTGTGCGGCTTTCTCTTGACCGTCGGCCTGACCTATGGCGTGTCGATCCGTAAAATCAAAAACGCCGACGACATGATACATTGTATGACCAACGCCGTCAAAGGCCTGTCGGGCTTTTTGGTCATGGCCTTTTTCATCGCCCAGTTTATCGCAGCCTTCGCCTGGACCAACATGTCGACGATGATCGCCATGAAAGGGGCTCTGTTCCTGAAAGACGTAGGCATGACCGGCCTGCCGGCTCTCATCTGCTTCATGCTCTTCGGCCAGCTCCTGGGCCTCTTTACATCCAGCGGCTCCGCCGTATGGGCCCTCTTGTCGACGGTCTTCGTCCCCATGTTCATGCTCCTGGGCTATCATCCGGCTTTTATCCAGGCCGCCTTCCGGGCCGGCGACGGCGCGCTGAATACCGTCGCCTTAGTCAACCCGTTCCTGCCCCTGTTCTTGGAAATCATCCGCCGTTACAAAAAAGACAGCGGCATCGGCACCTATTTATCCCTCATGATGCCCTACGCCATGGCTTTCCTGGTCATGTGGTACGCCTTGTTCATCTTCTGGCATCTCACAGGCTGGCCTGTCGGCCCGGGCATTCCGCAGAGACTCTAAGTTGAATTGTTAAACAGACAACAAACAATCAAAATCTTTCCCATTGGACTCACATTCAATGATATCATGCAGGACGACATGGCAATTTGCTATGCCGTCCTGCTTTTTCTTTCCCCTTCAATAGACTGCAAATCACCGTCTTACTTTAATTCTCCGACAAAAATCCACATACTCTGTTTTTCTGTCTCCATCGGCATTTACAATCGCAGAAATATGCTCGGTACTCCTTACATGCTTCGGAATAACCGCCTCGGAAAATTTGCCTATAGTATAGGGGAGCATTTAAAAGGCAGTTTTTTAGAATAAATCATTACATTCTGTATATTGCTTTTTCCAGTCCTATCCCGTCTTTGTTATGCCGTGTCTTTTATTATCGTTTTCCGCATTGACAAAATACTCCTTTAGGAGTATTTTAAATATAAAAAGGGAGATGATGTCCCTATGATCAAAAAACTCTATCATGGTTCTTCAAATATCATTGAGAAGCCTTTATTTGGATACGGTAAGCCTTACAATGACTATGGCCTCGGCTTCTACTGCACCGACAGCCTTGAGATGGCAAAGGAATGGGGAGTCGGCAAGCATCAGGATGGCTATGCCAACTGCTATGAAATCGAGTGCGACGGCCTGCAGATCCTTGAACTGAATGCACCGAAATACTGCATCCTGCATTGGCTTACAGTGCTGCTGCAAAACCGCGAGTTTGATGTTCCTTCTGCTCTGGCATGGGAGGCAAAGGAATATCTGCTTGCCAATTTTTCCGTCGATTACGAAAGCTGCGATGCCATCATTGGATATCGTGCCGACGACAGCTATTTTTCATTTGCACAGGATTTCATAAATGGTACGATTTCTTACCGTCATCTTAATAATGCAATGTATCTGGGTAAGCTCGGCCAGCAGTTCGTTCTCAAAAGCAAGACGGCCTTTGAGCGAATTAAGTTCATCGGCAGCGAGATTGCCGAAAGCAGCGAATGGTATGCAAAAAAAATGCTGCGCGACAAGACCGCCCGCCGCGAATATTTCAGCGTAGAGCGAAACCGCCGTCAGCGCGGCGATTTATATATCATGCAGATTATGGATGAGGAGATGATGCCTGATGATCCACGCTTACGATAAGGTTTATCTTGACAAAGCCCGTACAGCTCTTGGTCGTATGCTGGACTTTGCAGTATACGATCTCAAATATGATATTGCTGAATTTTTCGATCTGTTCATCAAGTCCGGCGTTGCAGAACGCTTTGAAACTGGCGATTTCACTATTATTTCAGGGATGTCCGGTGTGGAAATTGCGTATAAGGTACTTGAGCAGTCCGGCGTGGAAAGAGAACGAATCAAACCGAACTACACCGCCTCTCGAAGCGAGGAATTTTGGACGGGCTGGGCATTAGCATATTATCAGTGGGAAACATCCATGAGCTTTGCAGAAATCGTACAGTATGTTCCCATCAAAGATATACTAGCTCTTTACCAGCCCTATCATGAAATGGATATTCGCCAGTTCGTCGATAAGGTAACTGCGATGTATAAAGCGGCGAAACCGGAAACAAATCTGAAACTTCTGCGGCAGAAAGCCGGATTGAGTCAACGTGAACTTGCAGATTTGTCTAACATCCCAGTGCGTACGATCCAGCAATATGAGCAACGGCAGAAGAATATCAACAAAGCTCAGGCAGAGTATCTTGTCATGCTGGCAAAGGTGCTGTACTGCGAGGTAGGGGACTTGCTGGAAAAAACGGAATAGAGAAATAAAAAAAATCGCGGCCATTCAACACTGTAAATGGTCGCGGCTTTTTGTTTATTCGTCTTGAATTATAATATCCCCGCCATCTATAAGGGACAACAATGTATGCATCATCGCTGGATGATTTTTTTGTTCTATGATAAAACAACAGAATACCATGAGTATCAAAAACGGGATGTACATATGAAGAGCCGATAACGCGCAAATGAACATGCGGTGATCGGCTCTGTTATGTCGTGTTAGACGCAAGTACGCTGATTGCCAATTCTTATTTCTTGCATCTATATATCATAGAGAAGACCCTGATTTTTTATTGCAGAAATCTATTTGACAGACGCTTTTCTCGCCGACCAATAGGCGTCCTGACCAGTGATGCCGTGTCGCGTCTTGTATTTCAGGACGGCCATAACCAGCAGGGACGTGACGAAGAGGGCCGAGAAGACCTGCAGGGTGAGGGAGTAGCTGTTCGTCGTTTCCTTAATCCACGACAGAAGCAGGGGGCCGGCCACGCCGGCGGCCCCCCAGGCTGTGAGGATGCGGCCGTGGATAGCGCTCAGGGCCTTGGTGCCGAACAGGTCGCTGAGGTAGGCCGGCATACAGGAAAAACCGCCGCCGTAGCAGGTAATGATGAGCAGCACGACGATTTGAAAGCTGAAAGCGTTCGTTTCCGTCGACAGCTTGAAGAAGGCCAGGGCCTCGATGAAGAAGAAGAGGACGTACGTATTAGCCCGGCCGATATAATCCGATACGGTCGCCCAGGCGATGCGGCCGGCGCCGTTCAAAAAGCCGATGAGGCCGACCATGGACGCGGCAGCCATGGGCGACATGCCGACGACTTCCTGGGCCATCGGCGAGGCGACGGCCAGGAGGGCGATGCCGCAGGTGATATTGACGAAAAAGAGCCACCAAATCGTATAGAGCTGCCAGGTCTTCATGGCCTCTTTCAGGGAAAACTGCGGCATGGCATCGGCATAGACCGGGCCGGATGGCTTCGCCAGCTCTGTATCGGGACGGGGTATTTCGTCGTCCTTCGGCGGCGCTAAGTACAGGGACGAGGCTGTCATGACGACGAGATACACTGCGCCCAAGATGAGGAAGTTCGTCGCCAGGCCAAAATTAGCGACGAGAAGCTGCATCGCCGGACCGGCGATCATGCTGGCAAAGCCGAAGCCCATGATGGCCAGGCCTGTGGCAAAGCCGCGGTTGTCGGGAAACCATTTGACCAGGGTCGAGACAGGCGTAATATATCCCGTCCCCAGGCCGATGCCGCCGATGACGCCGTAAAACAGATACAGCATCGGCAGGCTGCGGAACTCCATGGCCGCCGCCGTGCCGAACATAGCCGAAACGAAAAATAAAGTCGACACGAGGCCCGACTTGCGGGGGCCGGCCTTTTGGACGAAGCTTCCCAGGCATCCGGCAGACAAACCTAAAAACAAGATAGCCAGCGAAAAGGTCCACGTCGTCTGCTGGAGCGTAAAGCCCATCGATTCCATAATGGGTTTGGTCAAGACGCTCCAGGCGTAGACGCTGCCGATGCAGATATGAATTCCCATGGCGGACAGGGCAATGAGCCAGCGATTTCTCTTCATGATATCGTCTCCTTTGACTTGTCCCGCCGCGGCAATACAAAAAGCCGGCCGGCTGGACAAAGAATAGATGTACTCTTGCCCAGACGGTCGGCGTGTATGTCACCGTGCAGTCCACGTGGTTATTCCACTTCATTCCGTCAGTCCTGCACTGTATAGGTACGTTGTTATGATATGATTATACGGATTTAGAGCATACCTGTCAAGAATTATGCAGATTTTTTCACAGCTGCCGCAGCCATGTCGGCCGTATCGGCGTCCGTTCCGTAAGCTGTTTCCTGCGCGGCTTGACCCTTAGCCTTGGCGTCCGCCGCAGCCTTGGCCTGCTCCATCTGCTGCCGGCCCAATTCGGTCAGCGTCTGACCTGCCGGGGCCTTGCGGATGATGTAGACGTTTTCCAGGGGCTTCAATACGGAAAAGCCGTATTTCATCAGGGCCTGGGCATCGCCGTAGCGGTCTTCCGAATTCATGATAGCCGCGATGACCGTCCGCCCGTTCTGAGTCGCCGAAACGACGAGGCACGGCCCGCCGGCATTCGTCGTGCCGGTTTTAATGCCGTTTGCTCCGGGGAACCCGCTAGTCAGGAATTCGTTCGTCGAAACGCAATGCTTATAGCTGCCGTCGACGTAGGGCATGTCAAAGGTACTGCGCTTGACGATATCCCGGAAGGCCGGCAGCTTCATGCCGTAAGCCCCAATTTTGGCCAGATCCCGGGCCGTCGAATAGTGATTGGCGTCGGGAAGGCCGTGGGGATTGACGAAATGCGTATGGGTCGCACCGAGAGCCGCCGCCTTCGCGTTCATTTTTGCGACGAAGGCATCTTCCGTCGGCTCAACCGTTTCCGCAATGGCCACGGCGGCATCGCAGCCCGACACGAGCATCATGCCCGTCAGGGCGTTGCGCAGGGTAATCTGGTCGCCCTGCTGCAGGCCGAGGACAGAGGCATCGCTTTCGACGCTCAGGGCCTTATCGGTAATGCGAATCGTCTTATCCATGATGCCTTGTCCGTTTTCCAAGGCGACGATACAGGTCATCATCTTCGTCGTACTGCCGGGATATCCTCTCAGGTCAGGCTGTTTGGCGTACAGCTCGTCGCCCGTATCGGCGTCCATGACGTAGGCGGCCTGAGCCGCTACTGCCGGCGATTCCGGATTTTCGGCGAAGGCTATGGAAGATAGGGCTACGCAGGCAGTCAGCGCAGCTAAGATTGTTTTCTTTAAAGACATGATACATGCCTCCCTTGAGCATAAACTTATAGATGATTACAACGGATTTTTAGCGGCCATTTTCGGCTTGCGCGGGTATTTGGCCGGACATTTCTTCGTCTTTTTGATATACAGGACGGCCCGCTTGTCATCCAGCCCCGGCAAATGGACGGGGCGGACTTCCGCCACCGCGCCGCCGAGGATGGACAGGGCCTTTTGGGCTTCGGCCAGCTCTTCCTCGTACTGGGCGCCTTTTAAGGAGATAAATATGCCTTGGCGAGCCGTATAGGGAAGGGCCCATTCGGCCAATATCTGCAGGCGGGCTACAGCCCGGCTGGTCACGATATCGAAGCGTTCCCTGTATTCCTCTTTGTGGGCCATTTCCTCGGCCCGGCCGTGCAGGAAGGAAGCCGGCAAGCCCATCTCTGCCGTCACGCCCTGTAAAAACGTCAGCCGCTTCTGCAGGGAATCGAAAAAGGTCACCTTCAAATCGGGCCGGTAGATGAGCAGGGGCAGGCCGGGAAAGCCGGCTCCCGTGCCGAGATCCAGGACGGAGGCCCCTTCGGGAAACCACGCCGCGTCGTAGCACGACAGGCTGTCTATCATGTGCTTTACGGCTACGTCGGCCGGCTCCGTAAGGGCCGTCAGGTTCATGACCTTATTCGTCTCGACCAGGCGCTCTGCAAACAAGCAGAATCGGTCGATTTGCTCCGCCGTCAGGGCCAGGCCAAAGTCCTTCGCCGCCGCGATGAGTTCGTCTCTAAACATGGCTTTCCTCCCGCTGGCGCTGTTCCAACACGATGAGCAGGGCCGTAATATCCGCTGGCGATACGCCGGAAATGCGGCTGGCCTGCCCTAAGGAGCGGGGCCGTATGGCGTCCAGCTTCTGCCGCGCTTCGCCCGACAGGGTATCGATATCGGCGTATACGATATCTTCCGGCATCAGCTTCTTTTCCAGGCGGTTCATCTTTTCCACCTGTTCCAGCTGGCGGTTGATATATCCCTCGTACTTGACCATGATCTCGATTTCCTCGCATACGTCGTCGGCCAGCTGCGGCAGGGGAAATACCTGGCGCAGCGTATGGTAGGTCACTTCGTTGCGCCGCAGCAAATCGTAGGCCTTGAGGCCGGTACGGACCGGAGCCGTGCCGATAGATGCCAGCTTTTCCTGATTTTCCTTCGTCGGCGTGACGGGCAAGGCCTTCAGCGCCTCCAGTCCCGCTTCGACGGCTTCCTTTTTCTGCATAAAGGCGTCGTACCGTTCCTGCGTGACCAGGCCGATGTCGTAGCCCTTCTGGGTCAGGCGCAGGTCGGCGTTGTCCTGCCGCAGGATGAGGCGGTACTCCGAGCGGCTGGTCATCATGCGGTACGGCTCTTCCGTCCCCTTGGTGACCAAATCGTCGATGAGGACGCCGATATAGGCCTCCGAGCGGGTAAGGATAAAGGGCTCCTTGCCCTGTACCTTGCGGGCCGCGTTGATGCCGGCCATGAGGCCCTGGGCCGCCGCTTCCTCATAGCCGCTGGTGCCGTTAGACTGGCCTGCCGAAAAGAGGCCGCTGATGGCCTTCGTTTCCAGCGACGGCGTCAGCTGCGTCGGGTCCAGGCAGTCGTATTCAATGGCGTAGCCGGGGCGCATGATCCGCACATCTTCCAGGCCGGGAATAGTCCGCAGGAAGGCGTACTGCACGTCGACGGGAAGGCTGGTGCTCATCCCTTGGACGTACATTTCTTCAGTCATTTCGCCTTCGGGCTCGACGAAGAGCTGATGTCGCTTCTTATCGGCAAAGCGGACGATTTTCGATTCGATAGACGGGCAGTAGCGCGGGCCGACGCCCTGGATGACGCCGTTGCACATGGGCGCCCTGTCGAGGTTTTCCCGAATGATGCGGTGCGTTTCCTCATTCGTAAAGGTCAGCCAGCAGCATTCCTTGTTGCGGTTCTTCCGTTCGGACAAAAAGGAAAAGGCGTGGCCCTGCTCGTCGCCTTCCTGCTTCTGCATTTCTTCCGTCCGCAAGGTGCGGCGGTCGACGCGGGCCGGCGTGCCCGTCTTAAAGCGCATAAGCTTGATGCCCGCTGCCAGCAGGGAATCAGACAGGTCTTCTGCAGACCGCTGTCCCATGGGGCCGCCGGAATAGACGCATTCGCCTGTAATGATCTTTCCCTTTAAATAGGTCCCCGTCGCCAGGATGACGCATTTCGCCTTGTACACTTCGCCCATTTCCGTGACGACGCCCGTAACGGCGCCGTTTTCCATCTGGATATCTGTAATCATGAGCTGCTTGACGTCCAGATGTTCCTGATTTTCCAGCACCTGGGTCATGGTCATCTGGTACATCTTCTTATCGGACTGGGCCCGCAGGGAATAGACGGCCGGCCCCTTGCCCGTGTTGAGCATGCGCATTTGGATGCACGTCTTATCCGTATTGATGCCCATTTCGCCGCCCAGCGCATCGATTTCCCGTACGAGGTGGCTCTTGCCGGGGCCGCCTACGGCGGGATTGCAGGGCATGAGGGCGATATTATCTAAATTAAGCGTCGCGACGAGGGTCCGCGCGCCTAACCGCGCGCTGGCCAGGGCCGCTTCGCAGCCTGCATGGCCTGCGCCGACGACGATGACGTCGTATGTATCGACTACAAACATGATTTCACCCTTTTTCTACTTACCTAAACAAAATCTGCTGAATATTTCTTCTATGATGTCGTCGTGGACCGTATCGCCCGTAATAGAACCCAGGAGCTCCCAGGCTTCGCGGATATCGACGATAGCGCAGTCGACGGGCATGCCTGCTTCTATCGTGTCTAGGGCCCGCTGCAGGGCTTCGCGGCTTTGCCGGACCAGCTCGATATGGCGCGTATTGGCCAGCAGGGCGCTCTGGGCCGCCGTCAGCCCCTGCTTCAGGGCCAGCGACAGCATGGCGTCCTTCAATGCTCCCATGCCGGCTCCCGTACTGGCAGAAATCGAAAGGATGGGCAGCCCGTAGGACTGCAGTTCTTCCGTTTCAAAGGCCGGCTGCAAGTCTTCCTTATTCAATACGATCAGGGCCTGCCTGCCTCTGGCCGTTTCCAAAATCTGCCGGTCTTCTTCCTGCAAAGGCCGGGACTGGTCGACGACGACGAGGATAATATCGGCCCGATCCATGTATTCCTTCGCCCGGCGCACGCCGATTTGCTCGACCGTATCGTCAGTACTGCGGATGCCGGCCGTATCGACGAGGCAAATCGGCACGCCCTGTATGGTAATCCACTCTTCGATGACATCCCGCGTCGTGCCCGGCACGTCGGTGACAATGGCCCGTTCCGTTTCCAAAAAGCGGTTGAGCAGACTCGACTTTCCGGCGTTAGGCGTGCCGGCGATAGCCGCCATGACGCCGTCCCGCATCATGCGGCCGCTTTTGGACTCGGCCAGCATATCGTCCAGACGCCGCTCCATCTCCCGGATAGCGCCGGCAATATCGGGCACTTCTATGTCTTCCAGGTCTTCTTCGGGATAATCGACGGTTACTTCCAGCCGCGTGATAAAGTCGGTCAGGTGGAGGCGCATGTCGCCGACGACCCGGGACAGGCGGCCTTCAAGCTGGCTGACGGCGCTGGTCAGGCCCTGGGCGCTCTTGGCCTGAATGACGTCCATGACGGCTTCGGCCTGAGCCAGGTCGATGCGGCCGTTGACGAAGGCCCGCTGGGTAAATTCGCCGGGATTGGCCAGCCGCGCGCCGTGGTGCAGGACCAGTCCTAAGATTTCGCTCAGGGACTGGCGGCCGCCATGGCATTGTATTTCCAGTACGTCCTCCGCCGTATACGAGCGGGGCCCCTTCATGATGAGCAAGATGACTTCGTCCACCGCTTTGCCGTCGTCGTCTACGATCAGGCCGTACTGTATGGACCGATCGCGCCGTTGCGCTAAGGGAAGGGAGGATTTGCTCTGAAAAATCGCGTCGCCTACGTCGTAGGCCTTGCTTCCGCTGATTCGGATGACGCCGATGCCGCTTTCGCCCAGCGGCGTGGCGATGGCGGCTATCGTATCGGTTGTATCGTACACAGTGAACGCTCCTTTCAAAAAAACCGGCGCCGCGGCGCCGGTTTTTACTGTACCAGTGACTCGTCCGCTTTATAGCCGCCGACTCACTGCCGTGTCATATTCAAGCTTATTTTTCGTAATAAATAACCACGTGGCGATACGGGTCCTGACCTTCGCTTTCCGTCCGCACATGGGCTTCGTTCTGAAGCGCGACGTGGATAATCTTTCGTTCGTAGCCATTCATCGGCTCGAGGACGACCTTTTCGCCGCTGCGCTTCACCCGCCCGGCCAGCCGTACGGCCAGCTGCTTCAGCGTTTCTTCGCGGCGCTGGCGGTAATTTTCTACGTCCAGCATGATGAAATGGCGCGTTTCTTCGCCCTGGTTCGTCGTCAAATTCGTCAAATACTGAAGGGCGTCCAGCGTCTGGCCATGCTTGCCGATGAGGATGCCCAGGTTCTTGCCGTGCAGGTGAAGGATGATTTTATCGGATTTAATCATCTTTTCGATCATCACTTCGATGCCCATGTTGCGCAGCACGTCCTGCAGGAAGGCCTTGGCCTTGGCGGCCGCTTCTTCAGCCGTAAAGGTTTCCTCTGCCGGTTCGGCTTCGACGGCAGCCGGTTCTTCGACCGGTTCTTCCGGCGTTTCCGCCGTCACGTCTTCGGCCGGCGCAGCTTCCGCCGCCTTGGGCTCTGCCGGAGGAGCTGCTTTCCGCTCTTCTTCTTCAATATCATAAATCGGAGCATTCTTTCTGGCCTTTTCCGTCAGGCGCACCTTGGCCGGCTTGCTGCCGAAGCCAAGAAAGCCGCTTTTCGGTTCGGCCAGTACTTCGATCGTCACTTCTTCTTCCATCAATCCGAGGCGGACCAGGCCGGAACGGACTGCGTCTTCTATCGTTTTTCCTGTCGCTTCAATGGTTCTCATGCTTTTGCACCCTTTCCCTTATTACGGAACATAATCATCTGCTGGGCCCACTGGAACACGTTGGAAAGGAACCAGTAAATAACCAGGCCGCTGGGGAAGCTCAAGCTGATCCAGCCGATAAACAGCGGCATGATGACGCGCATGATCTTCTGCTGCTTTTCCTGCGCTTCCGAAGCCGCTACCTGCGTGCCCGACATCTGTTTCTGGATGACGTAGGTAGACGCTGCGGATAAAATCGGCATGATATACGTCGGGTCGGCCGCGCCTAAGCTGGGCAGCCATAAAAAGCTTTCGTACGCCGGATCGTAAGGGTAGGAACGAAGGGCGTAAAAAATAGCGATGAGGAAAGGCATCTGAATCAGGATCGGCAGGCAGCCGGACAGGGGATTGACGCCGGTCTGCTTGTACAGCTTCGCCATTTCTTCCTGAAGCTTTTTCTGATTGCCTTTATATTTCTGCTGTAATTCTTTAATCTTCGGCTGCAGGGTCTGCATGCCTTCCATGGAACGAATCTGCTTGGCCGTAAGAGGCGAGAGGGCCAGCTTGATTACCAGCGTCAGGATGATGATGGCCAAACCGTAGCTGGGATATCCGATGCTCTGCGTAAAGGCATAGCAATAATCCATAAACGTGGTCATGATGCCACTGAGAAAATCCATTATTCCACTAAAAAAATCCAATATTCTCAACTCCAGTCAAGGATAAAATACCAGCAGGCAGCCTCTATTTCATCTGCCTGATACTTACGGCACAGGATCATATCCGCCTTTATGAAAGGGATGGCATTTCAAAATGCGCCTGACTGCTAAATAACTCCCCTTCACAGCGCCGTATTTCTGCAGCGCCTCGATGGCGTAAGCAGAACAAGTAGGGTAAAACCGGCAGCACGGCGGTTTTAATGGTGATATACAAAGCTGATAAAACCGTATTAGAATGATGAAACATCTTTTCATGGCATCTCGTTCTTTCGCAATATCCCGGCCTGTCGGAACAGCTGCAGGATGCTTCGTTCCGCCTGGGCGTATCCGGCGTATTTCAGGCTGCTGCGTCCGATAAGCACCAAGTCGACGCCGTTTGCCAGCTCGAACTGATGAAGGCGATATACCTCTTTCATCAGGCGCCGGCAGCGGTTCCGCTCTACGGCGCAGCCGATTTTCTTGCCCGTTACGAAGCCGATGCGGGCCGGCTGCTTAGGCGACCGCTTCAAGACGTACAAGACGGCCAAGCGGTTCACATAGGATTTTCCCCGTCGGTACACAACCTGATATTCCCGATTTTTGCACAGCCTTTTTTCTTTTTTTAACTCATACATACGTTATTGTCCCGAAAATGCCAGAAGAACAGAAAAATTCCTTAGCGGAACTTTTCTGTTCATCTTGTAATAATTACGCGGAGAGTCTCTTTCTGCCTTTCAAACGGCGTCTTTTCAAAACCATGCGGCCGCCTTTGGTTTTCATTCTTTCACGGAAGCCGTGCGTTCTTTTTCTCCACAGCGTATTCGGCTGATATGTCTGTTTCACGATAGGCACCTCCTTTGTCTCAATCAACAGTAGATGAACTTACACCATAACAGCATAATTATATTCAAAAAGGATAGGGCTGTCAATCGTTTTTTCCGGAATCGCGGCGATGATGCCGCATTTGTCATAGGGACAGCGTCGTGAACGTATACCGTTTGTATATGGCGGCACAGGGTGTCGCCGCCCTTTGCTATACTGGAGCTGTCAGAGGGAGGAAATTCTCATGGAAAGATGTTTCCACATGCATTGTGGACAGCATGGCAAGTTATCAACACGTTGTTCACAAAATGTGGACAAGTAGAAAATACCTATAAGCCCAGGTGTATACTAGCGTTTCTCCCTTCTTTCAAATCGAGTTATGCACTATATCCACAATATGGCCGTAAACATATCCCCAATCATCCTTGCGAAGAAGGATTCTGTTTACGGTATGAACAGAGGACGAGAGAGAATGGCATTATGAATTTTTTGACAAATTCAGCTGCTTCTATGTATTTTTCGAGGATTTTGTTGTACAATGTAATCAGATGTGTGGATAAAAAGTTCAGTTATCAACAGGTTGTTCACAATGTGTGGATAAATCAAAATCAGGCCGGAAATTCGATATTTATCGCGTTTCCGCTTTTTTCAGCCTCTAAATGCGCACTTATCCACATTGTGCTGCAACGCACATATCCACAATATTATGCGGGAAGGACTTTGCTATTATGGAATCAATGGATCTAGCTACATTATGGGCGGGAATGCTGGAACAGCTGAAAAAGGTTCTGCCAAAACCGATTTACGAAACGTGGTTCGTCTCGTCCCTCATCCCGACGTCCTACGAAAACGACGTCCTCGTACTGGCGGCGGCGCAGAAATTCGTATGCAATTTCGTCAACAAGAATTATGCCGATCAGCTCAACGAAGCCGCCGAAGCCGTCACGGGGAGGCCTACGACGGTCAAGTTGGAAGATATGAACGCCCCCGCCGCGGAACCGGCAAAGCCAGCGGAAACGGACGATTTATATAAGGACACTCTGTTTTCCGACGAAGACTTGCCGAAAGCGCCGCCAAAGAAAAAGGCGGAGCCCGAGCCGAAGGCCGTCATGGTCAAGGAAGCGAACGAATCGATCTCGCCGCCGCCGGAAGAACCGACGACGGAAGACAACCTCATTCCCAATTATACCTTCGACAATTTCATCGTCGGCAACAGCAACCGCATCGCCTATTCCATCGCCGCCAGCGTGGCGGAAGCGCCGGCCAAGAAATATAATCCCTTATATATATACGGCGGCAGCGGCCTGGGCAAGACCCACCTCATGCACGCCATCGGCCACCAGATTCTGAAAAACTTCCCCCACATGCGCCTGCGCTGCATTACGAGCGAAGACTTCGTCAACGATTTCATCCAGGCCATACAGGATAAAAACACGGAAAACTTCCGCCAGCAGTACCGCAACATCGACGTCCTCCTCGTCGACGATATCCAGTTCTTAGGACAGGGCGACAAGGACAGCTCGAAGGAAGAGTTTTTCCACACCTTCAACAAGCTCTATCAGGGTCAAAAGCAGATGGTATTTACCAGCGACCGGCCGCCCCTGGATATTAAAAGCCTGGAAGACCGCCTGCGCTCGCGCTTCCAGAGCGGCACGGTGACGGGCATCGAGCCGCCGGATCTGGAAACGCGGACGGCGATTCTGCGGACCTGGGCCCAAAAGGAAAAAATCAACATCGACAAGGACGCCATCAACTACATCGCCGCCAACGTCAGCGACAATATCCGCGACCTGTACGGCGCGTACAACAACGTCCTGTCTATGGCTTCCATTGAAAAAAACGACGTGACCTTGTCACTGACGCAGCGGGCCCTGAAATACCTGGTTGCGGAAAAGGAAGAAAAGAAGTACATCACCATCGATGAAATCACCAGTTCGGTCTGCCGGTTTTACAGCGTAAACTACAACGAGCTCATGGGCAAGAAGCGGACGAAAAATATCGCCCTGGCCCGGCAGGTAGCCATGTACTTATGCCGCGAGCTGACGGGGAATACGTACCCTCATATCGGCACGGCCTTCAGCGGCCGCGACCATACGACGGTCATGCACGCCTGCGAAAAAATCACCAAGATGATGAACGACAGCGACACCTTCAAGGAAATGATCGAGCGGCTGAAAGAGAAGATTTTAGACGTGGACAAGTAAGTGCATAGTCTGTAGATAGTTTGTGGACAGCGAAAATTTGCAAAAGAAAAGTGAATTTGTGGATAGGCAGGCATGAATTATACACAGGTTATACACAGCTGTGCATAGCTGAAAATTCAGAGTTTTCCCCAGTTTTCCACACTATCCACACCCTCTACTACTACGACTTCTACTCTTTTAACTTACTTCAATTAAAGAACTAAACGCAGAAAAGGGGATACACCCATGAAACTTATCTTAAAAAAGGAAGATTTAAACAAAGGCCTTCAGACCGTCCAAAAGGTCGCCCAGAATAAAAACAACAACCTGACCTCAGAAAACGGCCTGCTTATCAAGGCCATGAACGACGTAATCGAATTTCAGGCCAACGACTACGATATGGG
Organism: Megasphaera sp. ASD88; assembly: GCF_002287425.1. NCBI lineage: Bacteria > Bacillati > Bacillota > Negativicutes > Veillonellales > Veillonellaceae > Megasphaera > Megasphaera sp. ASD88. The sequence goes on along the minus strand of NZ_NQXW01000002.1, from coordinate 61,876 downwards.
AATCAAAACCATTGTTCCCGGCATCATCGAAGAAAAAGGCGAAGCCTTCGTTGCCAACCCGTACTTAATGGAGCTGACGCGCAAGCTTCCCAGCGACGAAATCGAAATTACCAAAAAAGACGCCGACACCCAGATGATCATCAAAGGCGGCAAGCTGAAATTTGAATGCCTGACCATGAATCCCAACGACTTCAACGAAGTGGAAATCCTGGAAAACGGCTATTCCCACTTTACGACGACCAGCGTCGTATTAAAGGATCTCATCGACAATACGTCTTACGCCTGCGCGACGGACGTAGCCCGGCCCATCTTTATGGGTACCTATCTGGACGTTCAGGGCGATACCATTTCCATGGTCGCTACGGACACCCACAGGCTGGCGCTGAAGACGGCGCCCCTGGATAGTCCGATTGAAAATCCCCTCCAGGCCGTCATTCCCAGCCGGCTGCTCACGGAAATTTCCCGCCAGCTGCCGACGGACATTCCCGAAGCGGTGGAAATCACGGCGGTCCGCAGCTATTTAGCCATTAAGTTCGGCAACGTCTACATCCGCACCCGCCTGATCGAAGGGGAATTCCCCAACTACCGCCGCGTCATCCCGACGGACTTCCAGTGCAGCATCACCGTCGGCCGCAGCGAATTTACGGGAGCCGTCGAACGGGCCTCCATCGTCGCCAAAGACGCCCAGTACAACGTCATCAACTTCGTATTCGGCGACGGGGAAATTCATCTCATGAGCCAGAATCCCGACTACGGCACCATCGAAGACTACGTAGCCTGCCAAATGACCGGGGAGCCGTTGGAAATTTCCTTTAACGGCAAGTTTATTTTAGATATTTTAAAACACTGCCACGACGACGAAGTCGTGTTAAATACGCGGCAAAACAGCCCCATGCTGGTACAGGATAAAGGGAACGAAGCGAGCGTATTCGTCGTGACGCCGATGAGGACAAAATAATGGAAAAGGTAAAAATTGAAACGGAAATGATACAGCTGGACCAGTTTTTAAAGTGGGCCAGCATCTTGCAGAGCGGCGGCGAAATCCGCTTTTTGCTGGACGAACAGCGGATTTTTGTCAACGGCGAACTGTGCTCGGCAAAGCGGAAAAAGCTTTATGCCGGCGACATCGTAGAAATCAAGGGCATCGGGACGTATGAAATCGTTGGTGCATAAGTATGAATATACAATCTGTACGGCTTCATCAATTCAGAAATTATACACAGGAAACAATAACCTTTCCCAAGTCTATTATCTTATTGTACGGTCAGAATGGACAAGGTAAGACGAATTTGCTGGAAGCCCTGTACCTGGGAGGTATAGGGAAATCCTATAAGGGGATGGCCGACACGGACTTGATTCAATGGGACTGCGGCGAAGGCAGCGTCATCCTGGATTTTGTCCGCAGCGGCGTCGCCCAGCAGATCAAAGTCATCTTATCGAAGACGAGTAAAAAGGAATTATGGGTCAACGAGACGAAGGTCCCACAGAAGGAGCTAGTGGGGACGCTGAACGAAGTCTTGTTTTCCCCGGAAGACCTGCAGCTGATCAAGGGCAGCCCGTCCTTGCGGCGGCGGTTTATGGATATGGAAATATCTCAGGTCAACCCGGCCTACTACCGCCTGCTGCTGCAGTATAACCGGGCCGTATCGCAGCGGAACCTGCTGCTGAAGCAGATGAAGTACGAAGGAAGGGCGTCGCTGGAGGAATGGGACCGGCAGATCGCTTCCTTTGCCGCGGCGATCGTGCGGCGGCGCCTCGACGCCCTGCGGAAGATGAGCTTTCTGGCCGGTGTCATTCACCGCCGCCTGACGGGCGGCTCGGAGCTGCTGACGATGGATTACGTACAGCCCTACGGCGACGGGGCGGGAGGCATTACCGACGCTCAGCGGTACTACGACCTGCTGCAGGAGCACCGGCAGGACGACATATACCGCATGTCCACGTCGATAGGACCTCATCGGGACGACCTGGCCTTGGCCGTAGGCGGAGCCGATTTAAAAAAATACGGCTCCCAGGGGCAGCAGCGGACGGCCGTGCTGGCCCTCAAGCTGTCGGAGCTGGAATATATGAAGTCCGAGACGGGCGAGTATCCCGTCCTGCTGCTGGACGACGTGATGAGCGAGCTCGACGCCGGCCGCCGTCAGGCCCTGCTGGATTTTGTGCGCGGCCGGATACAGACCTTTATTACGACGACAGAGCCGCTGATTTTCGAATCCATGGCTGGCTGCTGTCATATCTGCATCGCGCAGGGAAAGGTAATATCCCATGGAGGAACGGAATCATAAGATGGAGAAGGCCGGCCTTTCCATTCCCAAAATATTGGAACGGAACCGGCTTCTCGTCCCCTATAAGCTGTATCAGGCGAAGCTGGACTGGAAGACCATCGTCGGCCCTCAAATTGCCAAATACTCCTATATTCAGGGCTTCGACGAGTCCGTCGTACAGGTAGCCGTGCTGAATTCCGTATGGATGAACCAGCTGTTCATGTACAAGAAAAAGATCATTGAGGCCATCAACGAGTATATCAAGGAACCCTTCGTCACGGACATCCGTTTCGTGCGGAGCGGCCGAAAGCCCCCAGCCGTTACGTACGCCAATACTGCAGGGGAAGAAGAGGAAGGCTTTGCTGTACGCGTGGGGAACGCGCGGCTTTCGGAAGAAACGGTGCGGCGCATCCGGCAGGAGACGGCGGCCCTTCCCGAGGCCATCCAGGAAAAAATGGCCCAGCTGCGCTTCGCCCAGGCGAAACGGCAGACGGCGTACCAGGCAGCAGGAGTCCGGCAGTGCCCGTCGTGCGGGCGGTGGCTGGAAAAGGGCGAGGAGCTGTGCTTTATCTGCCGGCTCCGGGCCCGTCAGGAAAAGAAAAAAGCCGTCTATGCCACGGTTATGGACATGCCCTGGCTGACGCTGGACGAATTGAAGGCCTACGGCATGATCGGAGACGAGGGACGGCTGTACGAGGAATTGTACAACGAGGTGCGGCGCGAGTGCATTTATAAATACATGGAGCGCATTTACCACGGCTGCGATACGCCGGAAGACGATATGATGCTGGCCCTGCTGATTACGCGGCGGAATCCGACGGAGATGACCGACGCGTTTATTCGCAATTTAACGGAAAAATACAGGAGAAAAAGCGATGTATCTTCACATAGGCGGACAGAAAATGATTGATATACGCCGCATTGTCGCGATGTTCAAGGCCCATCCGCGAAAGATGAACAAGTCGAACCCGCTGCGGCAGTATTACCGCCCCCTCGTGCTGCTCGACGGCATAGATGAAGGGCAGATTCGCTGCTACATCGTAACGGAGGAATGCATTTACGCTTCGCCCATTACGCTGGAAACGATTATCGGGCGGTACAAGCGGCTGTTTTCGTCAAAGGGGCCCGTGCAGCGATTGTAAACTAGCTATCCCAGGGGGATTTGCTGTATAATAAGATGTTAAGTATGTTTGAAGAGGAGGAATTGCTGCATGCCGCAAGATAAAAAAGTAAATTATGGCGCGGAACAGATTCAGGTCCTGGAAGGCCTGGAAGCCGTTCGCAAGCGTCCTGGTATGTATATAGGGAGCACGTCTCTGCGCGGTCTCCATCATTTAGTATATGAAGTCGTCGACAACAGTATCGACGAAGCGCTGGCAGGATACTGCACGCACATTGAAGTGACGATTGAAGCTGACAACAGCATTACCGTCGTCGACAACGGCCGCGGCATTCCCGTAGCCATGCATAAGATCGGCAAGCCTGCCGTCGAAGTCGTACTGACGGTGCTTCACGCCGGCGGCAAATTCGGCGGCGACGGCTATCCTATTTCCGGCGGCCTGCACGGCGTCGGCATATCCGTCGTCAACGCCCTGAGCCTGTGGACGAAGGTCGAAGTCAAGCGCGACGGGTATTTGTGGAACATCTCCTTTGCCCGGGGCCTGACGGCGGAACCGCTGAAAAAAATTCGTCCCATGGAACGGGGCGAAGAAACGGGCACCAAGGTAAGCTTTAAGCCCGACGCGGACATTTTCCCCGACACGACCTATGATTTTGACACGCTGAAGACGCGTCTCCGCGAGCTGGCCTTCCTGAACAAGGGCCTGCATATTACCCTGACGGATAAGCGCGGCGAAGGGCGCAGCGAAGTCTACTGCTACGAAGGGGGCCTGACGTCCTTCGTAGAATTTCTGAACGAAAACAAGGAAGCCGTCAACCCGACGGTCATTACGCTGGAAGGCGAAAAGAACAAGGTCCTCGTGGACATCGCCATGCAGTATAACGACGGCTACAGCGAAAATATCCTGACCTTCGTCAACGACATCTTTACAGAAGAAGGGGGCACTCACCTGAGCGGCTTCCGTTCCGGCCTGACCCGCACGATCAACGACTACGGCCGTACGGCGGGACTGCTGAAGGACAAGGAAGAAAACTTATCCGGCGAAGACGTGCGCGAAGGCCTGACGGCTATCGTCAGCGTCAAGGTACGGGAACCGCAGTTCGAAGGGCAGACGAAGACGAAGCTGGGCAACAGCGAGGTCAAGGGGATCGTCGACAACATCGTGTCCGACGGATTGAAGGAATTTTTCGAAGAACATCCCGGCGAAGCCAAGTCCATTGTCAATAAGGCGATTTCCGCAGCCAGAGCCCGCCAGGCCGCCCGCCACGCCCGCGACCTGACGCGCCGTAAAAACGCCCTGGAAATCAGCAGCTTGCCGGGCAAACTGGCCGACTGCTCGGAAAAGAACGCCGCCATGACGGAAATCTACCTGGTCGAAGGCGATTCGGCCGGCGGCTCGGCCAAACAGGGCCGGGACCGGAAATTCCAGGCCATCTTACCGCTCCGCGGCAAGATCATCAACGTCGAAAAGGCCCGTCTGGACAAGATCCTGGCCAACGAAGAAATCCGCTCCATGATTACGGCCTTCGGCACGGGCATCGGCGAAGAATTCGACATCAGCAAGCGGCGCTACGATAAGATCATCATCATGACCGATGCCGACGTCGACGGAGCCCATATCCGCACGCTCCTGCTGACGTTCTTCTACCGCTTTATGAAGCCTCTCATTACGGAAGGCCATATATACATCGCCCAGCCGCCCCTGTATCAGGTGCGCAAGGGCAAACAGGTCTGGTATTACTACACGGACGAAGCGATGAACGCCAAGCTCGACGAGCTGGGCCGCGACAGCAGCGTCGTCGTCCAGCGCTATAAGGGCCTCGGCGAAATGAATCCGGAGCAGCTCTGGGAAACGACGATGGACCCCCAGAACCGCACGATGCTCCAGGTCCACCTGGAAGACGCCGTAGAAGCGGACCGCATTTTTTCCGTCCTCATGGGCGACAAGGTCGAACCGCGCCGTCAATTCATTCAGGAAAACGCCAAGAAGGTGCGGAATCTGGACTTATAGGAGGATGTGTCTATGCCGAACATATCGAAACGAATTTCCTTGTTTTCCGAATCGGCCATTGCCAGAATCTCCCACATGGCCGAAAGGTACGAGGCGATTAATTTATCGGAAGGCTTTCCCGATTTTCCCCCGCCGGAAGCCCTGCGGAACCGCCTGAAGGATATAGCCTCTCAGGGGCCGCACCAATACAGTATAGACAGCGGCGCACAGAACCTGCGGCAGGCCTTGGCGAACTACCGCCGGACCTTCGCCGGCCAGACGCTGGACCCGGAACAGGAAGTCGTCGTCACCTGCGGCGGCACGGAAGCCCTGATGACGACGATGATGGCCCTCGTCGACCCGGGCGATAAGGTCGTCGTATTTTCGCCCTTTTACGAAGCCTACGGCACGGACGTGCTGCTGGCCGGCGGCGATCCCATTTACGTGCCTCTCCGCCAGCCGGACTTCACCTTCGACGCCGACGTGCTGGAAGACGCCTTCCGGCAGCGTCCGAAGGCGATCATCCTCTGCAATCCGTCCAATCCCTGCGGAAAGGTATTTTCTAAGGCCGAGCTGGAAATCATCGCCGGCCTGGTGCAGAAATACGATGCCTTCGCCATCGTCGATGAAGTATACGAGCACATCGTGTACAAGCCGACGGAATATACGTACTTCTCCAATTTGCCGGGCATGTACGAACGGACCATATCTTGCGGTTCCTTGTCGAAGACCTATTCGATTACGGGATGGCGCGTCGGCTACATCTTCGCGCCGCCTCATCTGGCCGCGGCGCTGCGGCAGCTCCACATGTTCATGACCATCAGCGCGCCGAGCCCGCTCCAGGAAGCGGCTGTGACCAGCCTCGGCTTCGACCGGTCCTATTACGAAGGGCTGCGGGAAGTATATACGAAGAAGCGCGACATCGTCATGAAGGGCCTCGACGCCATCGGCATTCCCCACAACGTGCCTCAGGGGGCCTTTTACATGCTGATGGATATTTCGGAATACGGCTACGACGACGATACGGCCTTCTGCGAGGACTTGATCCGGAAACTGGGCGTAGCCCTCGTGCCCGGCTCGACCTTTTTCCACGAAGACGTACACAACCTCGTCCGCCTTCAATTTGCCGTCAAGGACGAAACGCTCTATGAAGCGCTGAACCGTCTGGAAGGCATTCATTGCATGAAACGGTAATTCTATGCTTCGTTAAAGGAGGGATTTTGTATGAAATGGCCTGCGTTAGTACTCAGCGTATTGTGCTGCTTAGGCAGCTTCTCCGCCTTTGCCGCCGCGCCGGCAGGGGCAGCCGTACAGATCGACCCGTCGGTCCGTATGGAAACATTGGACGACTATTACATTACGAAGGGCAGTACGTATGATAAGATTACAGCCCTTCTGCAAAATCTTCCTTCTGAGGCGTCGGGCCTTTCGGGAGACTATTATTTCCGAATTGAAAAGAAGCTGACTCACGACTATTTTTATCACGTCAAAGCCTACGATACGAATACGCACGTTCAGAAGGGAAATTATTTCTTCGCCAAGGATGAAAGCTGCGTATGGCGTCTCGACCCGACAGGCGACGCGGTGATGATTTACGGCAGCGCGGAAAATCTTCTGAAAAAGACGGAAATCGTCGTCTATCCTAAGAAAATCGCCTTGGGCAGCTACGGCATCATCCGGGTTCACGTGCCGGGCATGCTCCCCTACGACATCAAGCTGACCAGCTTGAACGCCAACGTGGCGCAAATCTCCGATAAGATGAATATCGTCCCCGTCAGCGCCGGCAAGACGGACATCGTCGTCGACTTGAAGATCGGCTCGGCGACGCGCACCTTTACAGAAACCGTCTCCATTATCGATACGGCCGACGACGGCCGCGACAGAGGCATGAGCCCCTCCGTCGGCATTGGTATCGGCGTAGGATGGGGCAGCGGCTGGCATCATGGCGGCGGCATCGGCATCGGTGTGGGCCCCTGGTGGTAATGGTGGTAAGAGTTATATCATATGCATAGGCACAGAGCGGAATACCCATTGTATTCCGCTTTGTTTTTATATACTATAAGAAAAAAAGTTTGCCCATCTTCTGATCATAATAACAAAAAGACAATATTGAATGTATTTCTATATGATTTATGTATAAAAGCAAAGAGAATTGAAATACGTATGAGAATTTGAAACGATGCCTTTCTTGTGATATAACGAAAAGGAACCTGTCTAATACCATATCATATGATACGACGGCGTATGAAATCTATTGGTATATCGTATTTCAATGCGCTGTTTGGCAGAAAGGACGTGAATGCTATGAGAGTGGGAATTTTCAGCAATGTCAGAGGCGGCGCAGCCAGATTTGCGCCGTATGTACGCCTTGGATGCGACGATATAGAGTTAATCGGCCTGCCTTGCGAAGCGGCGTTGGATACGATAGAAACGGTTAAGAAGGCGAAGTGCGAAGGCCTTATTTATTACAGTGATCATAAGGAAGATGAACCCTTTTATAAGGCTCTGGCCGAGAGCGGCGTCAAATACGTCGTGACATGCAGCGCCGGTTACGATCATCTCAATATAGAGGCGATGAAAAGGTACGGCATCAAAGGGGCCAATGTGCCGAGATATTCGCCCAACGCCATATCAGAACACACGGTGATGATCGTGCTGGCCCTTCTTCGCAAGCTGCGGACGCAGATACTGCGTGTAGAACATGGCAATTTTACTACGACAGGATTGCAAGGGCGGGAACTTCGCAATATGGTCGTAGGCATCGTCGGCGCCGGCCGTATCGGATATACGACGATACAGTGTTTGAGCGGGTTTCATCCTAAAGCTATCCTGGCTTACGATATTTACGAGAACAATGACGTACGCCAGTATGCATCCTATGTGACGCTGGACGAATTATACGCTAAGGCCGACGTGATCATTTTCCATTGCGCCTATACGAAAGAGAATTACCATATGGTAAACGACGAGGCCATTCAGGCTATGAAAGACGGCGTCGTCCTTGTCAACAGCGCCCGAGGCCCTTTATTTGACACGCAGTCCGTACTGCGGGGCCTTCACAGCGGTAAGATTGGCGCGTTAGGAATCGACGTGATCGAAGGAGAAGGAGCGCTGCGAAAATCGTCGGGATCTCAAAAAGACGTCGCTTCCGATATTAGAAAACTGCTGTCTTACGAAAACGTCATATTTACGGCTCATACGGCTTTCTATACGGATCAGGCTGATTATAATTTATGCGAAACGACGATTCAGAATCTGCGCCAGTATGCCCAGACCGGATCGTGCGACAACGAATTGATACGTGAATAAAGTCGGCCTATGTCTGCGTACTTTGCAAGTCACGATGACGGCCGGGCAAGGTATCGGGCCGTTATTCGGCAGCATTTCAGCGGAATATTTCGGCATGAGGCCTTCCTTGTGTCCCATGCTGTGCTGCGCTTGTAGGAATGGGAAAAACACGATATAATATAAACTAAAAAATTATTTTTTGCGTATTAAAGGAGACGTGATTTGTTTTGGAAGTTTCCCTAGGGAAAGAGTGCATCGTCATATTATTGCTGATTTTTGGCAACGGCGTATTTTCGCTGCTGGAAATGTCCATCGTCAGCTGCCATCAGCCGCGGCTGGAGGCCATGGCCGAAGAGGGCAGCAAGTCGGCGAAAATCGTCCTGAAGCTGCGGGAAAACCCGAATAAGATGTTTTCGGCCGTACAGTTCGGCATCACCCTGATGGGCCTGCTGACGGGCGTATACGGCGGTACGGAAATGGCCGGCCCCATGTCGCAGTACGTGGCCATGATCCCCGGCCTGGAGCCCTATGCCTACAGCGTCAGCCTGACGACTATCGTCGCCGTCATTACCTATTTGACCATCATTTTAGGGGAAATCGTGCCGAAGCGCATCGCCATCAACAAGCCTGAAGCCATCGCCTGCTTTCTGGCCCGGCCGATGCTGTATTTCTGTACGGTCAGTACGCCCCTCATTTGGTTTCTGTCGGCTTCGACGGCCTTGGTGACGAAGGTCATCGGCATGGGCAAGCCGGAGGTGCAGCCCGTAACGGAAGAGGAAATCAAAATCCTTCTGGAGCAGGGCGCAGAGCTGGGCGCTTTCGAAAAGGAAGAGCCCGAGCTGGTAGACCGCGTATTCCGCCTGGCCGATATGAACGTCAGCGATATTATGACCAACCGCACCCAGGTTGACTGGATTGACGTAGAAGATCCCGACGAGACGATTATGAATGAAATGATCGCCTTCAATCACATCCACCTGCCCGTCGGCAGGGGCTCGCTCGACGAATTTCTCGGCATGGTTTCGGTCAACATGGTCTTCCAAAAATATTACGACGCCGTCCATTCTGGGAAAACCGTGACCATGAAATCCCTCGTCGAATCGAGCGTCCAGAAGCCAGTCTTCGTGCCCGAATCGATGGATATCATGAAGGTCGTGCCGGTTTTCCGCGAGCACAGCGTCCACGAAGCGGCCGTCCTCGACGAATACGGCAACTTCAGCGGCCTGCTGACCCTCCACGACATCTTGGAAGAGCTCGTAGGCAGCATGCCATCAGGCGAAAAGGAAAAGAAGGAAAACGACAACCGCATCGTCCAGCGCGGCCCCAACGAATGGCTCATGGAGGGTCTGCTGACCATCGAAGAATTCAAGGATTTCTTCGAGCTGGAAGATGACCTGCCCGGCGAAGAAGACGACCTGTACAAGACCCTGGCCGGCTTCGTCACCTACGGCGTAGGCCGCATTCCTAAGGAAACGGATACGTACGTCTGGAACGAATTTACCTTTGAAGTCATGGATATGGACAACCTCCGCGTCGACAAAATCCTCGTCACGCGGCAGGAAGCAGAAAAAAAATCGGAAGAAGACGAAGAATAAAATACATAGACAAACAGCGGCAGGAACGCATTCCTGCCGCTGTTTTAACGTTATAAAATCATCCATGTTTTTAATAGGTATAGAGAGGTTTATACTCTGAGAGGGAAACGAATCGGACTATGTCTGATCCGTTTTAGGCAAACACTGGGAAACTTCTGCTGCAGATGTTCGCAGGTTTGCAGAAACGCTGTGATAGATGTATTGACTGTATGACGCCGTTTTTCCGTATACGCGGCGACGGAGGTAACGCGTACGTAACGCTATAGACTAGAAGAGACAAGAAAAGAAGGAGAAGAGAGAAAGAGTGTAACGCTTTTATTGGCGACCGACAGGCCTAGTTCCTTTGGGGATTCGGCCTGTTTTTTATGCCTGAATGGAATGTAAAAAATCGCGCAACCATGCTGTTTGCTATTGACATAAGGGGGGGGGGGGGATGAAGTATAATGAAAATAAGATTAGCATGCCATACGCTGTATCGGCAGCGCGCGGCTGCGTACGAAACGAATGAATGAATTACAGACGAAACGAGGGATTTATATGAAAAAGACAACCTGCGCGAGATTAGCCGTCGTCGCGGCGACTGCCGGCTGCGTTATGTTTTGGGGAATGACTCCGGCTTATGCCTTGGAAGGTACGAAAAATAACTATACTGTGGAAATCCGTGAAGGCGATATCATATCGGAAGATGTATATGGGAATAACGGCAATTCCGTAAATGACGAAGGAGATATTACCGGAGCCGTTTATATGACCGGCGGTACCGTTACGGGAAATATACACGGCGGAAGCTATAAGAAAAGTTCTCAGGAGGTTCATAGAGTAAAAAATAATATAGTCCATGTCTCAGGCGGTACTGTTACTGGCAATATCTATGGCGGATATGGATTCAATAACAGCACCTCGAACTATTACGACATTGACGATGCGGTGGATAATACGGTGATTATTACCGGCGGTACTATTACTGGCAATATTTATGGAGGTATATATGGTACTAGACCTAAGAAGGAAAATAGTCCAGTAAAAGCCGAAGGAGTACAGCGGAATACGGTTATATTAGCTGGGGGGAGCATCACTGGACGTATACATGCATCTGATAAAAGCGGGACAACTGTTTCGCAGGATAACCAAATTATTTTAACTGGCAGCGCTGATATAACTAATAGCAAACTTTATGGTAAGGGCCTTAATATTCGTGCAGATGCTAGTCAAAATAATAATCTTGTTATCGACGATTGGCAAGGTACGACAGTAGAGGAAATCCGGGGATTTTCCAATATCATATTTAAAAATATTGATTTGTCGAAAGACTCTATTTTGGAAGTAAATACCTTGGATAAGGTGTATTTTGACATGTCTGATAAATCTAAGATTTGCATAGAATCCATCAAGGCCGGCGATTATGAGGAGGGAGATTACGGGCTTTTAAACAAGGCGATTCGTTGGGATGAAGATATGCGCCCTGATAAAAATGGTCATTACTTCGAAACCATCGTCAGCGACGAATTGCAACAGGGATTGTCTGGATATTATTATGCCGATAGAATAGGCGGAGGCCTATGGGTTAACGAATTTGATAATCTAAAGGTTTCTGATGCAGATGGCAGCGACAGCCAAGTAGAAGTGTCGGGAGCTGTTAGGAAAACTGTCTTAACCGGGGTATATATAGACGAAACCGGCGCGGCGCACGGCAATTCGAATAAGTTATGGTATGGAGACGAAACGGCCGTAGAGACGACGGGATTGACTATTGAAGACGGCCTTACAACGAATGCCAGCGTTATTACCGGCGCGTATGCCGTGGAGAATCAGACGGCTTCAGGCGGCAAATTGTATATACAGGGCAACTATAAAGGCGATGCTGTGGTATATGCCGGATACAGCGAAGGCGGCGGAACAGAAAATAACCATGTATATATAGAAAACGGCACAAAGGCGGGAAACATTGATCTTCGGGGCAATAATAAAAATGACGGCGCAAGCGGCGCGACGCTGCACGTCGGCGGCAACGGCAATACGTTGGGCAGCGTGGGACGGCTGGATGTCATTTCCTTTACCGGCACGGTTTTAAATGATGCCGCCGCGTTGAGCGTAACGGACGCCGCTCTGGAAGGAACGGCGGTGCAGGTCGACAGCCTGGCCGGCGGTACGGAGTATCATGAAGGCGATACGGTGACGCTGCTTCATGCGGAAAACGCTATTGCGAGTGCGGCCGACAGCATTCGAGTAGCCGATACTATCGTACAGGCCGGCGTAGCTCAGGAATTGACTGTGAGCGCTTCTCAAACCAATGCTAATGATATTGATTTGACGGTTACGTCCGTCAAATTATCGGATCAGACGGATCTCATCGCCGAAAACCGCGCTGTGGCAGCGGCCTTTGTCAATCAGGGCGCGGATATTGCCGCTGAAAGCCTGGATTTGATGAGCGAAGATTATAAGTACGGCGTACGTACCTTCGGTGCAGTTTATGGCAGCAGAAGCAAGTACGACGTCAACAGCGACCTCAAAATCAATGGCTGGAATACTATTGTCGGCGTAGGGAACGTCCATCGTAAAGGCGACGCCAATTTGTCTTGGGGCGTGTTCTACGAAAACGGCACGGGAAATTACCGCACGGAAAATAGTTTTAACGACGAATTCTTCCGCGGCGACGGAAGCCTCGTCTACAACGGCGGCGGCGCAGCCGTACGGTATAAGAAAGACAGCGGCGCATACTATGAAGCGTCTTTGCGCGTTGGTACGCTGAACTCGTCCATGTCCAACGCCGTGAAGGATGGGAACGGAAATTCTTACGGATACGACAGCGACAGCACCTACTGGGGAACTCACCTCGGCATAGGCAAGCTGGTGCAAAGCGGCAGCGGCGAGTGGAATCTGTACGGCAAGTATTTTCATACTGAAGTAGAAGGAGACCAGTTCTCTATTGCCGGTGATGAATTTTCTTTTGACGACGTGACCAGCGACCGTCTGCGTCTGGGCGCACGATATACTGCCGACACGGAAAAAGCGTGGAGCCTGTATTACGGTCTGGCCTGGGAATATGAATTTAACGGCGACAGCAACATGAAAGCTAGCCAGTTCGACGCGCCGGAACAAAGCTTGCAGGGCAGTACGGGAATCGCGGAAATCGGCACGGTATGGCGTTCTGATGATTCGCCGTGGCGAGCTGATATCAATTTAAAGGGCTATACGGGCGAACGGGAAGGCTTCAGCGGCATGGTGCATTTGACGTATCTATTCTAAGGCTGTTGAAAAGAAGTGATTCTTCATGAAACAAACAGCGATTTGCCCTGTCTGCGGCAAAGAGTTTACGGCGAACCGGCGTACTCAGCTGTACTGCAGTTCCCATTGCCGACGCTATGCCTATCGGCATCGAGATGAGATTTCATCAGAATCAGTTGGATATGTATCGGCTTTGCGGACGTTTTGCTGCCTGCGGTGCGGGACTATCGTACATGTGACGCAGCGAGAGGATAAGCGCGTGAAGTTTTGCTCGCCTCACTGCGAACGATTGTATTGGAAACATTCGAAGAAACAAAGCGTCAAATCATTGGTTGTGCCGCGTACGTTTCCATGCCGAAACTGCGGCAGGATTGTCGTAGTTAGGGAAGCGAAAGATCGAAGAATTGCTTTTTGCAGCGCTGAGTGCCGGATTCAATGGAATTCTCTCCAGCGAAAACATCATACATAACGAAACCATCCCTTGTAAGGCTATCAGGCGTTTCAAGGGATGGTTTTTTACTTTCCTTATATCTCGGCAACGATGACGGGGTTGCCGTGCTCCTTGAGGAGGCGGATTAGGCCGTCTGCCTGCATCCAGACCGAGGCCCTGTTGTCGTTGGGGTGGACGGCGATTTGGTTTCCCATAAAGTCTTTGTCGAAGACGACGACGACCGACTGTGTTTCGTCGTTCAGGGCGCCTAAGGGCGTGACGGCCCCTTTGGTCAGCTTCAGGTACTTCCACAGGTCGTCTTCAGAGGCGAAGCTCAGAGGGCGCGAGCCCAGGGTCTGCCGCAGGGCCTTGAGGTTGGCCGTCTTTTCCTGACGGATGACGACAATGTAGTAGGTCCTCTTCTTATCGTCGCGGATAAACAGGTTTTTGGCTACGGCCTCGCCGTCGGGGAGGTGCAGGGCGGACATTTCGTCTATGGTGTAGACGGGAATGTGTTCTTTCACATGGTATTCTATATGGGCAGTTTGTAATACGGATAGTACGGTTTGGGCTTGTTCGGACAGCATAGGAGGGCCTCCCTTGTATAATATTTTATCATATACATAGATTTTACATAAAAAAGAAGGTATCTCAAAAAAAAAAGAATAATATTAAGAGATGAGGAAATTTGCTTCGTGAAGATGCCGTAGGCAGGAGGTGGGGGAATGGACAACGCCATTATTGCATTTTTTCATGATTACGGCGACATACTATTTCTGGCCCTCGGCCTGTATTCCATAGGAGGGGCCGTCAAGCAGTGGTCATGGTTTGTCAATAACAGCCGGGCCCGCAATGTTGCCGGACGTACAGGCGGAACGACGGGAATGCGTATTTTTTATGTTGTCTTAGGATTGGGCTTTTGTATCGTCGGCCTTATATCGTTTATGACGGGCATATCGGTCTTGTATATCATACCGATGATCAAAGCCGATCCGCTGTCTGTGTTTGAATTATTATAAGGGAAAGGATGAAGCGTTATGAAGAACAAAAAATGGCTGGCGGCGGCACTGATTGCGGTCATGCTGACATCGGGATGCGGCTCGAAGGATACGAAATCTATCGTATGGCATTCCAGCGAATCGTCGAAAATCGTCAAACAGATTCAGTCCGATACGTCGCTAACGAAGGACCAGCAGGAATTTTTCCAATCCCTCGCTAAATCGCGAGATCAGAAGGCCTATGAAGGAAAGACCGTCGGCGAAATACTCGACGTGTACGCCAAGTGGAAGGCTCAGGTTGAAAAGGACCGGGAGCAGATGAACCAAACGCTGCAGGTATCCGTCGTCGATAAGGTGAGCCTCGACCAGAACGCCTCGGCCGGACGCATGCATCCTCAGATACAGTTCGATATTTCCATTGCCAACGTATCGCAAAACGATATTCAGACCTTCAAAGGGCGGTTCATCGTTTCCGATGCGTCGGGCAATGAATTGTTCCGCGCCGATTATCTGGACACGATGCCCGTCATGGCCGGCGTAACGAGGACCGATACGATTTACACCGATATAAACGACACGAACGAAAAAGAAGTCAAAGCCTATGATTCTCCTCTCAGCGACCTCAAGGTCACCTGGGAGCCGACGGCGATGAAGTTTATGGACGGCACGCGCATCGGCGAAGATAAGAATGAACTGCGGTAGCGCGGCATAGAGGAAACGGCACGATACACAGGGACTGGGGGATCTTCCCCTGCTGTGTTTCGTGTCGTTTTTTGTGTGTGATACAATAGAGATATGAATTACGAGATGAGGAGGCTGGCTATGCGGACCAGTTATGTGTTGAATCACTATATGGACGAAGCGGCGGCAAAGATAAGGAGGATTGCCCATGAGGCCCGTTCCCTGTCGGTCAACGGCACGCTGATGCTGCAGGATTATCCCTTTTGGCTGTATCATGCCATATTTGCCGATTATTCGACGATCTCTTTTTTGGCCAAGTGCATGTCCGATATCGATTATTTTGATTTGCGACCCTTGTATTGTATTTTGCGGTCTTCCCTGGAGAAATACGCCGACCTGGCGAATTTATGCGCCAAGGGACGGACCTATGAATGGTATTTGTGGTATTTGAACTTCGAGTCCAACGCCATAGAAGCATATACGGCCGGCGACAGCCGGGAAGGTGCGTCGCTGCGCCGAAAGGCCGACTCGTATAAGCGGCAGTTCATGGAGCGCTGGGAGATTTCCCGCTGCAACCGCCTGACGCGGTATTACGTACTGGGGGACTTTAATCAGCTCATACAAGGCGGCGTCTCGCCGGATATCGTCCAGTTCAACCGCAGTCTTTCGAAAATCGACTCGAAATGCAGCCAGATACTGCATAACAACGTGACCTTTGCGGCCCGGCATAACCGGGAGGAAATCAAGGATATCCTGACGTATATACACTACATCATGTGGACGTCCCAATGGATGCTGCCGCGGTTTTACGCCTGGGATCTGCCGGAACTACAGGAAGGCTTGGAGCGGCTGCAGCAGGCCATCGACTGTATTCACCAGGGGAAGGGTTTTATGGAGTAGGCTTATTCGGCCTTGGTGGAGCGCAGGAAGAGCTGCTCCAGCATGGCGTGCGGGTCCTTGCCGAGTTTGACGATGCTGTACAGGACCTGCGTAATGGGCAGCTCGACGCCGACGCGGCGGGACAGGTCGACGAGGGCTTCCGTCGTGTATACGCCTTCGGCCAGTTTGTGGAAGGGCTTGCCCTGGATGAAGTCTTCGCCGAAGCGGCGGTTGTTGCTGTGGGCCGAAAAGAGCGTCGCTTCGTAATCGCCTAAGTGGCTGAGGCCGTAGACGGTCATGGCATTGCCGCCCAGTTTTTCAATCAGGACGGACAACTCGTGGGTGCCTCTGGCCATGAGGGCTCCTTTGAGGCTCGTAAGGCCTGCGCCGTCGAGCATGCCGGCGGCGATGCCCATGACGTTTTTGGCAGCCGCGCCGATTTCAATGCCCAGGAGGTCTTGTCCGTAGTAGAAGCGGATGAGGGGGCTGGTAAAGACGTCGACGAGGCGGCGCGTCAGGTCCATGTCGCGGGAGGCCATGACCATGCAGTTCGGCATACCGGCGACGAAGTCCTGCACGTGGCCCGGGCCGACCCAGACGGCAGTCTGCACGTCGGGCTCCAGCTCTTCCTCCATGACCGTCGTGAGGCGCTTGCCGCTGCCGATTTCCAGCCCCTTCATGGCCAGGATGAAGGGCAGGGACGAGGAAAATCCCGTTTCCCGAAGCTGTCCGGCGAAGGCGCGGAGCTGCTGGGCGCTGATGGAAATGATGCAGACGTCGGCATTATGCAGGGCGTCGGCCAAATCGTCGGTCAGGGCGATGGACGAGGGCAGGGTCAGGTATTCGTTTTTTCCCGTACAGCGAAGGGTTTCCAGATTGCGGGACGACGGGCGGCCCCATAAGGTGACGGTATGGCCGATGCGGTCGGCGTACCAGGCGTGGAAAGCGCCCCAGCGGCCGCAGCCTAAGACGGTAATATTCATGAGTGTCCTCCTGATAGATTTTTTTCCATTATACCATACTTACATAGGCGTTACAGCGTGGAGTGGGGTAAATGTTTTATGTTTACAGATTATAACGCACATACATAAAATATATTAGGAAAATCTGGTGATGATATTTACTAAATTACGAAAATGTAGTAAGGTTATACAAAAGCATAAAAGCGTTTAACGCGAGCACGATGAAGTGTACACTGTTCATCGTGCTCGTTTTCGTTTAAGGGGGCGAAACATGTGGTTGTCACAGTAGGATTTTTATATGCTAAAAGTCAGAAAGTATACAAGATGCAGTGCCTGACAGGAACGCAGGGCTTTGACAGCCGTGTTTCGTGGATACACATTATAGAAAACAAGGAATCCGCTTTGTTTTTACACGGCGGGGAACTGGTGTTTTGCACGGGGAGTATCTATAACGGCGAAGAGTGGCTGCTGGATTATATCAAGAAGTTACAGAAAAGCAGAGCTAGCGGATTGGTGATCAACATCGGCCCTTTTATACGCAGCGTTCCGAAATCCGTCGCGGCCTTTTGCGAACAACGCGGATTTCCCCTGTTCCTTATTCCGTGGAGCGTGCGGTTAGTCGATATTACACGCTACTTATGCCAGTTTATCATTGAAGAGGAAACTAGAGAACAACAATTTCTCCAATATTTCCTGTTTATTCTCATGCATCCGGGCCAGTGCGGCAATGCTTGCCGAGCCCTGCGGACATACGGCATAGATATCGATAAGGCCTTCCGTGTTTTCGTCGTCCGTCCGGCAGAACGCCGCCGTCTCGACGAGGCAGCGGCGCAGATGAGCGCTTGCGAGCCCGACGTCCACGTTTTGACGTACGGCGACGCTCTGGTATGCGTAGCGCCGGACGAAGGCGAATCAAACGCATGGAGCAGGGCCTGGGAATGGCGTGAATACTTTCTGGGCCGAGACCTCTCCGTTACGGTTTGCGTCGGCTCGGCCGTACCTTCTGTCGAACGGTTGTCTGAAAGCTATACGCGGGCGTCAGCTATGACGGCTCTCGTTTCGGAAACGCGGCCTGTCGTACAATATGAGCGCGTCGGCGTGTACAAGCTGCTGCTGGACGGTCCTTCACCAGGCACGCTGCGGCAATTTTACGACGATACGATGAAAGGGCTGGACGAATACGACGCCGCCCATCATTCGTCGCTGGTGGAGACGCTGGAATATTACCTGTCTCATCGCTGCAGTATTAAGGATACGGCAGTTCACGAAGTGGTTCACCGCAATACGGTACTGTATAAACTGAATAAAATAGAAACTATTACGGGGAAGAAACTAAACGAAGAAGAGGATAAGCTGGATATTCTCATTGCGCTGAAAATCAAGAAGCTGTTTTCTGTACAGAAAGACGGATGAATCGGCGCGTGATAGTATACATCATCATTATAGGCAGGGGGAGTTTGGTATGTTTACGTATGAAATGCCGACGAAATTGTATTTCGGGAAAGGATGCGTTGCCCAATCCGTGGCAGATATGGCGGCGCTGGGCAAGAAAGCCCTGATCGTTACGGGACGCAGTTCGGCGAAGCGAAACGGATCGCAGGACGCTGTCGTCGCCGTACTGGAATCGGCAGGCCTCGGCTGGGTCCTGTTTGACGAAGTAGAAGCGAACCCGTCTGTCGAAACCGTGCGGAACGGCGCGGAGCTAGGGCGGAAGGAACAGGTTGACTTCGTCATCGGCATTGGCGGCGGTTCGCCTATGGACGCAGCTAAAGTGATCGCCTTATTATGCACGAACGATTTGGACGACGAGATGCTGTTTACAGGGCCGTACGGAGTGCCGCCCTTGCCTATTGTCACCGTTCCTACGACGTCTGGCACGGGCAGCGAAGTGACGAAAATCAGTATCCTGACCAATCATAAGGCCGGCACGAAGCAGGGCGTCAAATCGCCAATGTTATATCCGAAGCTGTCTTTGGCCGATCCGTCCTTTACGATGGGCGTACCGGAACACGTGACGATCGACACGGCTATCGACGCCTTGTCTCATGCGATAGAAGGCTATATGGCGAAGGATGCGACGCCTGTCAGCGACGTATGGGCTGAAGAAGCCCTGCGCTTTTTCGGCCTCCATCTGACGCAGCTGCGCGGCACGCTGTCCTATGCCGTCCGCGAAGACCTCATGTATGCTTCGACCTTGGCGGGCATCGTCATTTCCCAGGCTGGTACGACGCTGGTACACGGCATGGGATATTGCCTGACGTATTACAAGGGTTTTTCGCATGGCCGGGCCAACGGCTTGCTGCTGCCTCAGTACATGAAGCTCATGGAAGAATCCATGGCCGATAAAGCCCAGCGCGTATGGGAATTGCTGGGATTTGCCGGCTCCGATGACTTCGAAGCATTTATGAAAGATCTCATGCCCGATACGGTCACGCTGTCTGAAGAAGAAATTGAGAAATTTACGACGATGGTCATGAAGACGGCTTCCGTCAAGGCGACGTCGTACGATGTGACGGCAGGCGTCGTAGCCCGTATATACGCTCATATATCTAAATGACGGCTTGACGGCGTTTGCCCGGCCGGGGTTATGGGAGGTGCGAAGGATTATGGCTATATGCGAAACCATAAACGCAGATGTATTGCAGTGTACTGAATCATTTTCGAGGCGTCCTATGTGGGCGCAGGTCGATTGGGATGCGGCGGCGTATAATATGCAGCATATTCGGCGTTTTGTCGGCGCCCATACGCTGATTATGGCCGTCGTCAAAGCCGACGCCTACGGATGCGGCGCCGTGGCGATGGCCCGCGTTTTTTTGCAGAACGGAGCGGACCGGCTGGCCGTAGCCTGTCTGGACGAAGCCGTCGAGCTGCGCCGCGCCGGTATTGCGGCTCCTATCCTGGTGTTGGGGCATACGGACGGGCGGCGCGCAGCGGAAGTCGTGGGCAATCATATCGACGTGGCCGTGTTTCATTACGACGACGCAGTGCTTTTTTCGCAGGAAGCCGAACGGACGCAGCAGACCGTGCGCGTCCATATTGCCGTAGACAGCGGCATGGGACGTATCGGCTACAAGCTGTCGAAACGAAGCGTCGAAGAGATAAAGCGCATCAGGGCGCTGCCCGGCGTGATGATGGAAGGGATCTTTACGCATTTTGCCGTGGCCGACGACGCGGCTGACGACGCCTGCGCATACACGAAGGAGCAATTCTTTCAGTTTACGCAGCTGTACCGTTGGCTGTGGGAAGAAGGCGTGTCATTCCATCTCCGTCACTGTGACAACAGTGCCGGCGTCCTGGCGTATCCGGCTTTTTTCTGCAACATGGTGCGTCCCGGCATTATTCAGTACGGCTATAATCCCTTTGATGCGGCGCGTCATCCGGAGTTTGTACCGCATCCCGTCATGTCCCTGCGCTGCTGTATTACCCATGTGAAGCGCCTGGAAGAAGGCGAGACTGTAGG
Source organism: Megasphaera sp. ASD88 (assembly GCF_002287425.1). Taxonomy (NCBI): domain Bacteria; kingdom Bacillati; phylum Bacillota; class Negativicutes; order Veillonellales; family Veillonellaceae; genus Megasphaera; species Megasphaera sp. ASD88. The sequence continues at coordinate 40,984 of NZ_NQXW01000002.1, read as the reverse complement.
ATACGGCCGCAGGTTCAGAGCGCGTCGTCCTACCTTGGTCGCCACCTTGCCGTTAGGCTATGCCGACGGATATACCCGCCTCCTGTCCAATCGGGCCGACGTATTGGTACGGGGCCGGCGCGTCCCGCAAATCGGCAATATATGCATGGATCAGTGCATGATAGACGTTACCGATATTCCTGACGTGCGCGTAGGCGAAGAATGCGTGTTGTTCGGCCGCCAGGGAAGCGAATATATCGGAGCGGATGAACTGGCACGCATCATAGGGACGATACCTCATGAAGTGCTCTGCAATATCGGCCGCCGCGTCCCCCGCGTATATTTCGAAAAGGGCCGTTGCGTCGGCCGGACTGAATATTTGTTTCAAACGTAACGCGTCTGCTTTAGGGACCGCCGCGTTCGTGTTGCGCAAAAGGGACGGCTGCACCTTCAATTTAGAATGAATGCCAGTGAATAAAGAAATATAGTGGTAAAAATTTAACAGATGTGATTATTGTGCGAATGTACAATAAAGTTTATGGTTTTGTCATATTGTTTTATCGCATTGCCTATGACATAATAAGCACAAGAAAAAGCAACGGCGCTTTTCCGAAAGGACGCCGCTGCTTTTTTAGTATTATAACGCAGGGGGATGATCTCATGACAGGACAGGAAATTCGCGACATGGATTTAAAATATAATCTGCATTCGTGGTCGAAGCAGAAGGGGCTGAAGCCCTTAGTCATTACGAAGGCGGAGGGCATCTATTTATGGGACAGCGACGGAAAGCGATATATGGATATGTCGTCGGGACAGGTTAATTCCAACGTGGGGCACGGAAATAAAGACATTATCGAAGCGATTAAGGAACAAGCCGACAAATATTGCTTCATATCTCCGAGTCTGGCTGTAGAACCGCGGGCTAAATTGGCTAAAATGGTCATCGACCGCATGCCCGACAACATGGGGAAGGTATTTTTTACCAACGGCGCGCCGACGCCAACGAAAACGCCATTAAGATGGCCCGCATGTATACGGGGCGCTATAAGGTCATGAGCCGGTACCGCAGCTATCACGGCTCGACCTTCGGCGCAGGCAATCTGACGGGTGAACCGCGGCGCTATCCGCTGGAACCGGGGATTCCCGGCTTCATTAAATTTTTCGATCCCTACATATACCGCGAAGCCATTTCCTTTGCCAGCGAAGAAGACGCGACGAAATTTTACATTACCAAGCTGCGGGAACAAATTATTTATGAAAATCCGTCGACGATCGCCGCTATCGTCATGGAAACGATTACGGGCTCCAACGGCGTCATCATTCCGCCGAAGGGCTATCTGGAAGGCGTGCGCAAGCTGTGCGATGAATTCGGCATCATGATGATCTGCGACGAAGTCATGGCCGGCTGGTGCCGGACGGGCAAGATGTTCGCCTTTGAGCATTTCAACGTCAAGCCCGACATCGTGACGTTTGCCAAGGGGATTACCTGCGGCTATATTCAGCTCGGCGGCGTCGCCGTATCGAAGAAAATCGCCGCCTATTTCGACGATCACCTCCTGTCGTGCGGCCTGACGTACAGCGGCCATCCGCTGGCCTGCGCCGCCGGGGTCGCCTGCCTGAATTACTATGATAAGGCGCGGATTTTAGACAACGTAAACGCCGTCGGCAAGGTGCTGGGCGAAGAAGAAGAAAAGCTGAAGGCGAAACATGCCTGTGTCGGCGACGTCCGCTATATCGGGTTATGGTCGGCTATCGAGCTGGTAAAGGATAAGAAAACGAAGGAACCCCTCGTGCCGTACGGAAAGGACGAAGGGGGAACGATGCCGGGCATCGTCAAATCGCTGATGAAAAAGGGCTTTTGTACCTATTCTCACGAAAACATGCTTCTCGTCGCTCCGCCCCTTATTATTACAAAAGAACAGCTTCTGGAAGCGATGAAGATTTTGGACGACGTGCTGAGCGAAGTCGACGCCGCTATCGGGGGATAACGTCCTCCGGCGAGTGGAGAAAGGCATAGGTTGGATACATGCCTGACGCCTATGCCTTTTATTTTTTAATCTGTTATACATGTACATAAAAATATTTATGCAAGTGCCTAATTGATTTTTAAAACATTAAATATTATAATAACTTCATTCTTAAAAGAAAATATTTTCCATAACAACGGCGTTATTATTAAAAAATAATTTCGCCGTTGTTTTGCGTATGGGGGAGGGGGAACAAAATATGATTGAAATTAAAGCGATTATCCGACGGGAACGGCTGAAGGCGCTGAAAGATGCGCTGGCCGAACGAGGATTTTACGGATTGACGCACTGGCCCGTTTCGGGGCGAGGAAAACAGCGCGGCGTTACGGTAAACGGCGTTGTGTATGACGAGCTTCCGAAGGAAATGGTATATATCGTCGTCCACGACGAACATAAGACGGCTGTCGTTACGACGATTATCGCCATATGCCAGACGCAGCCGAAAGGAACCGCCGGCGATGGCAGAATTTTTATTACCAGGCTGGACGAAGGATATACGATTAGCGAGCAGCTGCTTTGATACGCAACGTGTCGAGCGCTCCCGACATGAGGAAGGAGAGATATACAGTGGAAGGCACATTATGGCTGCAGTTCGTGCAGCAGCTCATTAACGGCATATCCTTAGGCAGCATTTACGCGCTGATAGCCCTAGGATATACGATGGTATACGGCATTATGAAATTGATCAACTTCGCTCACGGCGATATCTACATGATCGGTTCGTACGTCGGATTTTTTGCGATTACGGCCATGGGGCTGCCCTTTGTGCCGGCGATCCTGGCGGCGATGGTCATGACGGGGATTTTGGGGATGGTCGTCGAACGGCTGGCGTATAAGCCCCTTCGCCATAGCCCGAAAATCGCCATTTTGACGACGGCCATCGGCGTCAGCTTGTTCTTGGAATACACGACGATGCTCGCCTTGTCGCCGCAGCCGCGGACCTTTCCGCACGTACTGGACAACAGCGTGTACCACATCGGCGGCTTGGTCATTTCGTTTCAGCAAATCGTCATCTTCCTTATTTCGGTCGTGCTGATGCTGATTCTGACGTACGTCGTGAACTATACGAAAATGGGCAAGGCGATGCGGGCCGTTTCGTACGATCCCGACGCGGCCCAGCTCATGGGAATCAACGTAGACAAGACGATTTCCTTTACCTTCTGCATCGGGTCGAGCTTAGCCGGCGCGGCAGGCGTCCTCGTCGGGATTTACTATAATTCCATCGAGCCCCTCATGGGTATCATGCCGGGCATGAAGGCCTTCGTAGCGGCCGTCCTCGGCGGCATCGGCATCATTCCCGGCGCGATGACCGGCGGCATTATCCTAGGCGTCGTCGAAGCCATGGTCAGCGGATTTATTTCGTCTACCTTCCGCGACGCCGCGGCCTTTGCCATTTTGATTATTATCTTGCTCATCAAGCCGACGGGACTGTTCGGAAAGAATGAACGAGAAAAAGTGTAGGTGATGAATATGATAAACCGATTGCGAAAACAAGACGCTGTATTCTTACTCGCCGCCGTCGTCGTCTTTGCCGTCCTGCAGTTTTTGATGGCCGAACGAATCGTATCGTCGTTTTGGCGTCTGAATATCTCTTTGATTTGCCTGAACGTCATGCTGGCGTCCAGCTTGAACCTGATTAACGGCGTTACGGGACAGTTCTCCCTGGGGCACGCCGGATTTATGGCCGTCGGCGCTTACGTGTCGGCCGTATGCACCGTATTCCTGCACCTACCCTTCATCGTCAGCCTCATAGGCGGTGCGGCCGCTGCCGGCCTGCTGGGCTTTCTCGTCGGCGTGCCGACGCTGCGGCTGCAGGGCGATTATTTAGCTATCGCCACGCTGGGCATGGGGGAAATTATCCGCATCTGCATTTTGAATATACAGCAAGTAGGCGGCGCGTCTGGGATGTCGGGCATTCCGCGGGATACGACCTTTCCCTGGCTGTTTATCTGCATGGTCGTCACCTTGTTCGTCTTAAAGAATATCATCCACTCCAAGCAGGGGAGAGCCTGCCTGGCCGTACGGGAAAACGCCATTGCCGCCGAAGCCATGGGCATCAACACGACGGAATTTAAGGTATTTGCCTTTACGATTGCGTCGATGTTCGCCGGTTTGGCCGGCGCGCTGTTCTCTCATTACTTCGGCATCGCCCATCCGTCGAGCTTTACCTTTATGCGGTCTTTCGACATCATGACGATGGTCGTATTAGGCGGCCTGGGCAGCTTGTCCGGATCGGTCATCGGCGCCTTTATCCTGACCTTGATTGCCGCCGTAATGCAGAGCTATCCCGAATACCGCATGATCGTATACGCCTTGCTGCTCATCATACTCATGCTGTACCGTCCGAATGGGATTCTCGGCAATAAGGAGCTGGCTGAGCTGATGCTGTCCAAATGGAAGAAGGGGGGACGCGGCGATGGACCCGTTGCTGAAAACAAATAATGTATCCATATCCTTCGGCGGCATCAAGGCCGTCCAGGATTTTAACATCGTATTGAACCGGGGCGAGCTCGTCGGCCTCATCGGGCCGAACGGCGCAGGGAAGACGACGGCCTTCAACCTGTTGACCGGCGTATATCAGCCGACGACGGGGACCATTGAATTCGACGGCGTCGACGTCACGGGGATGAAGCCCTATAAAATTACGCAGCACGGCATTGCCCGCACGTTTCAGAATATCCGCCTGTTTGGAAACTTAACCGTATTGGACAATGTCAAAATTGCCTGCAATTACCTGGTCAACTACAGCTTGGCCGAAGCGATCCTGCGCGTCGGCCGGTACGGGAAGGAAGAAGAACGGATTGAACGCGAAGCGATCGAGCTGCTGCGGCTGTTTAAGCTCGACGATAAAAAGGACGAGCTGGCGTCCAACCTGCCCTACGGCTTGCAGCGGCATCTGGAAATTGCCCGGGCCCTGGCGGCCCGGCCGAAGCTGCTCCTGCTGGACGAACCGGCGGCGGGCATGAATCCGCAGGAAACGCTCGATCTCATGCACTTGATTGAAGAAATACGGAAGCGCTTCCAGCTGACGATTTTACTGATCGAACACGACATGTCCCTGGTCATGGGGATCTGCGAACGCTTGTACGTCCTGGAATTCGGCAAAATCTTAGCCCAGGGGATACCGCAGGAAATCAAGTCGAACGCCGACGTCATCCGGGCGTATTTAGGCGAGGAGGTGTGATCATGAGCCTGTTGGAATTAAAGGATATCAACGTCTACTACGGCGCGATCCACGCCCTGAAGGGAATCAGCCTGAACGTCGAAGAAGGACAGGTCGTCAGCCTCATCGGCGCGAACGGCGCCGGCAAGACGACGACGCTGCGGACGATTTCCGGGCTGCTGCGCTCCAAGACCGGATCTATTTCTTTCATGGGAAAGGAGCTGCGGCACGACAGCGCCGAATCCATCGTGCGGCTGGGGATTTCCCATTGTCCCGAAGGACGGCGGGTCTTTGCCGATATGTCCGTCAAGGAAAACCTGGAAATGGGGGCCTTTACCCGTAAGGATAAGAAGGAAATTTCCCAGACCATGGACATGATTTACGACCATTTTCCCCGCCTGAAGGAACGGATGAACCAGATGGCCGGCACCCTTTCCGGCGGCGAGCAGCAGATGCTGGCGATGGGCCGGGCGCTGATGAGCAAGCCGAAGCTGCTCCTCCTGGACGAACCGTCTATGGGGCTGGCGCCGATCCTGGTCAAGGAAATATTCAATATGGTGCAGGAAATACACGGCATGGGGACGACGGTGCTGCTGGTCGAACAGAACGCCCGCATGGCCCTGGCCATTTCCGATTACGCCTATGTCCTGGAAACAGGGCACATATCGCTGGAAGGAGAGGCTAAATCTCTGGCTGAAAGCGAAGAAGTGCGGAAGGTTTACTTGGGCGGCTGAGGCCCGTTACGGCGGATATACCATTACAGGTATGTTATATATTATGTTATATATACAGTTTAGGAGGGATACCTTATGACTATGAGTACATTGAAAAGATGCGTGTTGGCTGCCGTGGCCGTTGCGTCGATGGCCGTCATGCTGACGGGCTGCAGCGGCAGTTCGGGAGAATCAAGTGATACGATTAAAATCGGCGCGAACCTGGAATTGACAGGCAACAGCGCGTCGTACGGCACGTCGGCTAAGAACGGCATCGAAATGGCCGTCAAGGAAATCAACGACGCCGGCGGCCTGCTGGGAAAGAAAATTGAAGTCAGCTACGCCGATAACCGCAGCGAAGCGACGGAAGCGGCCAACGCCATGCAGAAGCTGTTGGACGACCAGGTCGATTTCATCGTCGGCCCGGACACGTCGAGCGGCGCCCTAGCCTGCGTCGCCACGGCAGATCAGGAAAAAATACCGATGATTTCGCCGTTCGGCACGAATCCGGACATTACGGTCGATCCGGCGACGCATAACGTACGGCCTTACGTATTCCGCGCCGCCTTTATCGATACCTTCCAGGGCAAGGCCATGGCTGATTTTGTAGCCGATACGCTGAAGGCGAAGAAAGTGGCTGTATACGTCGACAACTCCAGCGATTACTCGAAGGGGCTGCAGAAATTCTTTGAAGAAGAATTCGGCAAAAAAGGCGGCTCTATCGTAGCGACGGAAGCGTATTTGCAGAAGGATACGGACTTTAAGGCGGCCCTGACGAAGATCAAAGCGGCGAACCCTGACGTCATCTACGTTCCCGGATATTATCAGGAAGTCGGCATGATCATCAAGCAGGCCCGTGAAATGGGCATGACGCAGCCGATTGTCGGCGGCGACGGCTGGGACAGCACGAAGCTGGCGGAAATTGCCGGCGCGGCGAATCTGGTCGACTGCTATTTCAGCAACCACTATTCGTCTGACGATACGTCCGAAGTCGTCCAGAATTTCGTTTCCAATTATCAGAAGGCCTATGGCCAGAAGCCGGACGCTCCGGCAGCTGTGGCATACGACAGCATGATGATTTTGGCCCAGGCTATCAAGGACGCCAACAGCACCGATAAAGATACGGTGAAGGCGGCGCTGGAAAAGATCAGCGGATTCAACGCTGTCAGCGGCAAGATCAGCTTTAACGAGTTCCACGATCCCGTCAAATCGGCAGTTGTCCTGAGCTTTAAGGACGGCAAGCAAATCTTTGTTACCAAGGTAGAACCGTAAGGGCGATTCGTTACTGATACCTCATCTAATACATATAGATTCCTCTATCGAAGGGAGAAGACGAAGCGGAAGCTTTTTCTTCTCCCTTTCCCCTTTTCCGGAGCATGTGCTATACTTTGGGTAAATCTACTGTGAGGTGCATCGTATGAGCGGGCGTCGCATTATCTTCTTAGACAACTTGAAAACCTTGGTCATCGCCCTGGTCGTCGTGTTTCACGGCGCCATGTCCTATATGGCCTACGCGCCGGAGTGGTGGTACGTGCTGGACGACGAGCGATCCCTGGCGGCAACGGTATTTGTCGTCTGGGCCGACGTATTCATCATGCCGGTCATGTTTTTTATTTCCGGTTATTTCGGCGCGGCGTCCTTAGCCGGAACGGGGAGCTTTTGGAAATCGAAATGGAAGCGCGTCGGCCTGCCGTGGCTGTTCGGCTCGGTCTTTATTGCCCCGTATATCGCCTATCTGTACATGCTCAGCCGGGCTGTGCCCATGACGTTTTACCAGTTTTATGCAGAATGGTTTTGGGGCGTTTTTTATCAGCAGGCCCAGTATTGGTACCTGGGATTTTTAATGGCCTTGTACGGCCTGCTGTACCTGAGCCGGCGTCTGTATCCGGCGTGGCTGCGGCCGATACAGGGCCGGTTTTCCCTGACAGTCTTTTTCGGCTGCGCCGCCCTGTGCGCCCTCTCTATGGGGGCGATGCTGCAGTGTTACGACGACGCCGTGTGGATTCATCCCCTGTACGTCCTGTGCTTTCAGCCGACGCGGGCTCCCTTGTACCTCGTCGTATTCGGGCTGGGAGCCTACGCCTGGCGCAGCCGCTGGTTTTCCCAGGGGCTGTTCGCTTCGCCGGCAGCCTGGGGCGCTGCTTTTGCCGTCCTGTCCGTCGCATATACGGCCTTTCGCTTCGACTATGGCTATGAGTGGCATGGATTAGCCTGTTATTCCGAAATCTTTGCCGTCCTGCACAGCCTGTTCTGCCTGACGGCCGTTATAGCTCTGACGGCCTTGTTCCAGCGGTTTGCCGATTCGTACGGGCCTTGGGGACGGCAGCTGTCGTCCCTGTCATATGGCGTGTATTACATCCATCAGGTCGTCGTCATGCACGTCGTCTGGCTGCTGCGGCCCTGGGACGGCGGCGTCTATACCAAATATGCCGTCATGTGCGTCTTGTCCCTCTGCATCTGCACGCTTTTTAGCCGGTATGTGCTCAGCCGCATACCGTCCTTTTCCTCGTCGAAATCGAGATGACAGAACAGCCCCTCGGAGAGATTTCCAAGGGGCTGTTTTTTAGCGTGTGTGTTGTTTATTTTAAGTGAGCGATGACGGCGTCGCGGTATGCTTCCGTCGTGGCCTTGCCGCCGAGGTCCGGCGTGAGGCATTGGTTTTCCGCCAGCACGGCGTCGACGGCGCTGCGGATATTGGCGGCGACGTCCGTTTCGCCGATGTATTCCAGCATCATGCAGGCCGACCAGAGGAAGGCCGTCGGGTTGGCGATATGCTTGCCGGCAATGTCGGGGGCGCTGCCGTGGACGGCTTCAAACATGGCGAAGTCATCGCCGACGTTCATGGACGGCAGGAGGCCGAGGCCGCCGATGAGGCCGCTGGTCAGGTCCGATACGATGTCGCCGTACAGATTGGGCATGACCATGACGTCGAAGTTTTCCGGGTACATGACGAGCTGCATGCACGTGTTGTCGACGATTTTGTCGTCGCTTTCGATCTGCTGGTATTCCTTGGCGATTTCCCTGAAAATATCGAGGAACATGCCGTCGCTCATCTTGAGGATATTGGCCTTATGGACGCAGGTGACTTTTTTGCGGCCGTTGGCGACAGCGTAGTCGAAGGCGGCGCGGATGATGCGTTCGCTGGCCTTGCGCGTAATGAGCTTGATGGCCTGGACCGTGTCGTCGTTCATCTTGTATTCGACGCCGATGTACAGGTCTTCCGTGTTTTCGCGGAAGGTGACGATGTCGACGTTAGGGAAGGGCGTCGGCACGGCGGCATTCGACTTGGCCGGACGGATGTTGGCGTACAAATCGTATTTGTTGCGCAGCGTGACGTTGAGGGAGCGGAAGCCCTTGCCGACAGGCGTCGTAATCGGAGATTTCAGTAGAACCCGCGTCTTTTCAAAGGAAGAAAAGGCGGCGTCGGGAATGAGAGCGCCGTTCTTTTCGTATTCGGCGGCGCCGACGTTGAAGATTTCGTATTCCAGGGGAGCCTTGGCGGCTTTTAAGATGTCCAGGACGGCGTCGGTGATTTCCGGGCCGATGCCGTCGCCTTTAAATACGGTGATGGTTTTCATGTTATCTGTCCTCCATAGGTATATAATCCATTAAGTCGCCGACATACTTCGCTGCCGGACGGACGATGCGGTTGTCGTACAGCTTATGCTCGATGTTGTGGGCCAGCCAGCCGACCATACGGCTGATGACGAACAGGGGCGTGTACAAATCGCGGGGAATGCCCAGCATGTGATAGGCGAAGCCGCTGTAGTAGTCGACGTTGCTGCACATATTCGCGCCTTTTTCTTCGCTCAAGGTCTTCTTGGCGATGCGTTCGAAGCGCACGTAGAAATTGAAGATATCTTCCATGCCCTTTTCCTTGGCTAACTGGCCGCAGTAGTGGCGCATGATTTCGGCACGGGGATCCGACAGGGTGTATACGGCGTGGCCGAAGCCGTATATCAGCTTATCCTGATGGCGGAACTGGCCGCGGAGGATGCGTTCGATGACGTCCTTGATCTGGGCGTCCGTGGCCTTGATGCCGACGGCGTCCATGATGTTTTCCATCATGAGGGACACGCGGACGTTGGCCCCGCCGTGGCGCGGGCCCTTCAGGGCGCCGATGGAGCTGGCCATGCTGGAATAGATGTCCGTATTCGTCGACGAGACGACGACGTTCGTAAAGGTCGAGTTCGTACCGCCGCCGTGGTCGGCGTGGAGGAACAGCAGGAGGTCGAGGAGCTGGGCTTCCTTCGGCGTGAAGGCGCTGTCGAGGCGGAGCATGGACAAGATGTTTTCCGCCGTCGAGTAATCCTTGCGCGGATAGTGGATGACCAGGCTCTGGCGGTTGTAATAGTGCACCTTGGACATGTAGGCGTAGACGGCGATGGACGGCAGCTTGCTCATGATGTTGAGGCCCTTGCGCAGGGTCTGGTATACGTCAGTGTTATCCGGGTCTTCGTCGTAGTTGTACAAGGTGATGAGGGAGTGCTGCAGCTTGTTCATCAGGTTTTTTCCCGGCAGCCGCAGGAGGTTCATTTCCAAAAAGTCGTCGGGCAGGTCGTAATTTTCCTGGAGGACGTTGCAGAAGGCGTCCAGCTCTTCCCGCGTCGGCAAGTAGCCGAACAGGAGGAGGAAGCAAGCCTCTTCGTACAAGTAGCCGTTGTAGCGTTCCTTTTTCGCCAAATCGCGGATATCTAAGCCGCGGTAATAGAGGATGCCGTCGCAGTCTACCTTATTTCCTTCGGCGTCGCGCTTATAGCCTACGACGTCGGCAATGCGGGTCAGGCCGACGAGAACGCCGGTATGGTCTTCGTTGCGCAGGCCGCGCTTTACGCCGTACTTGGAAAACCATTCGCGGGGAATCTGTGTATAATTTTGTGATTTTCCATAGAATTGGGCCAAAAAGATGTTATTGTCCATGTGATTCCTCTCTTTCCGGAAACGAACTGTGCATAGCTTCGTTACTAATTATTCCAGAATATTTATAAAAATGCTTTGTAGAAATAGACGCAGCCATTTTTGCAAAGTATAAGTTATTATAGCATGATTACAGAAAAAAATAAATACGAATAATCGCGGATACCCAGTGGGTAAGGGTAGTCAGGGCCAGAATAATTATGATATAATATGGTGTATGTGAAGATAAAATTTTATATTATGAAATTTATTTACATAAATTTCGACATGAGAAATGTAATGCAGCATCGCACAGATGAAGAGGGGGATTGGACATGATTCAATTATATGAAGGCGGCGCGTACTTAGTGCACGGCTCGGAGCTCGTGCCGGAACGGGAAGCGGCGCGGGTAGAACAGCTTACGGGCAAGGCTCCCGATAAGGACGAAGCCCGCAAGGGGACGATTGCCTACTCGATTTTGCAGGCTCATAATACGTCCGGATCGATGGACCATTTAAAGATAAAATTCGACGCCATGGCGTCCCACGATATTACCTTTGTCGGCATCATCCAGACGGCGAAGGCTTCGGGCATGGAAACGTTTCCGCTGCCCTACGTGCTGACGAACTGCCACAATTCGCTGTGCGCCGTCGGCGGCACGATCAACGAAGATGACCACGTGTTCGGATTGTCGGCGGCTAAGAAATACGGCGGCATCTTCGTACCGCCTCATATCGCCGTCATCCACCAGTACATGCGGGAAAAGATGGCCGGCTGCGGCAAGATGATCATCGGCTCGGACAGCCACACGCGGTACGGCGCCCTGGGTACGATGGCCGTCGGCGAAGGCGGCGGCGAGCTGGTCAAGCAGCTCCTGCGCGATACGTACGACGTCGCCTATCCGGGCGTCGTAGCCGTATACCTGACGGGCAAGCCCAGTCCGGCCGTCGGTCCTCACGACATCGCCATCGCCATCGTCGGCGCCGTCTTTAAGAACGGCTATGTAAAGAACAAGGTCATGGAATTCGTCGGTCCCGGCGTGGCGTCGATGAATACGGATTACCGCAACAGCGTCGACGTCATGACGACGGAAACGACGTGCCTGTCGTCAGTATGGCGCACCGACGACGATACGAAGGCCTACCTGACCCAGCACGGCCGGCCTCAGGATTACAAGGAACTTAATCCGGCCGACATGGCCTACTACGACGGCGTCATTTACGTCGATTTGAGCAAGATCAAGCCGATGATCGCCATGCCCGTGCATCCGAGCAACGCCTTTACCATCGACGAGCTCAACGCCAACCTGGCCGATATCCTTCACGAAACGGAAGAAAGCATCAACGGCCGCATGAGCAATCCCGACCTCCATTACAGCCTGACGGATAAGATAGTCGACGGCAAATTCCACGTCCAGCAGGGCGTCATTGCCGGCTGCGCCGGCGGCAACTACAGCAACGTCATGGCTGCCGCTCATATTTTGAAAAACGCTTCCTGCGGCGACGGCGTCTTTACCCTCGACGTCTACCCGTCGTCCCAGCCCGTGTACATGGATTTGGTCCGCAAGGGCGCCGTGGCCGACCTCCTGGCTGCCGGGGCGATATTCAAGACGGCCTTCTGCGGCCCCTGCTTCGGAGCAGGCGATACGCCGGCGAACAACGCCTTCAGCATCCGCCATACGACGCGCAACTTCCCGAACCGCGAAGGCTCGAAGCCGGGCAGCGGCCAGTTCTCTGCCGTAGCCCTCATGGACGCCCGTTCCATCGCGGCGACGGCGGCCAACGGCGGCGTCCTCACGTCGGCCGAAGGCTACATGGACGATTATGTAGAACAGCCCTACGACTACGACAACTCGTCCTACGCGTCGCGCGTATACCAGGGCTTCGGCCAGGCCGATGGCGAAGCGGCTCTCGTATACGGGCCGAACATCAAAGACTGGCCGGACATGGAAGCCCTGGCCGACAACATCCTGGTCAAGGTCTGCTCGAAGATCATGGATCCCGTGACGACGACAGACGAACTGATTCCGTCGGGCGAAACGTCGTCGTACCGCTCCAATCCGCTGGGACTGGCTGAATTCACCTTGTCCCGCCGCGACCCGGAATACGTCGGCAGGGCCAAGGCAGTCGACGAGGCAGAACGGGCCCGCATAGCCGGACAATGCCCGGCCTCCGTCGACAAGGAGCTGAAAGACGTCTTTGCCAAGCTGAAAGAGACATTTGCCGACGCCGATATGGCGGCGACGGAAATCGGCAGCATGATTTACTGCGTCAAGCCCGGCGATGGCTCGGCCCGCGAACAGGCGGCCAGCTGCCAGCGCGTCCTCGGCGGCCTGGCCAATATCTGCCGGGAATATGCGACGAAGCGCTACCGCTCCAACGTCATCAACTGGGGCATGCTGCCCTTCCAGATGAAGGACGACCCGTCCTTTGAAGTCGGCGATTACATCTATATCCCCAACGTCAAGGCAGCCCTCGACGGCGACATGAAGGACATCAAGGCCTACGTCGTCGGCAAAGAACTTCAGGAAATTTCCCTGTACATCGCGGACATGACCGACGCGGAAAAAGAAATCGTCAAAGCCGGCAGCCTCATCAATTTCAACCGCAATAGACAAAAGGCATAATTGGCGGAATATTCATTGACGGATACGCCAGATATTGATATACTGAATGTGGAAAATGGTATTACTAAAGAATTTCCATCAGCGCAGTAAAAAACGAAAATCCCCTAGTTGCAGCTAGGGGATTTTCTATTCCATTTCAGAGGCGGCTTAGACCTCAGGCTGACTACCGGTTACTCTCCATCCAGCCATCTACAAACATAGTGACATACTATGCCTGCCGCGAGGGAGATCATAAATGGTATTACCAATTCCATATCAGCGCACCTCCTTCCTTCTACCAGTATGGAGGCGGTAGCGCATGTATTATATCATGTCGTTATGAGATTGAAAAGCGGCGTATTTAGATAGGCTATGCTGTATAAGCATCATAAAGACAGCAGGCAGGGAACGGGATTCTCTGCCTGCTGTTTTTATATTTTACTATGCTGTATGTATTATTTTAAGACGACCTTGGCGACTTGTTCTGCTGCCAGCTTGTAGCCGTTTGGTTCTGCTTCGAGCATGTTGAGGTACATATAGGATAGCTGCGCGCCGACGTAGTTGCGGAAATGGTTGAAGGCTGCTCCTTCCAGGTCGGCCTGGCTCATGCCGTATTCCTGATAGGCGATTTTTTTTAGGAGCAGGACCGTCTTCTGAGCTGCCGGCGACGACAGTACCCAGTCGTGGTCGCCGAGGTGGACGATGTAGCCTTCCTGATGATGGGGATTGGGAATCGTCTGGCCGTCTTTGCCGACGAGGCCGTAGACGACGGGATCCTTGCCGGCGATGATGGCGGCGGCTTTCAGCCAGCCGGCGACGTCGGCTTCTTCTTTCTTAGATGTCGGCGCGCCGTGGGCGCAGGCCTGGGCGACGACTTCTTCTGCCGGAAAACCGCGGTAGATGACTTCTGCCAGCGCCAGGGCGTGGTGCGCTCCTTGACCGGCAATGGGATATTCCGTCAGAGACGAGCCGTCGGCGTTCCACTGGAAGACGAAGGGCTTGGAAATATCGTGCAGGGCCTGAGCGGCGATGGCGATATCCTTGTTGACGGAGTAGTAAAAGACTTCCTCATAGGTCCGGCAGATGTAATCCGTAATGTGCATGTTGCAGCTCGTATGGGTAGCCAGCCCGCCCGGATAGGGATGGTGGCTGCCGTAGCCGCTGCCGGGAGCCGTTTTAAATTTCTGCACGGCGCCGTTAAAGGGCGGCAGTATGTGCTTTTCGTCGATTTTCGACGTGTCGATTAAGTTCTGGGCGGCCAATGCGGCATAGAGGCGGCTGCGGGATGCGGCGGACGAATATTCCTGCATAAAGGTCGGCGTCGGGTCGTTGAGGAGACGGACGACGGCCTGGCGGAGGCTTCCGTTTTCAATCGTATTGGATAATCTCAGGATGTCGTCGAAGGATTTTTGTACCAGCGGCGAAGCGTTGGCGGCTGCGACGGCGTTTTTGGGAATGTCTTTAAATGCGACGGGCTTCAGCGTCCGCTTCGGATTGTCGAGTTCCCGGGCGAAGGAAAAGGACGGCATGGAAAACATGGCCGCTCCCAATGCGGCTCCGCCGGCGAGCTTTAAAAAGCTGCGGCGCGATACGGTATGTTCAGATGACGGCGTTGACATAGTGTGATTCCTCCTTAAAGGCCTTTTCAATTTACCGTTAGTATAGTTTCCTTTTGTATATATTTTGTGAACATACCGTAAAGGTATTGTATGGAATGAAGGGCCGGTGAAATTTTACAAAAAGAACAGGCCGATTTTACGAAAGGGCTATGAAACTTTGCTACAGTAAGACCAAAGGAGGCGCAGTCTATGTTAGGATTAGGTTTTCCGGAATTGGCGTTGATTTTAGTGATCGGACTGGTCGTATTCGGGCCGGGAAAGCTGCCGTCTGTCGGCGGCGCACTGGGCAAGAGCCTGCGGGAGTTTAAAACGGCCGTTCGCGATGGAGAAGAAACTAAGGAGCCGGCATCTGCCGATACGTTTCATGAGGCCAAGGCGGGCAATAAATAATATTGCCGTATAGGCGCAAATTCTTTATAACAACAATCCCTGTCGGCTGGCAGGGATTGTTTGTCATTTACTTGCTTGCAAGTTTTTGTTTTGCAGCGTTCTGGCCGTAAAGGACATAATACAGTACGGCGCAGCACGCCAGCAGCACGGCCAGCGCCGCGTACATGACGCAAAAACCGGCATAGGGGAGCAGCGCACCTAAAACCAGAGGGCCTGCGCCGACGCTGAGATCCATGAAGACGAAAAACGTCGACGTCGCCAGGCCCATGCGGCCGCGAGGGGCCAAGCCGATAATGATGGCTTGAGAACAGGACATATACGTCCCATATCCCAGCCCCATCAGCGCGGCGGCGCCCAGCAGCATCCAGCCGGACGTCGACAGGCTGATGAAGCACAGGCTCAGGGCAAAGAATATAAATGCCGGGTACATGACGAAATTCGCGCCGCGGCTGTCGAACCATCGTCCTGTAAAAGGCCGGGAGCATACGGTGAACAGGGCATAGACGAGGAAAAAATATTTGCTGCTGGCAAGGAGATCCGCTTCTTTGGCAAAGGACGCCATAAAACCTAATATGGCGGCGAACCCCAAGTTGACGAGGAGGGTGAGAAACGCGACGGGAAGAGCCGTCGGCTCTATGAAGTTTTGCAGGGACAGATAGGAGCGAGGCTGTTCGGAGACAGACGGCTCATGGTCCTCCGCCGGTACATGGAGCAGGACTGTCGCCGCGAAGGCCAGTATCAGGAGGGCGCTGCCGGCGACGAGGTTGTACAGGATGACGCCGTCGCTGTAAAAATACAAGCCGGCAAAGGGGCCGACAGCCGTTCCCAGCGTAACAAACATGGCATAGTAGCTCGTGCCTTCGCCGCGGCGGGCTGCCGGGACGAGGTGCGCCATGATCGTCCCCGTCGTAGATGACGACAGGCCGAAGCCGACGCCCTGGACGAAACGGGCTGCGTAGAGGAGATACAGGCTGTGGATTCCTATGTTCAGGAGAGAGGCTGCTAAAAAGAGGAACAGGCCGATATATAAGGAGCGTTTCAGGCCGATTCGTTCGATACATCCGCCCAGAAACAGGCGGGCAAATAAGGTTCCTAAGATAAAGATGCCGCAGGCCAATCCCGCTTCTGCCAGCGAAGCGTGAAGCGCCGTCGCCGCGCAGTCGGCTATAACGACCATCGTCATATAATACGATTGGTTTACGACGAAGCAAACGATGCAGTTCAGGATAAAATCTTTGGTCCAGATGGCCGAAGTATTCATGACGTGTTCTCCTTTTCTATTATTGTACAACTAGTTGTATATAGGAGCAAAAAACGACATCATACGTTGTCGTTTATTTTCAGGAGTAAGGAAAGGAGCTGGTCTTTTTCCTCTTCCGACAATCCCTTTAAAAGCTGGCATCCTACGTTTGTACCGAGATGCTTGAGGTCATCGCACGTCGTCCGGCCTTTTTCCGTGAGATACACTTGCTTGAAGCGGCCGTCTTCTTCCGAGACGACGACGTAGAGCAATTCTTTCCGCTTCATCCGTTCGACGAGATTCCGCGCCGCCTGATGGGTAATGCGCAGGTGCTCTTTTAAATCGATGATGGAACGGCCCGGGCAGTTGTCAAAATAAAGCAGCGCTTCTGATTGATTGGCCGTCAGATCGAAGGGGATCAAATCCTTGTCGCGGCCGTTGCTGATTTTATTGCCGATGCGCAGGATTTGGCGTTCGATGATGAAGTTTTTGTCTTTCATGAGGTATCCTTTCCCAATTATACAATGAGTTGTATAGTTTTATTTTATATACTTTTTTTAGTTTGTCAAATACCGGCGGCAGGGATAGGCGGCGTTATTCGAGGAAGAGCCGCGTCTGAGGCGGTATGCCCTTGGCCGGCGACGCGCCGTAATATTTTTTCCAGGCCCGGTAAAAGGTGGAATACTGCTTAAAGCCGCTGTCGTAGCATACCTCCGTCAGGGGGCGGTCCTGCTGCATGAGGGAGCGGGCCAGGAGGAGGCGTTTGATGGTAATGTATTGGCCCAGGGAATAGCCCGTCTCTTCCTTGAAGAGGTGCATGAGGTAGTCCGGGCTGATGCAGAGCTGTTCGGCCAAAACCGGTACGGACAGCTCGCCCCGCAGGTGCTCGTTGATGTAGGTCAGGAGGCGCTGTATCTTTTCGTTTTGCCGTCCCGTCTTGACGTAGCCGATGTGCCGCTCCTGAATAGATTGGGCCAAATAGATGAGAAACTCCAGAAACAGAGTTTCCTTCAACACGGCATGATGGGCGCAGGCTTCGGCGCAGCAGACCTGGCGGAGGCGGCACGACGCGCCGTAGAGGCTGCCCGCTTCCTGAGGCTGGCGCAGGATAGGCGACGCCGTCTGGAACAGGGCCGACAGGTCGCAGCCGCGCTGCCTGTAGGACTCAATGTACGCCGGCGAAATATAGGCGATGATGCGCTCATACGTATGGGTTCCGCCGACGACGGGGCGGTGCATCTGCCCGGCCGGCACGACGACGATGTCGTAGGGCTGGAGCCGGTACGATTTCCCTTCGATTTCATAGGTCACGTCTCCCTGAAAGAACAGCATGACCTTGTCGAATTCGTGATAATGGACGGGACAAGCCCAGTCTCTCTTGTCCGATACGTAAAACAGCTTCAGGGGCTCCGTCAGGTAGCCCGTTTTTTCATACACACGCGTCGCCTCCTATCGCTACAGCAGGATTTGCAATAAGTATAGCATGATTTTACTATACTTGCTATTTTCAGTTATTGTATAATAGCTATGGTAAGACGCATGATAGATTTCCTATAAGGAGGATATACAGATGAAATTCGTTAAAATGCATGGATTAGGAAACGATTTCGTATTTTTTGAAGATAAAGATGGCGCGAACAAGGATTTTTCCGAATTGGCCGTGAAACTGTGCGACCGCCATACGGGCGTCGGAGCCGACGGCATCATCGTCATCGTGCCCAGCGATAAGGCCGACGTGCGGATGCGCATTATCAATGCCGACGGCAGCGAAGCAGAAATGTGCGGCAACGGCATCCGCTGCTTCGCAAAATACGTCTACGACAACGGCATCATTACGAAGGACGAATTTTCCGTCGAAACCCTGGCCGGCATCATGAAGCCGAAGGTCACTGTCGGCGAAGACGGCAAGGTCAGCCTGGTTACCATCAATATGGGCAAGCCCTTTACGGACCGGGCCCAGATCCCCATGGAAGGGCCGGCCGGCCCCGTCGTCGACGAACCGATTGAAATCGACGGCAAGACCTATAAGATCACCAGCCTGCTCATGGGCGTGCCCCACACGATGACCTACGTCCGCGACGTAGACGCCGTTCCCCTTCATGAACTGGGGCCGAAGTTTGAAACGTACAAGGCCTTCCCGCGGAAGACCAACATGAACTTCGTCCAGGTCATCGACAACCATACGATCAAAGTCCATACGTGGGAACGGGGCGCCGGCGCGACCCTGGCCTGCGGCACCGGCTCCTGCGCCTGCGCCGTCGGTTCGTACCTCAACGGCTTTACGGGACGGAGCGTCGACGTGCAGCTGTACCTCGGCACGCTTCACATCGAATACAGCGAAGAAGACGGCAACGTATACATGACCGGCCCGGCTGCCGTGACCTTTACGGGTGAATGGCTGGGATAAAGGCCTCGCTGAACGAAATACAGGGAAAAACGCAGAAAGATGTGCAGTACAGGAAGGATATTCCTGATATTGCACATCTTTTTTACATAATACAGGCCGAAGCTTTACAATGACGTGGGTATAATAATACCGTACTAGTGAGGAGGAGACCTGATGAAACAGATTTTAATTTCGTCTACCTTGTTATGGAATCTTTCGCTGCGCGACATGTTCCGCCAGGTCTATGAACTCGGCTTGGGCGGCTTGGAAATGTGGGCTCAGCACTTTTACTGCCAGCAGTATGACGAAGGCGAATACCGGCGGCTGTCGCAGAAATATCCCCTGCATACCGTCGTTCACAGCTGCAGCTGGGATTTGAACCTGTCGTCCATGAACCAGGCCGTACGGCAGGCGTCTGTAGAGGAAGTCATCGCGTCGATGGAATTTGCCAAGCGCGTCGGAGCCAGGGAAGTGACGGTTCACCCCGGCCATATGACGATGCCCTGCTGGCGTCGGGAAAGCGCCCTGCTCATGCACGAGTCCCTGCAGAAAATCGCCGACGCGTCGTACCGGCTGAACATGCCCGTCTCGCTGGAAATCATGGAAAAGACGAAGAAGGAATTTGTAACTGATATAGAATCCATGAAGGAAGTTACAGGCGACCTCTTTTCTTTCTTCACCTATACCCTGGACATCGCTCACTGCGAAAGCCCTGACGAAGGGCTGGATATCCTGCGGCGCGTCGACACCGTGTCCAAGCTTCACATCAGCAACCGTATCGGCGGCTTATACCATACGCCCCTGTACGACGGGGATTTTGATTTCACAGAACTACTTCCTGCGCTGCGTTCTTACCATCTTCCCATGGTTTTGGAAGGCTATGACCCGCAGGGCGGTTTGGACGTATTTTACCGCAACGTCGAATTTTTGCAAGAACATCTCATGCAGCTTCAATGCCGCATTTCTTAATATATCTTCTTCCCTTTTTCAGGCCTTGCTCCGGCAAGGTCTTTTTATGTGTTTTGGTTATTCGTTCAGGATAGAAGAATAATAATCCTCCGGGCCGTACTGGTTGTCGCCGTCGGAAGGGCGGAGGAGCCAGATAAACAAGACGAGGCCGCCGAGGAGGGGAATCAGGCTGATGAGCTGCCACCAGCCCGATTTGCCGATGTCGTGGAGGCGGCGGGCGTTTAAGGCGGCCGATACAAAAAATACGGTCAGGCCGGTGACGAGGTACAGGACGAGAAAGGCGTCGGCCAGGACGGCCCCGTTCAGAGCCGTGCGGGAAACGCCGGCGATGAAGAACAGAAAGATCGCGTAGAGTATGCTGAAGACGGCGTAGTAACTCAGCCACAGTGCAGCGACGCCAAGCCAGAACTCCTTGCGGGACGAGCGGCCGGAAAAGGAAAACTTCCGTTTCCAGAGAATTACAGCGGCGTCTTTTAAAGTTATCTTGTATATGGTCATGAATAGGCCTCCCTTGGTATGCCAGAACGGCGGGCATAATACTGGATTATTTATATCGCTTATTATACTGGATAAGAGAGAATAATACTATAGATATGATAAAATAATATAATTAATGCATAAATTTATTTTATTTAAAAAGACTATATCTTAGGATTGCAGAAGGCAGACGGCGTCAATTTCCTTTTATCGGCGTCATTGTATTGCTGTGTTTTCACCGTAATGCAGAGCTATTACGGCCTGATAACACGCTGTGACCATACAAAGAACGGCTTAGGAACGCCCTTTACGGGCGAGTCAGGTCCGTCGCGTTACGCGTAACGTCTTATATTATCTATCTAGTTCTTAGTTTATATAGACGTGACGTGATGTGTTTTATAAAAAAAGTCAAAAAGTCAAAATAAAGTGTTGACAAGGGAGGAAAACGGGTATATAGTATAGCTGTAATCGGAAAGAGGTTACAGACAGACATATAAAAGTCAAAAGAGCAATCAAGTAATTGCATCTCATTAGGTATTTTAGAAAGAAGGGTTTATGATGAGAAGCTTATTCCCGATTGTAACAAATAACGATTTAGTATTTCCTGATAATTTTGTAAATCATTTCTTCGGCGATTTTATGAAGCCGTTCGACAGTTCCTACAGCGTTCCGAAAGTCGACGTAGAAGACAAAGAAAACGAATACGTCTTGACGACGGATTTGCCGGGCATGGCCAAGGAAGATATCAAGCTGACCTATGATAAGGATATCCTGACCATTTCGGCCCGCCATGAAGAAAAGAAAGATGAAAAAGACGAAAAGAAAAACTATATCCGCAAAGAACGGACGAGTCAGTCCTTCTGCCGCCAGTTCCAGGTCAGCGGCGTTCAGAAAGACCATATTCAGGCATCCTTTGCCAACGGCGTGCTGACCGTCACCTTGCCGAAGGAAACGGCTAAGCAGGTCGAAGCGGCCAAGACGATTGAAATTCAGTAATATATCATGTGTTTTACAACCCCGTGACTCTATCCAACGAGGCTTACGAAAGAAGGTTTTTATTATGAAAAGCTTATTCCCGATTGTAACGAACAGCGACGCAGTATTTCCGACGAACTTTGCCGACCGCTTCTTCAGCGATTTCATGAAACCTTTCGAAGGCTCGTACAACATTCCGAGAGTCGATATTGAAGACAAGGGCAACGAATACGTCTTGACGACGGATCTGCCCGGCGTCGCCAAAGAAGACATTTCCCTGACTTATGACGACGACGTGCTGACCTTGTCGGCCCGTCATGAAGAAGCGAAGGACGAACAAGACGACCAGAAGAACTACATCTATAAAGAACGGTCGAGCAGCTCCTTCTGCCGCAGCTTCCCTGTCAGCGGCATTCGGAAGGACGGCATCCAGGCCTCCTTTGTTGACGGCGTATTGACTGTCACCTTGCCGAAGGAAACGCCGCAGCCGGCCGAATCGGTTCATACGATCGACATTCAGTAATCCATTTCCCATTCCTATAGAAGCATAACTCATATCCCCCTTTTGACATCCGTCAGATTTTCTCCGCTGAAAGTCTGGCGGATTTTTTGTGGTATAATATAACAATGCAAAGGTTATTTTTTATAGTAAAGGTATAGAGAATATGAAATTTACGCAGGACATTCAAATCGGGTATTTCGTGAAGCGGCCGAACCGCTTTATCGCCTATGTAGAAATCAACGGAACCGTAGAGGTCTGCCATATGCCCAATCCCGGACGCATGTGGGAGCTGCTGTTTCCCGGCGCCGCCGTATACGTGCGCCATGTCGGCAAGACGGAACGCAAGACGGCGTACGACGTCGTCGGAATCGAACGGGACGGCGTGCCTATCTTGCTGGATACGCAGTACAACAACGACATCGCGGCCAAGCTCATCCAGGAGCACCGCATTCCCGGCTGGGAAGAGTGGAGCCTGCTGCGGCGGGAAGTGACCGTAGGCGACAGCCGTTTCGATCTGCTTCTTCACAAGGGGAAGGAGCTGTTTTATTTAGAGGTCAAGTCGTGCACCTTGTTTGGAAAATCGGGAGCTATGTTTCCCGATGCCGTGACGGAACGGGGCCGGAAGCATATTGCAGAATTAGCGGCCATGCACGACGACGGCTATCATACGGGCGTGCTGTTCCTCGTCCATTGGGACCGGGCCCGCTGGTTCCTGCCCGATTACCATACGGATACGGACTTTGCCGCCACGTTTATGGAATGCGCGCCGAAGCTGGACTGGAAGGCCTTTTCCCTGCGGTGGACGGCGGAGTTTTCCCAGCCGGAGCCGGTCCGGCTCTTGTCGTACCCCGAAGAGGTGCTGCGGCGGGAAAATCACGACTGCGGCGATTATATGCTCGTCATGCACCTGCCTGAAGGGCGGGACATCGAGGTCGGCGCGAAGGGAGAGATTTCCTTTCCCCAGGGATACTACGTATACGTCGGCTCGGCTAAAAAGAATCTGGCGTCACGCCTGGCCCGCCATACGAGGAAGCGCAAGAAAATGCATTGGCATATCGACTACCTGCGCCGATACGCCGACGTGGCGGCCGTCCTGCCCGTCCGAACAGCCGACGACCTGGAGCACAAGCTGGCCGCGGCCGTCGGGGCGATTTCCCATTGGCAGATACAGGACTTCGGCTGCACCGACTGCAGTTGTCCGTCTCATTTGTTCGGCTTTCACGACAATCCCATCCACCGCCGCGATTTCATGCAGCTCGTCGAGGACTTCCGCATGAACCGCCTGGAGTCCCTAATAGGGCGGTAAAGGCCGTTTTTAAATTCTTTGTGACAATTCTGTTGCGAATATATCCCCTCAAAATATATTTATGGTATAATAAGGATGTTATTTAAAAACGAAGGAGGGTATTCGTTCATGGACAGACAAGAAGCGCTGCAGCTGCTGCGCAAATATAACGGCGAGCCGTTTCATATTATGCATGCCCTGACGGTGGAAGGCGTCATGCGCTGGTATGCCAGGGAACTCGGCTACGGCGACGAAGAAGATTTTTGGGGCTTAGTCGGCTTGCTGCACGATATCGACTTTGAAAAATATCCCGAGCAGCACTGCAAAAAAGCGCCGGAGCTCTTGAAGGAAATCGACGCCGACGACAGATTCATCCACGCCGTCGTATGTCACGGCGGATGCGGCCTGTGCGTAGACGACGTGCCGGAGCATGAAATGGAAAAGGTATTGTTCGCGTCCGACGAATTGACCGGCCTCATTTGGGCCGCCGCCAAGATGCGGCCGTCTAAGAGTACCCAGGACATGGAAGTCAAGAGCCTGAAGAAAAAATTCAAGGACAAGAGCTTCGCTGCCGGCTGCTCCCGCGACGTCATCAAGATGGGCGCGGAACTGCTGGGATGGGAGCTTCCCGATTTATTTGAAAAGACGATTTTAGCTATGCGCTCCTGCGAGGACTCGGTGCGCAGCGAATGCTTCGCGCTGACCGGCGTAAGAGAATAATAAAACAATAATTATACAATGAGTTATGAGGAGGAATGAATCATGAAAAAAGCAATTGCGACGGCCCTTATGGCCGCTATGATGACAGTAGGTACAGTAGGCGCGTCCTTCGCTGCCGGCTTGGGCACCATCGACATGGCAGCCCTGCTGCAGAAGCATCCGAACTACCCGAAGGCTATGGCTCAGTGGCGCAGTGACGTAGAAAAAGCCCAGAAGGATTTCCAAGATCAGGTAAAGAAAGAAAAAGACCCGAAAGCTCAGCAGGAATTGGCGCAGAAATTCAACGTTCAGCTGAACAAACAGCGTATCGAGCTGTTCACGCCGCTGGAAAAGGATATTCTGGAAAAGACAAAGGCTGTTAAGCAGGAAAAAGGCTTGGATTACGTCGTATTGAACGGTTCCGTCGTAGACGGTCAGGGTCAGGACATTACGAACGACGTCGCCGCCAAGTTGAAATAAGCATACAGGCAAGACAATCGGCTGAAGCGTTTTCAGCCGATTTTTTTTGTCGTGCTGCGCTACAAAAGCATGCAAAATGCGGCAATCCGGCAGAGGGAAGAATCTGCCGGATTGCCGCGTGTCATAATGTTAGATGGAGAGTTTATGGATTATCAATTATTTACGACGGAACAAGCCTCCGGAAATGACCAGTTTCTGGATTTCGTTTGTACCTTCGTAAATTTGGGTGATTTTTGCGTCGCGCATCATGCGTTCTACATGATATTCGTGCATGTAGCCGTTGCCGCCGAGCATCTGTACGCATTCCGTCGTGACCTTCATGGCGACGTCGGTGCAGGTGAGTTTTGCTACGGCTGCGGCTGTCGTGAAGGGTTTGCCTTCTTCTTTCAGGAAGGCCGCCTTGTAGAGGACGAGCTTGGCCTTTTCGATGTCGGCGTAGAGCTCGGCCATTTTGAATGCCAGGTACTGCTGCTTGAACAGGGGCTTGCCGAACTGTTCCCGTTCCTGGAGGTATTTGACGGCGATGTCGAAGGCTCCTTCGGCGATGCCGAGAGCCTGGGCGCCGACGCCGATGCGGCCGCCGTCGAGGGTTTTCATGGCCAGTTTAAAACCTTCGCCTGGTTTAGCGATCATGCGGTCTGCCGATACGCGGACGTTGGAGAGGACCATTTCAGAAACCTGGGCGGAACGGATGCCCATCTTATTTTCTACCTTGCCGACATGGAAGCCTTCCATGCCCTTTTCGACGACGAAGGCGCACATGCTCTTCGTGCCGACAGACGGGTCGGTTAGGGCGTAGATGACGGTGTAGTCAGCCAGGGGGCCGTTGGTATTGAAAATCTTCGTGCCGTTGAGGATGTAGTCATCGCCGTCCTTCGTGGCAATGGTCTTCTGTCCTGCCGCGTCGGAACCGGCCGATGCTTCGGTGAGGCCGAAGGAGCCGATGGCCTTGCCGCTGGCGATAGGAGAGAGGAAGCGTTTTTTCTGTTCGTCCGTAGCGGAGGAATACATGACGCTGCCGCCGTATAAGGACGTATTGACGGAAAAACCGATACCGAAGGAGGAATCGACTTTAGAAACTTCTTCGACGGCTAAGATATACGGGAGGTAGCCTACGTCTGTGCCGCCGAATTCTTTCGGATAGCAGAGGCCGAACATTCCCATGGCGCCGAATTCCTTAAAGGCTTCTACGGGGAATACCTGCTGTTCATCCCGTTCGAGTACGCCGGGAGCTAAGCGCTGGGCCGTAAATTCGCGAACCTGATCGACGATTTGCTGCTGTTGTTCTGTCAAATTGAAATTCATAGTGCGTCCACTCCTTCTGGTAACGGTAATATATTTAAAATTAAAATATAAGCGGATTTGTTATGTCCCTGGTTCGGGAGCTTTTACTGCGGAGATTTTTTAGATGACGACATTTTGGTTGGCCAAGATGCCGTTGAGGAATTTTTCATACTCCGTTTCTTTGCTTACTTTTGTGTTGACAGGAGTCAGGCTCTTAGAAGTAAATTTGCGGATGAGTTTGCATGTGTTTTTTTGTTCAAACGAAAACTTTGTCATAATGGAGTCACTCCTTTGGTAGATGAATTAAATTATACTTTGCAGAAATAATTCGTAATAAGAATTATTATGGTCACATAATATCACAGGAAAAACAGAAGGTCAAGAAATTTGACTAAATTGCATAGAAAATAATTTGTAATACGAAATATTAATAATAAAAAATACCGCTATCCATGAATCGTCCATGAGATAACGGTATTCGATATGACGTGTTACATGTCGTGCTGGTGGATGATGCGTTTGATATAGCCGATAAATTCCTCTCGTTCCTGCGGCGAAAAATCACGAAGGACCAAATCGTTCAGTTCGTCTATCGTTTTCATCACCGGCTCTTTTAAAGCCATGCCTTCCTTTGTCGCCTTGACTGTAATGCTGCGGCGGTTATTGGGATTGAGGACGCGGTCGATGAGGCCGCGCTTCTGCATCCGGTCCAATACGCCGGAAATCGTAGAGTTTTCTACGCGGAGGATCGTAGCGATTTCCTTCGGCGACAAGGTTTCATCCTTCCAAAGACAGGCCAATACTCCGTATTGCCCCGGAGTGATGCCGTATTTGGACAAACTTTCGGAAAAGGTGAGAAATACTTCATGCTGGGCTACAGTAAGTAGAAAATTAATGCAGTTCACATACTCCACGGTGACGCTTCCTTTCTGTGTTTTATTTCGTATTCCTAACTAATGTATAGTTTACCATATTTTATGCTTCCTTACTATAACAAATGGGGAATTTGTGAAAAAATTATCAGACTATAAAGGGCTGAGTAAAAAATTATCCCCATTTGCTGTCGGGCCTGTAAATTTGTAGCATTTCTTTCCAAGATGACGTATAATTAGGACAACATACATCTTGCCGCGGTAAAGGAGATTGTAAGCGGATATACTATGAGACAAAAAAAGATTTTTGGATTCGATTATACCGACAACGAGTACGTGAAGCTGTTCATGTACTTGCTCGTCGGCGGTTCGGCGGCCTTGTTTGAATGGGCTATGTTTTACGTGCTGTTTCAGACGCTGAGGGGACTGAGCGTATTTGCCTATCAGACGCAGGCTGTCCTGACGGCGACGGCGACGGCCTTCGCCTTGTCTACTTTATATCATTATATATTATGCAACCGCTTCGTCTTTGACAGCGGCAGCCGCTACAAGAAAGGGGCGGAAATTTCCCTGGTGTTCTTGGTCAGCGCCATTGGACTGGGATGGAACCTGCTGCTCATGTGGCTGTTTACATCGCCGTCTCTCCTGGGGCTGCCTCCCATGGTTTCCAAAATCATGGCCAGCGCCATTGTAACGGTGTGGAACTACGTATCGCGCAAGAAGTGGATATTTTCATAAAAAAGGGGCGAGGGATTATGGAACGAAACGAACGAGTCATGGAACTGCTGCGGCAGATGATCGCTATCGACAGCGAGACCGATACGGACAAGGAACGGGATATGGAACGATACCTGCAGAAAACCCTGTCGGAGATGGAACACGTGACGAGCGGCATGATTCACATTCCCGACGACGTGCACGACCGCTCCGTCGTGTACGGCTTTGTGCAGGGACGCAAAAAGGACACGGTGATCTTCTTAAATCATCACGACGTCGTCGGCGTAGACCCGTACGGCATCCTGCGCGACGAGGCCTTTTCTCCCGACGTGCTGCTGGATGATTTGCTGAAATACGAGACGAACGAAGAGGTCCTTTGCGATTTGCAGAGCGGCCAATGGCTCGTCGGCCGCGGCTCCTGCGACATGAAGGGCGGCGCGGCGGCCCAGCTGGCCGTCTTTGAAGCCTATGCGGCTCATCCGGGCGACGCCAGCTTGCTGTACATTTCCCTGCCTGACGAGGAATCCTATTCGGCGGGGATGCGGGCCGCCGTCACGGTCCTGAAGGAGCTGCGCGCGTCTTACGGCTTGACGTACCGGGTACTGGTCAACAGCGAGCCGAATGAAATGGCCGACGGCAAGCTCGTGTCGTATACGGGTTCCGTAGGCAAGCTCCTGCCCGTCGTCGTCGTACAGGGGAAATCGGTCCATATTGGAAATTACCAGCAAGGCGTCAATCCCATCGGCGTCATGTCCCAGATCATCGCCGAAACGGAGGGCGACATGTCCCTGGCCGATTCGTGGGGCGAAGAATCGACGCCGCCGCCGGCGTGGATTTACCTCCGCGACCGCAAGGAGCATTACGACGTGTCGCTGCCTCAGCGGGCTGCAGCCTGCGCTAATTTCATGACCTACCAGAAGACGCCGGAAGATGTTATGTACCTGCTGATGAACGCGGCCCGCCACGCCGTGGAAAAGATGCTGAGCCGCGTCGATTCTGCTCAGTCTATGGAAGTCATCAGCGGGGCGGAGCTGCTCAAGCGGGCCTCGGTCTATCCGGGCTTCGACGTATTCTATGAGACCGTCAAGAACAACTGCTTTGTGGCCCTGCAGAAGGGGGAAAGCACCTACGCCCAGGAAACGATACGCCTTATCGAAGAAACTATCAATTTTACGGGCATGACGGAGCCCCTCGTAGTCATCGCCTTCGTGCCGCCTTATTATCCGGCGGCGGACAGCACCATGCTGCAGGACGAACGGTTCGACGGCTTGCTGCGGGAAATCGGCGGGATGACGGATATTACCTTCAAGCACTATTTCAACGGCATATCGGACTGCAGCTACTGCTGCGTCGCCCCCGATTTGAACGAATATATACTGGAAGACAACCTGCTCCTGTGGGGCAAGGCCTACAGCTTCGACTTCTCGGCCATGGCGGAAATGCAGATTCCCTTCATCCTCCTGGGACCGTGGGGAAAAGATCTGCACGAACGGACGGAACGCGTCCACATCGGCAGCGTGTCGAAGGAACTGCCGGCGATTTTGGATGCCATCGTGGAATACGTAGGAAAAACGGCGGAATAAAGGGACTGCGTTTCTGACATAACGCGGCGAAAAAAGTTGCGAATTATTCTTGCTTATATAGGGTAAAACAGGCCTTTCCTCTTGCCAAAAGGCCTGTTTTACGCTATAATAACATAGCTAACTTAATAAAAGTATTGGTGCGTGGTAATCCGCCGGGGCTTGTGCAATGGAAACCTATGAACCTTGTCAGGTCCGAGAGGAAGCAGCAATAAGTAGTCATTTTCATGTGCCACGAGGAAACCTGGCGGGTTATCATACACGAATACTTTTTGGTTGGTAGAAGCAGCGGTTAGCTGCTTTTTTTCATATCTGGAGAGGACGAGACATGGCATATATCGCATTATACCGTAAGTGGCGGCCCAAAAGCTTTGAAGACGTCGTCGGCCAGTCCCATATTACGGAAACGCTGCAAAAAGCTATCGATACGGATAAAGTGGCGCATGCCTACTTATTTTCCGGCCCCAGGGGGACGGGCAAGACCAGTACGGCTAAAATCTTCGCCCGGGCCATGAACTGCGTCCATGGCCCGACGTCCCATCCCTGCAACGAATGCGAAATATGCCGCCATATCCTGAGCGGCGAGTCGATGGACGTCGTGGAAATCGACGCCGCGTCCAACCGCAGCATCGAGGACATCCGGACACTGCGGGAAACGATCAAATTTATGCCTGCCGAAGGCCATAAGAAGATATACATTATCGACGAAGTGCACATGCTGACGACGGAAGCCTTCAACGCCCTGCTGAAAACGCTGGAAGAGCCGCCGTCCCACGTCATATTCATTTTGGCGACGACGGAGCCGGAACGGATTCCCATGACGATATTGTCGCGGTGCCAGCGGTATGAATTCCGCCGTATTACCAGCGCCGACATCGCCGCCCGGCTGATGTACGTGGCAGAGCAGGAGCATATCGGCCTGACGAAGGGAGCCGCCCATATCTTGGCCGTCCAGGCCGACGGCGGCATGCGCGACGCCTTGAGCATGCTGGACCAGTGCGTTGGCAACGCCGACGGGCAGATCGACGAGAGCCTCGTTCGGGATTTGCTGGGACTCATCGGCAGGGACTGGCTGTTTTCCCTGTCTGACGCCGTGTTTCAGGGGCGGGGAAGCGTCGTCATCAAAGCAGTGGACGATGTGATCCGCATGGGCAAGGAGCCGCAGATCATCCTGACGGAGCTGGTGGAACACCTGCGGGCTATCATGCTGTACCAGGCCGATCCCCATACGGATACGCTGGCTGCCTACGCCGACTCGCTGCCCCAGCTGGCAAAGCAGGCCGGGAGCGTGGCGGCGGAGCAGGTCTTCGCCGTATTGAACGTCCTGCAGCAGGCCATGCTGACGGCGAAGAATTCGCCGGCGCCGCGGGTCGCCGTGGAAATGGGGCTGCTCATGGCTAGCCGGCCTATGCCTGCGGCGGGAGCCGTTTCGCCAGTGGGGCCGAGCGCTGTTATCCCCGACGGGATATTGGACCGCTTGCTGAAGCTGGAGCAGGCCGTCTTTCACGGCGGCGCTATTCCTGGAAAGGGCGAGCCGGCGAAGAAAAAGGAATATATTCCCTTGCTGGAAGAAGACGGCATGCCCGGCGTCATGGACGAAGAATCCGTGCCCTTTCCCGACGACGAATATACGGCGCCGCCGCAGGAACCGGCTGCGCCTTCGATACAGGAGAGTTTGCCGCCTAAGCTGGCCGACAGAGATGTTGTTATTGAGCCGGAACGGCGGCAGGAACGGCCGCAGCCCCCTGCGCCGGCGGCAGCACAGCCGGCAGCGCCTTCTCCTTCCGGTGCGTCTTCCGTCGTGCCGTCGGCGGAATACCAGCGGATCTGGCAGCAGGTGTGCGATATCTTAGGCAAGAAGCTGAAAAAGCCCGGCGTGCAGTCCTGCGTCCGTACGGGCCGTGTCCTCTATATCGGCGGCGGCGAGGCCGCCGTGGCGTATAAGACGCCCTTCCTCGTCAAGCGGGCCAATCGGGAAGATTATTTCCGGTTTGTCGACGAGGCGCTGGAAATGGTTCTCGGCGGCTCTTACCACATGAAGGGCTTCCTGGAAGGCTCGCCCGACGTGGCCGAATACGAAAAAAAAATGCTGAATCAGGTATAACCAGTCGTCCTGCAGAAGAACAGCCTCGTCCTAAAGAGGAGGCGCAGCCTGAGGCGGCTGCCAGTGTTTCCGACGAGGCTTCCCGTCCGCAGCCGCCTGTTTCGGCAGAACCGCCGTCCCTGCGGCCGGTACTGCCGGAAGAGATGACCGCCGCGGACCGGGCTTTGCTGGAACCGTTGCTCAAAACGGTAGGAGACTGTAATATATACATAGAAGATAAACCATAATTTCAAAATCAGGAGGAATTACAAATGTTTGGTGGAAATATGCAAGGCATGATGAAGAAAGTACAGAAGATGCAGAAGGAAATGAAGAAGCTTCAAGACGATTTGAAAAAACGCACTGTAGAAGCGACGGTCGGCGGCGGCGTGCTGACCTTGGTCATGAACGGCGAAAAGAACGTCGAAAGTGTTCATATCGACCCGAGCATTATCGACCCGGAAGATTCGGAAATGTTGGAAGACCTCATCGTAGCAGCTGTCAACGAAGCCAATAAGAAGGTCGATGAAATGATGGCTCAGGAAATGAGCAAGATTACCGGCGGCATGCACTTGCCGGGGATGTTCTGATGGATACGCCCTTAGACCGGCTGACAGAGCAATTTCGCCGTCTGCCGGGCATCGGCATCAAGACGGCCCGCAAGCTGGCCTATTACATGGTCCAGCAGCCGCAGGAGCAGGTTGACGCCTTTATCAACGCGGTCCGCAGCGCGAAGGAAACCATGTGCTTCTGCTCCGTCTGCTTTAATTTAGCTTCTCAGGACCCCTGCCCGATTTGCAGCGACGAGACGCGGGACCGCTCGACGATATGCGTCGTCGAAACGCCGCAGGACGTCATGGCTATCGAGCGCAGCGGCGATTACCGCGGACTGTATCACGTGCTCCACGGCGCCCTGTCTCCCTTGGACGGCGTCGGCGTCGACGATTTGCGCATCAAGGAGCTGCTGCAGCGCCTGAGCGATACAGATGTCAAGGAAATCATCATCGCCACGGACCCTGATGTAGAAGGCGAAGCGACGGCCTTGTACCTGGCCCGCCTCCTGAAGACGGCGGGGATCAAGGTGACGCGCATTGCCCGAGGCCTGCCCATGGGCGGCGACATCGAGTACGCCGACGAGGCGACCCTGGCCGGCGCCGTGGCGAACCGTCAGGAAATGTGAGGTAGGAACTGATGGACCTTATGTGGATTGCTATAGGCGTCGCAGCCTTATTTTTGCTGAATAAGCTGATTCTGGCTCCGTTCCGCAAGCTCGTGGTCAATATTGCCGTAGGCTTGCTCGCCTTATATCTCATTAACTTTTACGGATATATGATTGGATTGGAAGCCGTGCCTATTACGATTGTGACCGGCATTATCATCGGCATTCTCGGACTGCCCGGCGTAGTGCTGGTAACGCTGTATTATACAATGTTTTAATATAAATGGAGATGGCCTGCAGTGAATGTAAAAAAATGGATCGCCATAGCCCTTGCCGCCGCGATGACGGCCGCCGTGCTTTCGGGCTGCGGCAGCAGCGTTTCAACGGAAACGGAGACCGTTTCCAAGACGGAACATCCCGTCGCCCTGACGCTGGACGCGAATATTACGGCCCTTCATATGACGACGATCGTTCCTAAGCTTTCCGGTAAAATCGTATCAGCTCCGCTGACTAAGGGGCAGGAAATACAGTCCGGCGAAATCGTCGTCCAAATCGATACGGCCCCGTATGAGCAGAGCGTCAGCGCGGCCGAATCGGAATTGATTGCGGCGACGTCTGCCGCAGCTGCGGCGCCGGCCTATACACCCTCGGCCGGCGACAGCCAGCGCCGGGTGGAACTGAAAGCCTGGTACGACATGGGAGCCTTATCCCGCGTCGAATACAATCAGATGATGTCGCAGACGGCGGCTCCTCAGGCCAGCGCTCCTTCCGTAGACAGCGGGCGCATTGCCCAGCTGCAGCAAAATCTTCAGGCTGCCCGCGATATGCTGAGCAACGCTACGATCTATTCGCCGATTAACGGCCGCGTTACGGCCGTAGCGGAAAACCCGTCTGTAGCTGTCGCCGGCAACGTGCTGGCTACGATTCAGCAGATGACGCCGCTGGTAGCGACCTTCGCCGTGCCGGAGATGTACGTGCAGGCCCTGCAGGCCGCTAAGCAGGCCGGTACGCTGCAAGTATCGGTCATCGCGCCGTCGGGCGAATCGCAGGCCGGCGAGCTGACCTATTTGGCGACGGAGAAAGACCCGTCGACAGGGGCGTATACGGCGAAAATAACATTTAACAACGACAAGAATTTGTTTGTGCCCGGCGAATTTTATCATATCCGCATATCGACGCCGCAGGAAGTGTCGCAGATTACCGTGCCGAAGACGGCCGTGCGGACCAAGGACAGCGGCGATTTCGTATATATCGTCAATGAAAACGGGCTGGCCGACGCCCGGTCCGTTTTGACCGGCGATGAAGAAGAAGGCCGCGTCGTCATTTTGGACGGCCTGAAAGAAGGGGACAAGGTCATCGTCGATCCGCCCGATTCGTTGGAAATCGGCATGAAAATGAATTCGTAAGCCTAAGGGGGACAGGTGAGGCGCAATGAAGGAAGAAGGAATGGAACGACACAATAGCTTATTGAAGTCGCTCGAAAAAAGTTTAGACGTCCTCGATATCTTTGTCGAGTGCAATACGGGGATGAATTTGAAGGATATCGCCGCCCGCACGAATCTGAACACGTCCACGGCTTTTCGTATCGTCAATACGCTGGAACGCCGTCAGTATCTGACGCGCGACGACATATCGAAGCAGTACCGGCTGGGACCGAGAGCGCTGGCCCTGGGATATTCTTCCCACTGGACGGAAAACGTTATGACGCTGGTTAAGCCCTATTTGCGGCGGCTCCAGCAGATGTTTAACGAAACGGCCAGCGTATACATCGCCGAAGGGGACAGCCGCATTTGTCTGGACCATGTGGAAAGCACTCACTCGCTGCGCCGGGTCATTCCCATAGGCGAGTCTCTGCCGCTGTATAAGGGCGCCGCCGGCAAGGTGCTGCTGGCCTGGGCTCCTAAGGAAGAGCGCAACCGCATGATCGTCCAGTACGGCCATTTATCGGAAGAGGAGTTTGCCTCTATCCGGCACAACGGCTACGCCATTACGCAGGATGAAAGCGAGCACGGCCTCTTTGCCTTGTCGGTGCCGATCTTCAATTTTGAAGAGCAGGTCATCGCCTCGCTGACTATTGCCGGGCCGACGATGCGGTTTTACGATTCTATCCGGCAGAAAATGCTCTTTACCATGAGCCAATATGCCTATGAAATTTCCTATTCCTTAGGATACAGGAAAAAATGACGGCCTATACGATTTGGACTAAAGAAGAATATCAGGAGCGGGCCAGCGTCGTAGCGCCGAAGCTTCTGGGCCAATATTTGATTCACCGCACGGCGGAGACGACCTATATCGGCCGCATCGTGGAGACGGAGGCCTACGGCGGCTCGTACCGCCGCATGGCCGACGACGGGGCTCACAGCTTCCGCGGGCTGACGAAGCGGACCGAGCCCATGTTTTGCGCCGGCGGCGTTTCTTACGTATATCTCATTTACGGCATGTATCACTGCGTGAACATCGTTACCGGACCGGAAGGCTCGGGACAGGCCGTCCTCATACGAGCCGTCGAGCCCGTAGCCGGTATAGAACATATGTTGGAAAACCGCTGCATGGAGGCCGTAAAGCCGGCAGTCAGCAACGGCCCGGGCAAGCTGTGCCGGGCTATGGATATTACGCTGGCCCAGAACCGATTGGATTTGTGCGGCTCCGAGCTGTATATCGCCCGTCCTGCGGAGCAGCCGCGGTTTGCCGTCGTGCGCACGACGCGGATCAACATCGACTACGCCGTCAAGGGAAAACAATTTCCCTGGCGTTTTTATATAAAAGATAATCCATACGTTTCTATGCGATAAGAGATAGATAGGGGGAATTACTATTATTTCGTTCAGAGAATTCCGATTGGAAGACAAGCAAATTATTGATGACTATTTTCATCAACAAAGATACGAACAGGCCGACGCGTCCTTTATGAACCTGTTTGCCTGGCAGTACCCGTATGAAATCCAGTGGGCAGAGGAAGACAACGTATTGTACATACGCTCCGGCCGCGGCAAGAAGCAGTTCTGGCTGCCTCCCTTTACCCGTCATGACGGCAGCTTTACGAAGGGCATCCTGCGCATGCACGAATGGTTCGACCAGCACGGCTATCCCTTCCTCATGAAGGGCGTCACGCCGGAGGCGGCGGAACGCATCCGCGCTCTTTGTCCGGACTGCTATAACTTCACGCCGGACCGGGACAATTATGAATACGTCTACTTGACGCAGAACCTCATCAACCTGTCCGGCAAAAAATACCGGCAGAAAAAGAATAACCTCAACCACTTCCGCAATCAGTATATCGGCAACTGGGAATACGTTCCCATTACGGAAGAAATCTTCGACGAATGCCTCGCGGCGGAAGAAAATTGGTACGATAAGCACGAAGGATTTGAAGACGACGAAGAACTCCAGGGCGAACGCCAGGCCATTGAAACGGTATTCAACAACTGGGGCATTCTCCAGCCGACAGGCGGCGCTATCCGCATGTACAACAAAATCGTAGCCTTTTCTATCGGTGAAATGCTGAACGACGATACGGCTATCATTCACTACGAAAAGAGCGACCCGACGATTCGCGGCCTGTACCAGGCCATTAACCATGAATTCGTCGTTCACGCCTGGAGCCATACGACGTATATCAACCGGGAGGAAGACATGGGCCTGCCGGGACTGCGCCAGTCCAAAGAATCGTATAATCCGGTGCGGTATATTGAAAAATTTGAAGTTACCTTGAAGGAGCCGGGAAAATGGACTTCCGATTAGCGAAAGAAGAAGACAGAGATCTGGTTGAAAGCTTATGGGCCTATTGCTTCGAGCCGCGGGAACATCCTTTTTTTCAGTGGTATTTTTCGAAGTTTTATCAGCCGGAAAACGTGCTCATGGGATTTAAGGACGGCGAAATGGCCTGTCTTACCCATTTAAACCCGTATACGCTGCGCCTGCGGGGACGGGACGTACCGACGTCGTATATTGTCGGCCTGGCGACCCATCCGGCTGCCAGGAGAAGCGGCGTAGGCCGGCTGCTGCTGACGGCTGCCCTGAAGGAAATGAAGCGCCGCGGCCATTATATTCATATTCTCATGCCGTCCAAGGCGGGATTTTACCAGCCCTATGGCTATGAATTGTACTGCCATCAGTGGAAGGAAACGATGCCGCTGGAATCGTTGCGGCCCCTGACGGATCGGACGGTCCGTTTTGCCTTCGTCAACAGCGCCGACCAGTGGCCCTATTTGGCTTCCGTGTACGAGGCGTATACGAAACACCTGTCGGGCTACGCCGTCCGCAATGAAGCGTCGTGGCGCAGCCACATCGAGGCCCAGCTGGCCGAAGGATATATTGCCGTCGTATTTCATGACGATACGCCGATTGCCTATATGTTTTATCAAATCGGCGAGGGGACGATTACGAGCGGTGAATTTGTCTACGCCACCCTGCAGGGAAAGCGGGGCTTATTAGAATACGTCTACAATCACCGCTCTCAAGGCAAGGAATTTCAATGGAACGAAGGAATTCACGACCAATCCTATCGCTTCTATCCCGACGGCAAGCAGGGCCATGAAACGATGCCCTTCATGACCTGCCGTATTGTCGACGTCAAAGGCGCACTGGAGCAAATTTCCTATCCGGAACAGGCTGAAGGCAGCCTTGTCATCCAAACGGAGGACCCCTTGGCCGACTGGAATACCGGCACGTTCCGTCTGACCGTTCGGCAGGGACGCGGCTCCGTAGAACGGACGGAGCAGGAGAAGCCGGACGCCGTCATGCCTATTGGCACCTTAGCGCTGCTGGTCTTCGGCGCAATGGATCCAGCGAATCTGGCATTCAATGAAAAACTATCCGGCAGCGACAAAGTCTTGCAAACCTTGGGAGCCTTCTTCCCGACAGAAAAATGCTACATTAACGAATGGTACTAGACGATGAACACGTGCGAATGGCAAGCATCGGATAGATACCAGGGAGATTCGCACTCAAACAAGTAATATGTTGTCAAAATAGACAGCGATTTTCATCAAATCAGTTGGATTAAGTTGTATCAGCTTCTATATATGCTATGTTTTGGATTAAGAGATACCAAATGTAGCTGTCACCCTCCGTGTGAGGGTGTGGATTGAAATGATTTGACGATGGCGCAATTCCGGGACATTAACGTCACCCTCCGTGTGAGGGTGTGGATTGAAATACCTATTTCTTGAATAAACGGTAGTCCAATACGAAGTCACCCTCCGTGTGAGGGTGTGGATTGAAATACCATTAATATGTCATTTATATCGCATTTTAATAGTCACCCTCCGTGTGAGGGTGTGGATTGAAATTATGCCGTCGGCGTTGACGTAAGGCTTGCCTAAGTGTCACCCTCCGTGTGAGGGTGTGGATTGAAATCCATGGCTCCTAGGTCAAAAGCTTCGAATTCATAGTCACCCTCCGTGTGAGGGTGTGGATTGAAATGGCGCGGCGTCGGGTAAAAAAGGCTACGCCAACAAGTCACCCTCCGTGTGAGGGTGTGGATTGAAATAATAAGCGTAGGCGTCTTAATCGTCGAAAATGCATGTCACCCTCCGTGTGAGGGTGTGGATTGAAATAGCACCGGGAAAAATGGCATTTCCACGACCATGAAGTCACCCTCCGTGTGAGGGTGTGGATTGAAATCTTGTCCGGCACAGAATGCCGTGTATGCGAAATAGTCACCCTCCGTGTGAGGGTGTGGATTGAAATATGTGCGACGACGATATATATTTCTCGCTCATCGGTCACCCTCCGTGTGAGGGTGTGGATTGAAATCCGCGGTGGTGGGGCCAGATCGATATAAACGTATCGTCACCCTCCGTGTGAGGGTGTGGATTGAAATGTTTGTCCGGTTTGACAAGGCAGTGTCGTAGACGGTCACCCTCCGTGTGAGGGTGTGGATTGAAATACCTTTGGCCAGTACGGCTTGTTCAAATTCGCCGGGTCACCCTCCGTGTGAGGGTGTGGATTGAAATTTAGTAGCGTCTTTCATCGGCGGCGGTGCTAGTCGTCACCCTCCGTGTGAGGGTGTGGATTGAAATAGCGTGTTTCCGCTGCTGGCGACGTAGCTGTCCAAGTCACCCTCCGTGTGAGGGTGTGGATTGAAATCATCAGCGTTCGCTGTCCCGATACGTTGCCGCCAGTCACCCTCCGTGTGAGGGTGTGGATTGAAATCTGCCGTATTTTGGCTTCTCCTTCCTGATACTGCCGTCACCCTCCGTGTGAGGGTGTGGATTGAAATTTGGGGATCCATGGAAGGTTGATTTAGCCAATCCAGTCACCCTCCGTGTGAGGGTGTGGATTGAAATCTTCTTTTCGAGCTGGATTTCGCCCTTGTTATTCAGTCACCCTCCGTGTGAGGGTGTGGATTGAAATTAATACTTGACACCGAATCACAGATACTGTTTTTACGTCACCCTCCGTGTGAGGGTGTGGATTGAAATCAGTCCAGCTAGAGCCATTATATACTCTTCTATATGTCACCCTCCGTGTGAGGGTGTGGATTGAAATCGCTGGTTGCTCAGTAAGGTGTTGCTGTCGTCGTGGTCACCCTCCGTGTGAGGGTGTGGATTGAAATATAAGAGAACGTACAAGAAGTAGCGAATCTTGTAGGTCACCCTCCGTGTGAGGGTGTGGATTGAAATCCGTATTGGAGAAGCTTTATAGTTGGTTCCGTGTGTCACCCTCCGTGTGAGGGTGTGGATTGAAATTGTACATTTTCAATAACCATCTGAATCTGGCCTAGTCACCCTCCGTGTGAGGGTGTGGATTGAAATATTCAGCGGCGGCAGTAGTACGCTGCCTACACTGGTCACCCTCCGTGTGAGGGTGTGGATTGAAATGGCATCAGTAGCCATTGAGGCACCTCCTTATATCGGTCACCCTCCGTGTGAGGGTGTGGATTGAAATTGCCGACATAGGCAGGCTTTGGGACAGGGCGAGGAGTCACCCTCCGTGTGAGGGTGTGGATTGAAATCCCCAGCGGTCCAACGCGGGTTACGATGTCGGATAGTCACCCTCCGTGTGAGGGTGTGGATTGAAATAAGACTCCGGCGGTTTGGAAGTTTAAGAACGGCACGTCACCCTCCGTGTGAGGGTGTGGATTGAAATATGACAGCTTTGGAACGGATTTAAACCATGCCGAGGTCACCCTCCGTGTGAGGGTGTGGATTGAAATTTGCAACGTGATTTGTTGGCCACGCTGCTGTACAAGTCACCCTCCGTGTGAGGGTGTGGATTGAAATATCAAACAGCTTTTTCATGCAATAGTACAGCACTTGTCACCCTCCGTGTGAGGGTGTGGATTGAAATGACCTAAAGAATCTGATGGTTCTCGTCAGCCGATGTCACCCTCCGTGTGAGGGTGTGGATTGAAATTGAGCATAAAAGCCATCGCATAACCCATTTTGGAGTCACCCTCCGTGTGAGGGTGTGGATTGAAATTTCCTATCCTAGTGGCTTGCTCCTGACGGCAAGAGTCACCCTCCGTGTGAGGGTGTGGATTGAAATTCGGCGTGTCCGTTTTGATTTTGCCATCGTCCAAAGTCACCCTCCGTGTGAGGGTGTGGATTGAAATAGATATATAGTGCCTATTCAATTCGCGGACACTTAGTCACCCTCCGTGTGAGGGTGTGGATTGAAATGTCCCGTTCTGCTTTTGTATCAAAATAGTTTAAGGTCACCCTCCGTGTGAGGGTGTGGATTGAAATGACGTACATTTGCGAAAAGTCTAGCAGATTGCGGCGTCACCCTCCGTGTGAGGGTGTGGATTGAAATAAAATACAAACAGGAAACATTGCCGATGCACTGACGTCACCCTCCGTGTGAGGGTGTGGATTGAAATGTATACCATACGATACATCAAGCAGCCTAGTATAGTCACCCTCCGTGTGAGGGTGTGGATTGAAATCGTCCGGGACGGCCATTTGATTTGTACCTATCAAGGTCACCCTCCGTGTGAGGGTGTGGATTGAAATCTGCGGGTGGATATAAACGCCGCTAGCATCATACGGTCACCCTCCGTGTGAGGGTGTGGATTGAAATAATCGTGGGCGCATCGTTTTGGTCAATTGTTGCCTAGGTCACCCTCCGTGTGAGGGTGTGGATTGAAATTACAAAGGATTTAACAAAGCCATGTCGCTTAGACGTCACCCTCCGTGTGAGGGTGTGGATTGAAATGTAGCGGAAACCATGGGAACCGTATACTCCGTGGAGTCACCCTCCGTGTGAGGGTGTGGATTGAAATTTTTTAGCACTCAAATCCTCAACTTGATAACCAAGTCACCCTCCGTGTGAGGGTGTGGATTGAAATAGCGTCAATCGGTTGTCAAGGGAAAAAAATTTACGTCACCCTCCGTGTGAGGGTGTGGATTGAAATAGATGTAGCAAAAATAAAACGCGTTAATTGAATAGGTCACCCTCCGTGTGAGGGTGTGGATTGAAATCTTCCAGTGCTGCCAAAGCAACCGAAACGGAACAGTCACCCTCCGTGTGAGGGTGTGGATTGAAATGCGCTGGTAGCGGTCGTACATGTCATCCCTAGTGAGTCACCCTCCGTGTGAGGGTGTGGATTGAAATATGCATAGACCGGCCTACGCCGACGGTTGCGTCTGCGTCACCCTCCGTGTGAGGGTGTGGATTGAAATGCTTTCATTATTACCTCCTAGCTCTTTGCTGTTGGTCACCCTCCGTGTGAGGGTGGGGATTGAAGTCATGCGGCATCATTAGATATATTGTCAGTTTTTTGCCAGTTCAAGGCTATCAAAATATTATACGGCGAATTGTCAAGCTAAGTGCAACTTTTTAGAGTAATGTACTTCGTATGGCGTTTTGTATCCTAAACATTTTCGGGGACGGCGATTTAGTTCTGCAAAAACAGCTTGCACATAGGCTTCTGGAACG
>NZ_NQXW01000029.1:0-25692 GCF_002287425.1 Megasphaera sp. ASD88 | reverse complement strand
CGACAGGCATCAGGAACGGTTTGTCCGTCGGACGGTCCGGCGTCGGGATGTATTCGTCAACAGCGTCCATCAGTTTGAGGATAGACTGTTTTGCTTCTTCGTCGCCTTCGAGGGCTTTCAATGCGGAACCTACGACGATAGGTACTTCGTCGCCGGGGAAATCGTAGGAGCTCAGGAGGTCGCGGACTTCCATTTCTACGAGTTCGATCAGTTCGGGGTCGTCAACCTGGTCAGCTTTGTTGAGGTATACGACGATAGCCGGTACGCCTACCTGGCGGGCCAACAGGATGTGTTCGCGAGTCTGGGGCATCGGGCCGTCAGCTGCGCTTACGACGAGGATCGCGCCGTCCATCTGAGCAGCGCCGGTGATCATGTTCTTAACATAGTCGGCGTGACCCGGGCAGTCAACGTGAGCATAGTGACGGTTGTCCGTTTCGTATTCAACGTGAGCCGTGTTGATCGTAATGCCGCGTTCACGTTCTTCCGGAGCCTTATCGATATCAGCATAGTCTTCGAATTTAGCATAGCCTTTTTCGGACAATACTTTCGTAATAGCAGCCGTCAACGTCGTTTTGCCATGGTCAACGTGACCAATCGTGCCGATGTTAACATGGGGTTTGGTTCTTTCGTAATGTTCTTTTGCCATTTTGCAGTTCCTCCAATGTAATTAAAATATTAGCCTTTGTCATTAATGACTTTTTCAGCTACGTTCTTAGGAACTTCTTCGTAGTGATCGAAAGTCATCGTATAAACGCCACGTCCCTGCGTCTTAGAACGCAAATCCGTTGCATAGCCAAACATTTCAGCCAAGGGTACGAAACCGTTGATATGTTCAGCGCCGCCGCGCATTTCCATGCCGTCAACGCGGCCGCGACGAGAGTTCAAGTCGCCGATGACATCGCCCATGTATTCTTCAGGGACGACGACTTCGACTTTAACATACGGTTCGAGAAGAACAGGATCGGCTTTCTTTGCGCCTTCTTTAAAGCCCATGGAGCCGGCAATCTTAAATGCCATTTCCGAAGAGTCGACATCATGATAGGAACCGTCGAATACGATAACCTTGATATCAACCATAGGGAAACCAGCCAAAACGCCCGTTTCCATAGCTTCTTTTACGCCGGCTTCGACAGAGCCGATATATTCTTTCGGAATTGCGCCGCCGACAACTTTGTTTTCAAATTCAAAGCCTGCGCCGGCTTCCTGCGGAATAAGTTCAAGCCAGCAGTCGCCGTACTGACCGCGGCCGCCGGACTGACGAACGAAACGGCCTTCCTGCTTGACGCTCTTGCGAATCGTTTCGCGGTAAGCAACCTGCGGTTTGCCGACGTTGCAGTCTACCTTGAATTCACGAGCCATACGGTCGACGATAATATCCAAGTGGAGTTCGCCCATGCCGGAAATGATCGTCTGACCTGTTTCGGCATCGGTCTTAACCTTGAAGGTCGGATCTTCTTCAGCCAAACGAGCCAATGCAATGCCCATTTTTTCCTGGTCAGCCTTAGTCTTCGGTTCTACGGCAACAGAAATAACCGGTTCAGGGAATTCCATCTTTTCAAGGATGATGGGGTGTTTTTCATCGCACAGCGTATCGCCTGTCGTCGTATCTTTCAAGCCGACGATAGCGCCGATATCGCCGCAGTATGCTTCCTGTACTTCTTCGCGATGGTTTGCGTGCATACGCAGGATACGGCCTACGCGTTCTTTCTTGCCTTTCGTGGAGTTGAACACGTACGTGCCGGACTGAAGCGTACCGGAGTAAATACGGAAGAAAGCTAATTTACCGACAAAGGGGTCAGCCATGATCTTAAAGGCCAAGGCAGAGAACGGTTCTTTGTCGTCAGCTTTACGGCTGTCGTCTTCACCTGTATCGGGATTTACACCGGCAACAGGCGGAATATCGAGCGGAGACGGCATATAGTCGACAACGGCGTCGAGGAGCATCTGAATACCCTTATTCTTGTAAGCAGAGCCGCAAAGTACGGGGAACATCTTGTTGCTTACAACGGCGTTGCGGATAGCTGCCTTGATTTCGTCGATGGAGATTTCTTCACCGTCGAGGTATTTCATCATGAGCTCATCGTCCGTTTCGCAGACGGCTTCAAGCATGATCTGATGATATTCTTCAGCTTCGTCTTTCATGTCGTCCGGAATATCAACGACTTCGATTTCCTTGCCGAGAGCATCGTCATATACTTCAGCTTTCATCGTAACGAGGTCGATGATGCCGCTGAACGTCGCTTCAGAGCCAATCGGCAGCTGGATCGCTACGGCGTTAGCCTGGAGGCGGTCCTTCATCATCTGAACGCAGTTCAGGAAATCAGCGCCCGTCGTATCCATCTTATTGATGAAAGCGATACGGGGAACATGGTAGTGTTCAGCCTGACGCCATACCGTTTCAGACTGCGGTTCTACGCCGCCTTTAGCCGAAAATACGGCAACAGAGCCGTCCAAAACGCGAAGAGAACGTTCAACTTCAACTGTAAAGTCAACGTGCCCCGGGGTATCGATGATGTTGATACGATGACCTTTCCAATGAGCCGTCGTTGCAGCGGAAGTGATCGTAATGCCGCGTTCCTGTTCCTGCGCCATCCAGTCCATCGTTGCGGCGCCGTCGTGAACTTCGCCGATTTTATGAACGCGGCCGGTGTAGAAAAGGATACGTTCTGTCGTCGTGGTTTTACCGGCATCGATGTGGGCCATGATACCAATATTTCTCGTTTTTTCCAAGGGAAATTCTCTTGCCACGATTTTTTCCACTCCTCAAATAAAAAACTTAAATAATTACCAGCGATAATGAGCAAAGGCCTTGTTGGCTTCTGCCATCTTGTGGGTATCTTCTTTCTTTTTGATAGCTGCGCCAGTATTGTTGAAAGCGTCCATCAATTCAGCGGCAAGCTTTTCTTTCATCGTACGTTCGCCGCGTTTACGAGCGTAGCCGACA
This sequence comes from Megasphaera sp. ASD88, assembly GCF_002287425.1. Lineage (NCBI taxonomy): Bacteria > Bacillati > Bacillota > Negativicutes > Veillonellales > Veillonellaceae > Megasphaera > Megasphaera sp. ASD88. The sequence continues at coordinate 22,748 of NZ_NQXW01000029.1, read as the reverse complement.
GTCCAGCGGATGCCGAGGGACAGGCGGCGGTCAGCGCGTACTTCAACGGGAACCTGGTAGTTGGCACCGCCTACACGGCGAGCGCGAACTTCCAAAACAGGCATTACATTGTTGAGAGCCTGTTCAAAAACTTCTAAGGGATCTTTATTCATCTTAGAACGGATAATGTCGAATGCGTCGTATACGATAGATTCAGCGACGCCTTTTTTACCGTCCAACATAACTTTGTTGATGAAGCGCGTTACCAATTTAGAATGGTACACCGGATCCGGCAGCACATCGCGCTTCGGCACAGGGCCTTTTCTTGGCATGTCTAATTCCTCCTTTGTAATATGCAGGTTATCGGTTCATCTGATCAGGCAATACGATTATTTACCCTTTTTAGCGCCGTATTTAGAACGGGACTGCTGACGGTTTGCAACGCCAGCCGTATCCAAGGCACCGCGGATGATGTGATAACGTACACCAGGAAGGTCTTTAACACGACCGCCTCTGATTAATACTACACTGTGTTCCTGTAAATTGTGACCAATGCCAGGAATATAAGCTGTTACTTCGATGGAGTTCGTCAAGCGAACACGGGCAACTTTACGCAGAGCAGAGTTAGGTTTTTTCGGCGTAGCCGTGTATACACGAGTGCAGACGCCGCGTTTCTGCGGGCAGTTTTTCAAAGCCGGCGCTGTGGATTTCGTTACGGAATCCTGACGACCCTTACGAACTAATTGGCTGATTGTTGGCATGTGGGCACCTCCTCTCCAAACAATTAGATTTATAATGTAATCATCATCAGAAAAATATCTGACGATGATATTACCAAAGTTACTTCAACACTCCAACGGCCGCTGCCTTGACTTTAATGCGACAGGCTATACCGAGCTCTGCCATCGTATTGGAACGGTCGACGGCGATGCCTGCCTCCTCCGCATACGCGAGAAGCGGCGCGACGACCTGTTCGTCACAGTCGTTAGCAACATACAGCTGGGTGACTTCGTTTCGTTTCATTGCTTTAAGCGTTTGCTTTGCCCCTACGGTCTTGCGGACATTGCCCGCCAGTTCCAAGCTCACGAAACATCACTCCTTACATCTTGCAAATTGCGCGCGGCACCTTCGCCGCGACACTTAGACATTGTAGCATTCCCCCATAGGAATGTCAATGCGTTTTTCGTAAAAACTGCGTAACTAAGACATTTTTTATTACACTCATCCGGGCGTATCTTACAAGGCAAAAACAGAGACCTCTTCTTACAAGAGGTCTCTGTACAGTGCTATAACGTCAGAGCTTAATGGCCCGCTTCGGGAGCTGTCGCCGTTACGTCGTCGCTGTCTACGACGCAGCCGTCTTCATCTTCATACGATATGGACGGTACGGTTTTGACAACCTTTACCTTGCGGTACCGGCTCATGCCGGTGCCGGCGGGAATCAGCTTGCCGATAATAACGTTTTCCTTCAAGCCGAGCAAGGGATCAATCTTGCCCTTGATAGCCGCATCCGTCAATACGCGGGTCGTTTCCTGGAACGACGCAGCCGACAAGAACGATTCCGTCGCCAACGCGGCTTTCGTAATACCGAGCAGCATCGGCTTGCCGATGGCCGGCTTGCCTCCTGCAGCCTGAATACGGCGGTTCGTGTCTTCGAAAATATTGACGTCGACGTAATCGCCCGGCAGCATATCGGCGTCACCGGCGTCTTCAATCTTCATCTTGCGGAGCATCTGACGCACGATAACTTCGATGTGTTTGTCGTTGATACCAACGCCCTGGGACTTATATACCTTCTGCACTTCGTATACGAGGTAGCGCTGCGTAGCTTCTACGCCCAAAATGCGAAGGATGTCGTGAGGATTGATGGAACCCGACGTAATACGGCTGCCCTTCGTGATAACGTCGCCTTCATGAACGACTAAGTGGGCTCCGTACGGAATGGTGTAGCTGCGTTCTTCGCCGTCTTTATTTACGACGTGAACGATATTGATGTCATGGTGGTCTTCTTTTTCCGTAATGGAAACGACGCCGTCGATTTCCGTGACGATAGCGTTGCCCTTCGGCTTACGGGCTTCAAACAATTCTTCGACACGGGGAAGACCCTGGGTAATATCCCCTGCCGACGCAACGCCGCCTGTGTGGAACGTACGCATCGTCAGCTGCGTGCCCGGTTCGCCGATGGACTGGGCCGCAATAGTGCCGACCGATTCGCCGACATTTACCTTGCTGCCCGTACCTAGGTCGCGGCCGTAGCACTTAGCGCAGACGCCGTAGCGGCTGTGGCAGGTAAGGACGGAACGAATCCGGACCTTATCGTAATATTTAGCGATTTCTTTCGCCTGGTCGGCCATGATTTCTTCATTAATCGGAACGATGACTTCGCCCGTATTCGGGTTGACCAAGGTTTCCGCCGCCGTACGGCCTTCGATTCGTTCTTCCAGCGGTTCAATGACGCCGTCGCCTTCGACGATAGCCGTAACTTCTACACCGCGGATATCGTTATTGCGTACTTTTACTTCCGTTACGTCGCTGGAAAGGATGCGTTCGATAGCATCTTCTGTCAGTGCCGTGCCAGCCGGGCAGATTTCCATACCGTTGGAATCAATCACTGCCGTTTCAACGGTTTTGCCAAGCATATTATCGACCATAGACTTGCGAAGCGCCGCGCGGAAGCCTTCTTCCGGAGCTCCTAGCGTAACGACTTCAACTAAGTTCGTATGATTCATATCATCGTTTATATCCATCTGGCTGCCCTGGAGATACAGCTTCGGCAGCTTGTGCTCGATAACCGTATCCATATCGTCTGTCGTCAGCAAATGGCCTTCTTCGAACACGACGTCTGCCGTTTCCGGATCGATTGCCGGTTTCGCCAAGACGCGGCCAATCAGTTTTTCCCGCAGGAGGTTGACAGCCTGACGGCACGAGCTGGCCAGACGGGCCCGTTCGCGGACGAGGTCGATGCCGAATACGTCGCAGTCGTCTTCGCGAACGATGACGTCCTGCGATACGTCGACGAGACGACGGGTCAGGTAGCCCGAGTCAGCCGTACGCAGAGCCGTGTCGGCCAAACCCTTACGGGCGCCGTGGCTCGACGTAAAGTAATCCAATACGGACAAGCCTTCGCGGAAGTTCGCCTTGATCGGCAAGTCGATGATACGGCCGGACGGGTCAGCCATCAAGCCGCGCATGCCGGCAACCTGACGAATCTGCTGCTTGTTGCCGCGGGCGCCGGAGTCAGCCATCATAAAGATGGAGTTGAACGGGTCCATGTTATCCATCATGGCTTCCGTCACATCGTCCGTCGCCTTTTCCCAAATGGAGCAGGTCTTGCGGTACCGTTCGTCTTCAGTAATCAAGCCGCGGAGGTACATTTTCGTAACATTTTGAACCTTCTTATCGGCTTCGTTGAGAATATCCCATTTTTCAGCAGGAATCTGAATGTCCGAAATAGCGATGGACATGCCGGCCTGCCGCGCGTAATGATAGCCGATAGCCTTGATGCGGTCAAGGAGGGCCGCTGTCTTCGTATTGCCTACGAGATGGAAGCAGGCGTCGACAAGCTTGCCGATTTCCTTCTTATTCATCAGTACGCCAAGGCAGTTGACGTCGACAAATTCTTTTCCTTCTTTGAAGGCGGCTACCGCTTCTTTATCTACCTTATTAGCCGGCAGCGGACGAATTGCCAAGAGGTCTACGCCGAAGGCTTCCTTCAGCTGGGAGAAACCATAGTCTAAAATATGGCCGTTTTCATCTTTAATCTTTACGAGATGCGTCGAATCGATGATGCCGTTTTCATAGGCAAACTTCGTATCTTCGGGATTGGTAAATACCATGACCTTGTCCGTATGATACAAGCGGAGTGGTTCGTACACCTGATAGTTGTACAGCAGCTTGCCCGCCGTCGTTTCGATAATACCGTGGCCGGGAATGCGGACCTTGATGACCGCTTCGATATCGATAGCCTTGGCATCATACGCCAGCATGACTTCATCGTAATTAGAGAACATCTTGCCTTCGCCCAAGGCTCCCGGTTTAACAAGGGTCAGGTAATAAGCACCAAGCACCATATCCTGCGTCGGTACGGCAACAGGCTTGCCGTCCTTCGGCGCCAAAATGTTGTGTGCCGAAAGCATGAGCGTTCTCGCTTCAGCCTGGGCTTCTACGGACAAGGGCAGATGGCAGGCCATCTGGTCGCCGTCGAAGTCGGCGTTGAAGGCGGTGCAGACCAGAGGATGCAGCTTAATGGCCCGGCCTTCCCAAAGAATCGGTTCGAAGGCCTGAATACCTAAACGGTGCAGCGTCGGGGCGCGGTTCAAGAGTACCGGATGTTCCTGAATAACGTCTTCCAGCACGTCCCACACTTCCGGGCTGACGCGTTCAACCTTTTTCTTAGCGTTTTTAATGTTCGTAGCAATACCTTTTTCTACGAGCTTTTTCATGACGAAGGGCTTGAACAATTCCAAAGCCATTTCTTTCGGCAGACCACACTGATGCATTTTCAGCTCTGGTCCGACGACGATAACGGAACGGCCGGAATAGTCGACACGCTTACCTAACAGATTCTGACGGAAGCGGCCTTGTTTCCCCTTGAGCATATCCGACAAGGATTTAAGAGGACGGTTGCCCGGCCCGGTGACAGGGCGGCCGCGGCGGCCGTTGTCGATCAGGGCGTCGACAGCTTCCTGAAGCATGCGCTTTTCATTGCGGACAATGATGTCGGGAGCGCCTAATTCCAGCAGCCGGCTCAGGCGATTATTTCGGTTAATGACGCGGCGGTACAGGTCGTTCAAGTCCGACGTGGCAAAGCGGCCGCCGTCGAGCTGTACCATCGGGCGCAGTTCCGGAGGAATGACGGGAATCACGTCCATGACCATCCATTCCGGTTTGTTGCCGGAATGGCGGAAGGCTTCGACGACTTCCAGGCGGCGGATCGCCCGGACCCGGCGCTGGCCGGAAGAATCGCGCAGCTCGTCGCGCAGTTCTTTATTGAGTTTTTCCAAGTCCAGTCCCTGGAGTAATTCCTTAACGGCTGCCGCGCCCATGCCGACGCGGAATTTATCGCCGTACATATCGAGATACTGGCGGTATTCCGTTTCCGTCAGGAGCTGCTGCTTCGTCAGCGGCGTATCGCCCGGGTCCAGGACGATATACGAGGCAAAATACAATACCTTTTCCAGCGAACGGGGCGAAATGTCGAGAATCAGGCCCATCCGGCTGGGAATTCCTTTAAAATACCAAATATGAGATACAGGCGTAGCCAGTTTGATATGGCCCATCCGTTCGCGGCGAACCTTCGCTCGCGTTACTTCAACGCCGCAGCGGTCGCAGACAACGCCTTTATAGCGAATGCGTTTGTATTTTCCGCAATGGCATTCCCAGTCTTTCGTAGGCCCGAAAATGCGTTCGCAGAATAAACCGTCCCGTTCCGGTTTCAATGTACGGTAATTGATCGTTTCCGGTTTCTTTACTTCGCCGTGCGACCATTCAAGGATCTTTTCCGGAGAAGCCAGTCCAATCCGCATGGAATCAAATTCGTTCACGTCTAGCACTAATACCGCTCCCTTCTATTAGTCTTCATCTTCGTTAATAGTATCGTCGTTCAGATGTTCCGCTTCGGCAACGGCGTCGAGGCTCATGGCGCTCATGATATCATCTTCATCGCCGTTGGCAACCGGTTCTTCTGCCGGTTCGCCGTCTCCGGCTTCATCAGCCAGGGGCGCCGACGGGCTGTCCATGCCTTCGCCTTCCATAACGCGGCGGAGTTCATCTGTCTGTTCCGGTTCTACATCGTCTTCGTCATCCAGTTCTTTGATGACAACTTCTTCGCCGTCTTCATTGAGAATCTGGACGTCTAAGCCGATAGCCTGCAATTCTTTAAGCAATACCTTGAAGGATTCAGGAACGCCCGGTTCAGGAATATTTTCGCCTTTAACAATTTTTTCATACGCTTTGACACGGCCGACGACATCGTCAGACTTGACAGTCAGCATTTCCTGCAGCGTGTATGCCGCGCCGTATGCTTCCAAAGCCCAAACTTCCATTTCGCCGAAACGCTGGCCGCCGAACTGAGCTTTACCGCCCAGAGGCTGCTGCGTAACCAGGGAGTACGGACCAGTCGAACGAGCGTGGATCTTATCGTCGACAAGATGATGCAGCTTGAGGAAGTACGTGTAGCCGACGGTTACGCGGCGGTCCATCGGTTCGCCCGTACGGCCGTCGTACAGGACGGATTTGCCGTCTTCCGGCAATCCGGCGATGCGCAGGGATTCGAATACGTCTTCAGCCTGCGCGCCGTCAAATACCGGCGTCGCAATGTGAATGCCGGCCTTATCGGGCTGCGGCATGCCGTACGTATCGAAATCGTAACCGGCTTCGCGCAGCTTCGCTTCCAAATTCGGGTTCATCTTTTTGATCTGAACGCCCAGTTCATGCATAGCCCAGCCAAGGTGGGTTTCCAAAATCTGACCGATGTTCATACGAGACGGTACGCCCAAGGGATTCAGCACGATCTGAACAGGCGTGCCATCGGGAAGGAACGGCATATCTTCCTGGCGCATTACGCGGGATACGACACCCTTGTTTCCGTGACGGCCAGCCATCTTGTCGCCTTCGTGAATCTTGCGCTTCTGCGCAATGTATACGCGGACGAGGCGGTTGACCCCCGGCGGCAGTTCATCGTTGTTTTCGCGGGAGAAAATGCGGACGTTGACGACCTTGCCCGATTCGCCGTGAGGCACGCGCAGCGACGTATCGCGGACTTCCCGTTCCTTGTCGCCGAAAATAGCGCGCAGGAGGCGTTCTTCCGGCGTCAGCTCCGTTTCGCCTTTCGGCGTGACCTTACCGACGAGGACGTCGCCGGGGAATACGTCGGCGCCGATCATGATGATGCCGTTTTCGTCGAGGTTTTTCGTGCTGTCTTCGCTGACGTTCGGAATTTCGCGGGTAATTTCTTCAGAGCCCAGCTTCGTATCGCGGGCATCGCATTCGTATTCTTCAATATGGATAGACGTATATAAGTCGTTCTTCGGCAATTCTTCGCTGAGGAGAACGGCGTCTTCGTAGTTATAGCCTTCCCAAGGCATGTACGCTACGAGGATGTTGTAGCCCAATGCCAATTCGCCGCCGTCCGTAGCCATGCCGTCGGCCAATACCTGGCCTTCCGTAACGCGTTCGTTCTTGTATACCAAGGGACGCTGGTTAATGCAGGTGCTCTGGTTGGAACGGACGAATTTAATCAAGCGGTATGTATCAATAGAGCCGGAATCGGTTCTTACTTTAATTTCATCGCCAGTTACGCGGCATACGACGCCGTCGTGCTTAGCCAGTACGCATACGCCCGAGTCACAGGCAGCCTTGTATTCCATGCCCGTACCGACGAGCGGAGCCTGCGTGCGGAGGAGCGGCACGGCCTGACGCTGCATGTTCGCGCCCATGAGCGCGCGGTTGGCGTCGTCGTTTTCCAGGAACGGAATCATGGATGTACCGACGGAAACAACTTCCTTAGGCGATACGTCCATGAAATCGACGCGGTCGGCCGGGAATTCACGCGTATCTTCACCGTGACGGCAAGCGACGCGGCTGTGTACAAAATGACCGTCTTCGGTCAGCGGTTCGTTAGCCTGGGCGATGATATACTGTTCTTCTTCATCTGCCGTGATATACCAAACGTCGTTTGTAACGACATGGGTTTCCTTATCGACGCGGCGGTACGGCGCTTCAATAAAGCCGAATTCATTTACCTTGCCGAAGCAGGCCAGCGAAGAAATCAGGCCGATGTTCGGACCTTCAGGCGTTTCTACAGGGCACATGCGGCCGTAGTGGGAGTGATGAACGTCGCGGACTTCAAACCCTGCCCGTTCACGGGACAAGCCGCCGGGGCCCAAGGCGCTGAGACGGCGTTTATGCGTGATTTCAGCCAGCGGGTTCGTCTGGTCCATGAACTGGGACAACTGGCTGGAACCGAAGAATTCTTTAATCGCTGCAACGACAGGACGGATATTGATCAGGACCTGAGGCGTAATGCTTTCGGCGTCCTGAATCGTCATGCGTTCGCGGACGACGCGTTCCATACGGGTCAGGCCGATGCGGAACTGGTTCTGGAGCAGTTCGCCGACGCAGCGGAGGCGGCGGTTGCCCAAATGGTCGATGTCGTCGACGGTGCCGAAGCCGTCCATGAGGTTCAGCAGGTAATCTATGTTGGCGATAATATCTTCGCGGGTAATCGTGCGGTGATCGTACGGCAGATTGCTGTTATTGCAGATAATCTTATATACAGACCCGTCAATTTTTTCTACGAAGGCTTCTACGAGCCCTTCGCCGGCGAATACGCCGCTTTCTTTAATTTTGTTTACTTCAGCTGCGCCGATTTCCGTATGAGCGTCGACGATCACTTCACCCGTTTCGGGATGAACGATCGGCTCGTGGAGCGTCAAGCCGAATAACCGGCGTTCCCAGCCCAGCTTTTTGCCGGCTTTATAGCGGCCGACGCGGGCCATATCGTACCGGCGGGAGTCGAAAAACAGCCCTTCGAACAAATTGCGGGCGCTTTCTACTGTCGGCGGTTCACCGGGGCGGAGTTTTTTATAGATTTCTACGAGGGCTTCATCCTGGTTTTCCGTCGTATCTTTTTCAAAGGTATCCTTGAGCCGCTTATCATCGAAGAACAAGTCGAGGATTTCTGCATTGGAAGACCAGCCCAGGGCGCGGATCAGCACCGTGACGGGGATTTTGCGGTTGCGGTCTATACGGGCATACACGATACCGTTCACGTCCGTTTCCAATTCAATCCAGGCGCCGCGGTTCGGAATGACCGTAGAGTTATACAACATGGTGCCCATCGGATCGCGTTCGCAGCCGTAATATACGCCCGGCGAGCGCACGAGCTGGCTGACGATAACGCGTTCTGCCCCATTGATAATAAATGTACCTGTATCTGTAATCAGCGGGAAATCCCCCATGAATACTTCCTGGTCTTTAATTTCCCCTGTTTCATGATTGACAAGACGGATCTGAACCCGAAGCGGCGCGGCATATGTCGTGTCTCGTTCCTTGCATTCCCGGATGTCATACTTAGGTTCCCCCAGTTTGAAATCTTCAAAGGATAAAGACAAGTTGCCCGATGCATCTTCGATGGGCGAAATATCTTGAAAAATATCTTTCAGCCCTTTTTCTAAGAACCATTCATAAGATTTGTTCTGCAAATCCAACAAATGAGGCATTTTTAAGACCTCGTTAATCTTAGCATACGTGTATCGAGTTCTTTTCCCTACTTGTACAGGTTTGAACATGCTGATTCTTCACCCCTTATAAAAAGTAAACCATGATATAATCGCGTCGTAAAGGCATCTTCAAAAGCGACAAAAAAGCAAGGCTCCGTAATAAAACTTGAACCTTGCTTAATTTTTTGTTCACCGGAAGCGCTTCCTCCATGTACCTCATAATATCATCAATTGAACATTTTGCAATGAGTTATTATAGCACACGTTTCTGCTTCCGTCAATATTTATTTTTTCTTATTTCTGAATACGGGCCAGCGTGTAGTTCTTTTTGCCCTTGCGCACGATAACGTATTTGCCGTTTGAGTTTTTATGAGGCAGGACGATTTCGTCGAGAGCTTGGACCTTTACGCCGTTGATCGTCACGGCGCCGTTCGTAATATCTTCGCGGGCCTGACGCTTGGATTTGTAAATCGTCGAATCGACAAGCCAGTTTACGACGTCCTTTTCTTCGTTCGATACGTCGACTGTCGGCATCTTGCCAAAAGCCTGGGTCAGTTCGTGCTCCGTCAAATCGGCAATGCTGCCGTGATAGAGGGCTTCCGTAATATTCTGCGCTTCCTTCAGCGCTTCAGGGCTGTGGACGAAGGTCGTTACTTCTTCCGCCAAACGGCGCTGAGCCAGACGTTTTTCCGGTTCCGTCTTGACGGCTTCTTCCAGGACGTCGATTTCTTCCTTGCTAAGGAAGGTGAAGTATTTCAAATATTTGACGACATCGGCGTCGTCCTGATTCAGCCAGAACTGATAGAATTCAAAAGGAGATGTCTTTTCCGGATCCAGCCATACGGCTCCGCCGGCGGTCTTGCCGAACTTCGTGCCGTCCGACTTCAGCATGAGGGGAATCGTCAGGCCGTAGGCTCGGGCGTCGCTGCCGTGCATCTTATGAATCGTATCGATGCCGGCCGTAATATTGCCCCACTGATCGGCGCCGCCGATCTGAAGCTGGACGTCGTTGTGCGTGAAGAGATGCTCAAAGTCGATAGACTGCAGTATCTGGTAGGAAAATTCCGTAAAGGAAATGCCCGCTTCCAGACGGCTTGCGACAACTTCCTTCGCCAGCATCGTATTGACGCTGAACAGCTTGCCGTAATCGCGGAGGAAGTTCAGCAAATCAATTTTGCTCAGCCAGTCGTAGTTATTCACAAAAGAAATATTCGAGCTTTCGCCGAACAAATGAATGAACTGGGCTTTTAATTTTTCCGCATTTTCATGGATTTTTTCAATCGTCTGCAGTTGCCGTTCCGTCTTGCGGCCGCTCGGATCGCCGATAACGCCTGTGCCGCCGCCGATGACGACATAGGGATGATGTCCTGCCAAGGCAAAGCGTTTCAGCATCATAAAGGGAATTAAATGGCCGATATGCATGCTGTCTCCCGTCGGGTCTACGCCGCAGTACAAGGACACGCTCTTTTCTTCCGTCAGCTTGCGCAAGCCTTCTTCGTCGGTCATCTGATTTACGGCGCCGCGCCAAGACAATTCATCAATAATATTCATCGAACCCGCTCCTTTTACCGTTATATTTATGGATATGCAAAAAGTATCTTTACCGTACTAATTATACTCATCCGACATGCGTCCGTCAACAAAAGCCTGAAACCCCGCACTGCCTTCTGTTTTACGGCGTCCCGCGCTGAAGCCACTTAAACATGGCCGTCCCTGCCAGACCGGACAATACAGACGCGGCTACGACGGCAGTTTTGGCCGTCATCAGTGCCTGTCCATCCGTAAAGGCCAGGGCAGCGATAAACAAGGACATGGTAAAGCCGATGCCGCCCAGCATGCCGGCGCCTAGAAAGTGAGCCGTCCGGACGCCGGCCGGCAATGCTACGACGCGAAGGCGAATCAGGCCGTACGCCGATAAGAAAATCCCCAGGGGCTTGCCGAGAAACAGCCCTGCCATGATGCCCAAGCCGACAGGCGTCAGCAAGTTTCCCACGCTGCCGCCGTCTATGGCGATGCCGGCGTTGCTCAAGGCAAATACGGGCATGACGAAAAACGCCGACCACGGCGTCAGCCTATGCTCCAGTTTTCTAAGCAGGCTCTCGCCGTGCGTTTCTTCCGTCCCGGCCGGAATGGAAAAGCCCAAGAGGACGCCGGCAATCGTCGGATGAATCCCGCCCTGCAAAAACGCATACCACAGCAGCCCTCCCCCAATCAGGTACAAAAGGACCGATTGGACGTTGCGCCGCGACAGCCAAAACAACATGAGCAAAACGGCGGCTCCAGCCAACAGAGACGGCCCGTGCAAATCAGACGAATAAAACAGAGCGATGACTAAAATGCCGCCCAAGTCATCGACAATCGCCAGGGCCGTCAAAAACACGACGACAGCCCGTGGCGCCCGCGGAGCGGCAAAAGCCAGTACGCCTAAGGAAAAGGCAATATCAGTAGCCATAGACACGCCCCAGCCGGAAATCGTCGGCTTTCCTATGTTAAAAGCCGTGTATAACAGCGCTGGAACGACCATGCCTCCGACGGCCGCCGCGATGGGAAGAAGCGTAGACGACGGCGATTTCAGTTCGCCGAATAAAAATTCCCGCTTGATCTCCATGCCGATGACGAAAAAAAATACAGCCATCAGCCCGTCGTTGATCCAATGAAGCAGCGACATGGACAACAGGAAATCCCCTGCCCCAACAGACAGCTTCCAATGCAGGATCTCTTCGTAGGCGGCCGCCCACGGAGAATTGGCAAGGCCCATCGCCACGACGGCAAAGACGAGAAGGACGATACCGCTGGACGCTTCCTGCTTGAAGAATCGTTGAAACGGCATGATCATTTGGCGCGATTGCTCTTGAATACGTTCGTAAATATCTTTGTTCATGTAACCCTCCTTTTATGAGATCCGCAAAAAACAACGTCGCACAGCGTGCTGTTTTCAGCGTTATCATATTATATCATACGGCCATCACATTTCTGCATACTCTATAGGTGCAAAATATGCAACATCTATATCAAAAACGTACGATATGCAAAAAGAGGAAACAGACTTGACGCCTGTCTCCTCTTACGCCCTGTATTGCCAGTTATATTTCTTTTTCTTCAGGCCGCTCCAGGATAATCCCCTGACGATACGCATGCAGCAGCGCTTTCAAATCGTCAATCATCTGCAGCAGCTTTTTGCCGTTGTCCGTGTCGCCGATCATAACGCGCTTCGGCTCCAATTCGACCTGCGTCGATTCCGAATCGATATCGGCATTGTTCATCAATACCTGCGTGACATCCTTAAAGGGATAATGGGCTTTGATGCGGATACCGTGAGAATTGAAAATCAAGGTGTAGCCGGCAATGCCCGTCGATCCCTGGTACGCCTTGCAGAAACCGCCGTCTATGCAGATTTCCTTCCCTTCCGCGCGAATCGGGCTTTCCCCTTTTTTGACCTTAACCGGCGTATGGCCGTTGATGATATGGCCCTGGGGAGAATCGATGCCGAATTCATGGAGGATTTTTATGCACTCATCCCGATCCCGGTTGAGGTGGTAATAATCGTTCTGCGGTTCTTTCCACGTCGACTGATCGACGATATAGCTCCGTTCAAAGGTCTTGACAATCCGGCCCGATACGGGGGAATCTATGCCGCACCACATGTACCACATATAGTCCAGGCTGTTCGTATCCCGCTTGTCATAGGCCTGACGGGCAATAAAATCGACCATATCCATGAAGGCCTTTCCCTTATACGGCTTGCCGTTGAGATAAATTTCTTTAAAGCTGCCATCTTTATTGAGGGGAACGCCGCCGTGGAATAAAAGGTTGTTATTATAGCTGCGGTACAGCGAGCCGTGACTGTATAAGAAGCGGATATGACGCTGCAGCCGTTCGCTTTCCAGGAATTCCGACTGAATAGCCGCCATGATGCGGTGTTCTTCCGGCGACAATTTGTAGGGGTCCTGCGGATCAACCGTCGGAAAATCCGTCGTCGTCAGCTCGTAGGTCTGACCGTCCAGCGTAATCGTACCCTGCTTCCAGTCAATTTTGTGGAACATCAGGCGGTCGTCCATATTGTATTCCGGATGGCGGATGATGACTTGTCCTTCCAGCTTGCTCAAAATGACGTTAATCGCCTTTACCATCGGCTCGATGCCGTCGTCCTTTTTATAGGTATCTAATGCAAAAATAGCCAGAGGGCGGAGGCTGATGCCGTAACCGCTTTCCAATATTTCCATATTATGATAGCGGATATTATTTCTCAGCGCGTTGGCGATGCAGGCCTCGCTGCCGGCGGCCGCGCCCATCCACAGGATATCGTGGTTCCCCCACTGGATGTCGAGAGAATGATGATGCATGAGATAATCCATGATCTTGTCGGCATGAGGCCCGCGGTCGTAAATATCGCCGATAATGTGCAGGTGGTCTACGGCCAGCCGTTTGATCAAATCCGTCAGGGCATAAATAAACTGCCGCGTGCTGCCCGTTTCTAAAATCGTATTCAATATCTTCATGTGATATGCCCGGCGGTTTTTGTCTTCGTCCGGCTGGGCATGGAGCAGTTCGTCAATGACGAAGCGGAATACCTTAGGCATGGCCTTACGCACTTTAGAACGCGTATATTTCGACGACAGCAGCTTGACCAGGCGAATCAGATGGCTCAGCGTTTTTTTCGCCCACTGATCGGTAATCGCTTTTTCCCGCTGCAGCATATCCAGCTTTTCCTTGGGATAATAAATCAGCGTCAATAAATCATCCCGTTCCTCCGCCGTCATGGAATTGGCAAATATCATTTCAACCTTTTCCCGAATAACGCCGGAACAGTTATTTAAGATGTGATAAAACGCCTCATATTCGCCATGAAGGTCGCTCATAAAATGTTCCGTTCCCTTCGGCAAGTTGACGATGGCCTGCAAATTGATGATTTCCGTGAATGTTTCGGCCTGCGTTTTATATTCCTTGGACAGTAATTCCAGATACCGCAAGTATTCTGGAGAATATTTTTCACACGTTTCCATAAGACATAAATCCCCTTTTCTTCATGATATGGTATACAACGTATAGGCTTAATTTCTTTCTATTGTACACTATCTTATAGCATGTGGCTAGGGATAAGTACAAAAAATCACAATTCATCCCTTATAAAAGACAGCAAGAGAGTTTCACATAAGCTTTTACTCCAAAGCCTGTCATAATATAGTATTATTAATGCGCCGTTTTTCCATAATTATCTATGCTAATTCAAAATATATATAGCTCTTTTTCATAGTTGCATTTTTATTATAATTCAAATAATTATTAGGAATGCATTTGCCTATGTGTTTAAATTATGTGGTGTTTTAAATCGATTTTTACTATATTTAATGGTAATACTTAAAATTTACTCTAAAATTTTCAAAAGCAGAAACTCATTTTCATATTACGATGTTTTCAAACGACAAAAAACATGCTATGATAAGGCTATAGAAAGACGATTTGTGGGATACTAAATTCTTAGATGAGGTGATTTTCATGAACAAATATCTTGAATCAGTTATCGAAGGCGTACGTACGAAATATGCTAACGAACCGGAATTCGTCCAGACCGTAGAAGAAGTATTGTCGTCTCTGGAACCGGTTGTAGAAAAACATCCGGAATATGAAAAATTTGATTTGCTGAACCGCTTGGTCGTACCGGAAAGACAATTCACCTTCCGCGTCGTATGGCAGGACGATGCCGGCAACTATCATACGAACACGGGCTACCGCTTCCAGTTTAACGGAGCAATCGGGCCGTATAAAGGCGGTCTCCGCTTCCAGAAAAACGTATATCCCGGCATCATTAAATTCCTGGGCTTCGAACAGATTTTCAAAAATGCTTTGACGGGCCTCCCAATCGGCGGCGCAAAAGGCGGCGCAGACTTCGACCCGACAGGCAAATCCGACGCAGAAATCATGCGCTTCTGCCAGAGCTTCATGCAGGGTCTCTATCGCTACATTGGTCCCGACATCGACGTTCCGGCCGGCGATATGGGCGTTGGCGGCCGTGAAATCGGCTACCTCTTCGGCGAATACCGCCGCTTGAAAGGCGCATTTGAAAACGGCGTATTGACGGGCAAGGGCTTCAGCTTCGGCGGCTCCCTCATTCGTCCGGAAGCAACGGGCTACGGCGCCGTATACTTCTTGGAAAACGTCCTGAAAGACGACGGACAGGATATCAAAGGCAAGACCATTGCCGCTGCCGGCTTCGGCAACGTAACCTGGGGCATCTGCAAAAAAGCTACGGAATTGGGCGCTAAAGTCGTTACGTTGTCCGGTCCTGACGGATACATCTACGATCCCGATGGCGTTGCTACGGAAGAAAAGATCGATTACTTGTTAGAAATGCGCAACAGCGGCCGCAACCGCGTACAGGATTATGCAGATAAATTCGGCGTAGAATTCTTCCCGGGCGAAAAACCGTGGGGCAGAAAAGTCGACATCGTGATGCCGTCTGCTATGCAGAACGACGTCCATATGGAACAGGCAAAACAGATCGCAGCCAACAAGGTTCGCTACTACATCGAAGTCGCCAACATGCCTACAACGAACGACGCACTGAAATACTTACTGGAACAGAAAGACATGATCGTAGCTCCGTCCAAAGCTGTTAACGCCGGCGGCGTAGCCGTATCGGCCCTCGAAATGAGCCAGAACAGCGAACGTCTCGTTTGGACGGCTGAAGAAGTCGACGCACGTCTCCACCAGATCATGAATACGATTTACAACAACTGCAAAGACGCAGCAGCTCGCAACGGTTTAGGCTACAACCTCGTCGCCGGCGCCAACATCGCTGGTTTCGAACGCGTTGCCGATGCAATGCTCGCTCAAGGCGTATTCTAAAAAACATACTCCAACATAAAAAATACTGTGCAGCCGGAGCTGCACAGTATTTTTTATGTCCTGGTAACGGACGATGTTACAAAGTATGCTTTTTAAAGTCTTCTTGCACGGCCCGGCGCAACCCTTCATTTTCTAAGAGCTTAAATACGATGCGGCCCATAATTTCCGCCCCCTGGGCAATAACCGGCTCGATAGCTTTATTTTTTACGGCGTCGGCAATTTGCACGGAATGTTCTGGATAATACGTATCTCCCATGGCCAGGCACAGATGAAGGGCCGGACATTGATGGCTGATATTACCGATGTCCGAGCTCTGGCACTCTTCCGTATCGGTAAAGGGAATGCCCATTTCACGCAGCACCGACCGCGATACTTCCGTCGCCGCTTCATTCCAAACCATATTGTCAAATTCATATCCCATCTGCGTCACTTCATACGTCGTTTCTGTCGCAATGGCCGCCCCTTCGAAGCATTTCATGATTTTAGCAATGACTTCGTTTAAATACGGCCGATCGCTGTGACGAACGCAGCATTCAAGCTCTGCATAGTCCGGCACGACGTTCGACGCCGTGCCGCCGTTGACGAGATAGACGCCAATCCGCGTTTCCGGCCGTACGTGCTGGCGCAGCATGTCGATAGCGTGAATTGCCAGCATCGCGCCGTTCAGGGCGTTGCGGCCATTCCACGGGCTGCTCGCCGCATGAGCCGTTTGCCCATGAAAAGCGACGCGATAATCGCTAAGAGCCAAGAAATGTGAGTTGGCCATCGTCTTATCGGGCATGACATGCGTCATCATCGCTAAATCATAGTCATGAAAGATTCCCTGCTCGCACATGGCGACCTTGCCGCCCCGCAGCTCTTCGTCTGGCGTACCGATGAGATCAACCTGCACGGGAAGATCGGCCATATCCAAAAAAGCGGCCGCCGTCAGAAAGCTCATAGCACCGTTTGCCGAGTGGCCGCATCCGTGCCCGATTTCCGGCAGGGCGTCATATTCGGCCAGAAGAGCCACTTTCAAAACCGGGTTGGAAACCTTCCGTACCGTCGCCTTAAACGCCGTCGGCAAACCGGCAAACTGCTCCGTCACCTCCATGCCCAGGGCACGGCAGGCTTCGACATAGGCCGCGCAGGCATGATATTCTTCGCCCGACAGCTCCGGGTCGTCAGCAATGCGGTAATTTAAAGAAAAAGCTTGCGGACCATATTTCTGCACGCTTTGTGCAAACTGATTTATGAAAGACATATATACACCTATTTCCTATAAATTTATAGAACGTACTGAATCAAGAACATATACGACGGAATCACGATAAGCCCCAATACTACCGTGATAAAACTGATCTCCGTAGCGTACTTCACATCAGCTCCAACCGCCTTGGCGACGACGGTCATCTGCGTCATAGCCGGCATACTGGCCTGCATTGTAAACACCTGAGCCGACATCGGTGTAACAGACACAAAGGGAAGCAAGGCCAATACGCACAGCGGGCAAACGATAAACCGCCCCATCAGAGCCCCTATCAAGTCGCGGTCCCACTGTACGCTACGCAGCGGCAGCGAACTCATTTCAATGCCGATGACGATAAGGGACAGCGGCGTCGCCAGATTTCCTACGTACTGGAAAGATACGTGAAGGAATTCAGGCAGCTTAACGTCGGCCATAATCAACGCCAGGCCAATGAGAAAGGCCACCAGCGGAGGCGAAAACACCTTTTTGACAGTCTGCAGCGAAAATAACGGCATATTTCCCTGTCCGCCCGTACTGTCGTTGACGATGTGATAAATCCCCAAGGTCCAGAACATCGTCGTATTCGCCATATAATACAGCATGACCGAAGGCACGCTCTGCGTACCGAATAAGGCCAGGTTAACGGGAAGTCCGATGAAGATCGTATTGGCGACAAAAAAACAGGTAATAAAGATGCCCTGCCGCTCCCTGCGTATGTGCAGCGCCGCAGCTGCCGCCCGGCCCACGACGTAGGCCAGGAGGATAGACAAAAAGGGCAGAGCCAAATCCGGCGCAATCCGCAGCAGCGAATCATGTGTAAAATCCCGCTCCAACTGGCAAATCATGAACAACGGCAAGGCGACCTTCATGATAAGCCGGGTTAATATTGCGCTGGTATCCGGTCCAAACCACCCTTTCTTCGACAACACAAAACCGATGCCAATCATAAACAATATTTCAAAAATACCCTGCAGCCCATGAAACACAGCTTCCACTATCAATCCATCTCCCTCTTATGTCAAGTCGTATAGCCTAGGCTGTCGGTCATGAAATATATTGATACGGCTTCGAATATCGATGACGCTGTCCAAGTCGATATCCGCGCAAAGCATCTCTTCGCCGTCTCCCCCCTGCGCCAAGACATTCCCCCACGGGTCGATAATCATCGAATGGCCGCCGAACTGCATGGAATCCGTACTGCCGCAGCTGTTGACCGCCACGATGAACAGCTGGTTTTCAATCGCTCTGGCCTGATTCAATATGCACCAGTGATCCACGCGGGACGCCGGCCAGGCCGCCGGCACAAAAATAATCTGCGCCCCCGTCAGCGTCGCCATCCGCACCCATTCGGGAAAACGGACATCATAACAAATCACGGCAGCCATGGGAGTGCCATCCAAGGAAAACGCGCAGCCCTTTGTTCCCGGCGTAAATTTTTCATCTTCATGGCCCGGCGCAAATAAATGCACCTTGTCATACGAGCTGACAATACGGCCGCTGCGATCTGCCACGTACATCGTATTATACAGCTTACCTTCCCGACGGACAGCTGCAGAACCGCCGACAATATGAACGCCGAACCGAGCCGCTGACTCTGATAAGAAGGCCTGCGTCCGCCGCCCGTTCTCATCGGCCAATTCACGGATATCGTCAGGATAAAAGGACGTATTCCACATTTCCGGCAGTACGACGATATCGGGCCGCTCCTGTGCAGCGTTTCGTATCCAGTCTTCTACTTGCTTATAATTATGCTCTACATCCCCCAGCCGCAGAGACATCTGAGCCGCTGCAATCTTCATATCTGTCCCTTCTTTCTACTGTATATTTTTGATAACATCTCGCCATAAATCATTATAATAGAAATATAAGAGAAACACAATATCCGATTGTATGAGAGCCTGCGGCAACAAAACGAAACGTCCCCTATCCTTGCCGGGGCTTGAAAAAAGGACTGTATATTGATATAGTAAAATGAATAGCATATGAGAGAAGGGATAGTATGGCTAAAACGAAAAAGACCAACGTCATGCGCATTTTAGATAAACAAAAAATTTTCTATACAACGAAAGCTTATGAATATTCTGAAGACGACCTGTCCGGCGTTCACGCCGCCGCCGAGCTCGGCATGGACCCGGCCCAGGTATTCAAAACGCTGGTAGGACAGGGAAACAAGACGGGGCCCGTCGTATTCTGCATTCCCAGTCACAAGGAGCTCGATTTAAAGAAGGCCGCATCCTGCAGCGGCAATAAATCGGTTCAGCTGCTCCACGTCAAAGATCTGCTCGGCTTGACGGGATATATCCGCGGCGGCTGCTCCCCTATCGGTATGAAAAAGCAGTTTCCTACGTATATCGACGAGTCAGCCCTGCAATACGAAGCCATCAGCCTCAGCGCCGGCATGCGGGGGCAGCAGGTCCTCGTAGCGCCGCAGGACGTCGCCCAGTTGATTCACGCAGAATTCCATCAGCTCACGATGAAAGACATTACATTGACGGAAGGAAGAGTACGATGACAGACAAAGAAATGGAACCTTGGCTGCATGAGCTCATGCAGTGTTCAAAATGCGAATTGCGTCACGAAGGCAACCGCGGCCCGACGCGATACTCCGGCGACCCGGCGTCGCCCCTCATGTTCGTCGGCGAAGGACCCGGCGGTGTGGAAGATGAGTACGGCGTGCCCCTTGTCGGCCCGTCGGGACAGTTGCTGGACAAAGCCCTGTGGAGCGTAGGACTGACGCGCGACCACGTCTACGTTACGAATATTGTCAAATGCCGCCCCAAGAACAACCGGACGCCGACGCTGGAAGAAGGAAAGCGCTGCGCCAACATCCATCTCCTCCGTGAAATCGAAATGGTACAGCCGAAGGTCATCGTCTGCCTGGGAAAGGTCGCCTTTCAGTATTTCTACGGAAAAACAGCCAGCATTATGCGCAACCGCGGCATCTGGTTCGACTATCACGGCATTCCCGTCATGCCGACGTATCATCCGGCCTTCTTGCTGCGCCAAACCGGCAAGGACCTCGTAGAATCCAAATGGCAGGTATACTACGATTTCAAGGCTGCCGTAGACAAAGCCAAGGAAGCCATGCCGGACTATGTATACCAAAGCCCGGAAAAGCCCAACCTGATGGAGCAGTTTGAAGACCTCCATAAATCCAGACATTTTTAACAGACTGCAGCACACGCCCCTTTATATCCATCCGATGTGAAGGGGCGTATGTTATACTGCGAATACCGATTAGCCTTGCCTCATCTATGGACAGCAAAGAGAGTCCTATCATATAATGAATGCAAAGGATATTCGGGAGGTGAAATACATGAGCACAGCGATGCCCATCGGCGTTGATGACTTTAAAAAAGTACGGGAAAACTATTACTTTGTAGATAAGACAGATTTTATTCGGCAATTGATAGATTCGCATAGTGACGTAACACTGATTACACGTCCCCGGCGTTTTGGGAAAACGCTGACCATGAGCATGTTAGAGTATTTCTTTTCCATTGATCGGAAAAAAGAAAGCCAAGGCTTGTTTTCAGGATTATCAATAGAAAAAAGTGGGACGGCGTACATGAACCATCTCGGTGCGCATCCCGTTATCTTCATATCGTTAAAAAATGTATCGGGCGACACATGGGAAAGTATCGTTAAGAGTCTGGGCTTTGCGTTAGCCGATTTGTATAGAAGTTTTAACTATCTGTCTCAAAGTGCGGTTGTAGACGACTCATTAAAAATTTATCTTCAAAAAGTCATATATGAGAATGCTACGCAGGATGAATTGGCTGTTTCTTTATTGAGATTGACTACAATGCTGCATCAGCATTATGGAAAACCAGTGATTCTGCTTATAGATGAATACGATGCGCCAATACAGCAGGCTTGGGAACGGGGATTTTACGGCGAATGTATTCGGTTTATGCGGCAATTTTTAGGCAGCGCTTTAAAGACAAATGCATCATTAGATTTTGCGGTTCTAACAGGCGTACTTCGTATTGCCAAAGAAAGCATTTTCAGCGGCCTGAACAACTTAGACGTCTGCTCAATCCTGCGCGATAAGTACAGTACGGTTTTCGGATTTACGCCGGAAGAAGTCGCTAAATTAACGGAAGATATAGGCAAACCGGAAGTACTGCCGGAACTGAAACAGTGGTATGACGGGTATCGCTTTGGCAGCAGTGAAATATATAATCCCTTATCGGTCATCAGCTACATCGATAACCAATGCCTCCCTCGGCCCTATTGGATGAATACGTCTAATAACAGCATCCTGCGCGAGCTGGTTTCCCACGCCGACTACTTACAAATCAAGGCTCTGCGCGGACTCATCCATGATATACCGGTTTCTGTCAGCTTGAATGAAGGCGTAATTTATGACCAGATTGGGAAAGACCGAAGCGCCTTATATACCATGCTGCTTACAACGGGGTATCTGACCGTATCGGAAAATATACCGACGAGCTACGACCGCTATTTGCTGCGCATTCCCAACGAAGAAATCAAACGGGTATACAGCATGGAAATCCTGAATACCATCGTAGAGGGAATAGATCGGGATACCTTCGATGGGTTGTTTGATTTATTATTTACCGGCCAGAGTGAAGACTTTGCGTACCTGCTGCAAAAAATATTGCTGCGGTTTGCCAGCACCTATGATACGGCAAATAAAGAAAGCTTTTATCACGGCTTCATGTTGGGCATGGCCGCTCTGTTTTTAGGCCGAAATTATACGGTCGAATCGAATAGAGAAAGCGGCTACGGCCGGTTTGATCTCGCAATTTTCCCCAAAGATACAAATAAAGCCGGCGTCTTGATGGAGTTTAAAGCCACCAACAGCGAAGCGCAGCTGGAAGATAAAGCCGACGAAGCGCTGCGGCAGATTGAGGGAAGGCAGTACGGGACAGAATTTGAAAAACGGGGAATTTCAAAAGTCTGGAAATACGGCATTGCCTTCTGCGGCAAGCAAATTCATGTAAAAATGAAAATATAAGCACTACAGCAGCCCTAGCCAGTATTGGCTAGGGCCTTTTGCAATTAGAATGAAACATCAAAGTCTATACCCTTACCGTGACGATAGAATGCGGCCTGAAAAGATAATTCCATAAGCAATTTGAAAGAGTTGAACAAGATTTTATCCTCGTCATCAAATATATACGTCAGCTTTTTATTCCGGCATTGAAAGGTATACTGATAACACGTGCCTTCAAAAATAAGGGCCGCTTTGTTTAAGTTAGACACAGAATACGCGCCGTCCCAGTCCTGGGCGTCGAGCCTGTGAAAAAATCTCTGTAAACATAGATCTTCTATGATACTTGGTAAGCTGAAAGCGAATTTGAGAACTTTCAGCTCATGGTTTATATATAACAACACATGCTGAACATGTCAAGTACAGACAGGATTTTCGCCTGCTTTTGCCAGCTATGCGTTACTCTGGGAGTCGGCCTTCGTACATTATGCTCAGTTCCCCATACACCTGTCCC
>NZ_NQXW01000028.1:0-29120 GCF_002287425.1 Megasphaera sp. ASD88 | reverse complement strand
TAGAATGGATGTGATCCATAGTGATTGCTCCTTTGTTGATGATTTCTCGCAAAACCATTTTAACATGAAGCTTCACTATGGATTTTTGTTTTTTGATTACCTGTTCAAATTCATTTTACAATTAACCTTACAATTAACCTGGTAAAAATTTAATCGAATTTTAATCTAAATTTAATTTACTTTTGGCCGTAACCTGCTATTATAATAAGTGTAGAACAGATCATCTACGACGAGTTGAAGATATAAGTTGTTCATATACCCCTCGAACACCCCTATCTTATGTCTTCAGCAAAGCTAAGATATTATCTTCCCCCGATAGTATCTTACACTTAGAAAGAGCCGGCCCCCCTCGCCGGCTCTTTTGCTGTATATGGCAGCAGAAACGTAAAACGTTTATCTTTCATGCTGATAATGAACGATATTCATTCTGAGCTGCTGCGGGCGGTTTGGAGCATTTAGGGCAGCCCAGGAGAGAGAAGGCAGACTGTGCCTGTATATCTGAGGGAGAATGGTTTGGGACATGGCTGAAAATACTTTTTTTGCCCGATGCGGGGTCATTGACATTTTCAACTATTCGTGCAATAATGAGAAAGAACAAGGGACTAGTTCCCCGAACGACATGAGTCTGGAGGTGAAAAACATGCATGTAATTTCTGACGAATGCGTAAAATGCGGTTCCTGCGCAGCGCTTGCCCGACTGGTGCTATCGAAGAAGGCGAAACGAAGTACGTTATCACTGACGCTTGCATCGATTGCGGTTCTTGCGAATCCGTATGTCCGACTGGTGCTATCTCTGCTGAATAATAGCACCCCCGACTATAAGATAAAAAAGGAGACATGTATATGTCTCCTTTTTTATTTGAATTTTGCCGGTCAATATGATAGGATAGAATCACTGTACGATATCGTACGGAAAGATGCGCACATAGGAGGTTTTGGGTGCAGGTATGGTATATCGCCCTGGTAATCATTGCGTTGGACCAGGGAAGCAAATGGCTGATTCAGCAAGGAATGACGCTTCATGAATCGATTCCGGTCATTCCGGGATTTTTTCATATTACATATATTTTAAACAGAGGCGCGGCGTTTGGTATTTTAGAAAATCAACGCTGGCTTTTTCTGATTATGGCAATACTATTGTTTGTATTGTACGCTGTATTTCGCAAGAAGCTGCCGGAGCATCGGGCGGTGCAGGCCGGCGCGGGCATGCTCCTGGGAGGCGCCTTCGGCAACGCCTTGGACCGCTTTCTGCACGGAGCTGTCGTCGACTTTTTCGATTTCCGCATCTGGCCAGTGTTCAACATCGCCGATATCGGCATCGTCGTCGGCGTATGCCTGCTGCTGTGGTACAGCTGGACACATATTTCTGAGTAAGCGAGGATACCAATATGGATGAAATACGAGTAACCGTAACGGAAGAATGGGCCGATACGCGGCTGGACGTCTATATGGCCAAGACGATGGATATATCCCGCAGCTTCGCCCAGCAGCTTGTCGAAACGGGCGATGTGCTGGTCAACGGCAAGGCGGCCAAGAGCAACCGCCGCCTGAACGAAGGGGACGAAGTGGCCGTGACGATGGAGCAGCCGGCAGAGCTGCAGGCCGTGCCGGAAGATATCCCCCTGAATATCGTATACGAAGACAAGGACATCATCGTCGTCAATAAGGCCCGGGGCATGGTCGTCCATCCGGCGGCGGGAAATCCCGACGGCACGCTGGTCAACGCCCTGCTGTACCACTGCCGCGGCGAGCTGTCCGGCATCAACGGCGTCATACGCCCGGGCATCGTCCACCGCCTGGACAAGGATACGTCGGGCGTCATGGTGGCTGCGAAAAACGACGAAGCTCATAAGGGACTGGCCGCGCAGATCAAAGCCCATTCGGCCCGCCGTACCTATTGGGCCCTCGTCCACGGCAACATTGCCGAAGAAAAGGGCATCGTCGACGGCCCCATCGGCCGCCATCCCAAGGACCGGATCAAGATGGCCGTCACCTTTAAGGGCGGCCGCGAAGCCGTGACCCATTTCCGCGTCCTCAAGCGCTACGGCGAGTACACCTGGATTGAATGCAAGCTGGAGACGGGGCGGACCCATCAGATCCGCGTCCACATGGCCTACATCGGCCATCCCGTCGTCAACGATCCCTTATACGGCTATAAAAAAGATGATTTTCCCATTGAGGGACAGGCTCTTCATTCCCATTGCCTGGATTTGGTTCATCCCGTCACGGGAGAGGCCATGCACTTTGAAGCGCCTATGCCCGACGATTTTGCAGCGTGCCTGCACCGTGCCGAACAGCACAGATAAGCGAGGTGTGTACGATGTGGAAAGAAAAAAATCTGCTCATGGATGAGAAAGCCATGGGCCGGGCGATTCGCCGCATTGCCCACGAAATCATCGAACGGAACAAAGGGCTGGATAATACGGTTCTCGTCGGCATCCATACCCGGGGCGTACCGCTGGCTAAACGGCTGGCAGCGGAACTGTCGGCTATTGAAGGCCTGGCTGTGCCGGTCTACGACCTGGATATTTCCGCCTATCGCGACGACGCCAAAAAGACGTCTATCAACATGGTCGCCAAAGGGCAGACCCGCTTCGACGCCGACGGCAAGACGGTCATTTTAGTCGACGACGTCCTCTTTACGGGACGGACGGTCCGCTCGGCCCTGAATGCCATCATGGAGCTGGGCCGGCCCCGCTACATCGAGCTGGCCGTCCTCGTCGACAGGGGGCACCGCGAGCTGCCGATCCGCGCCGATTACGTGGGGAAAAACGTGCCGACGTCGCGGCGCGAGGACATTTCCGTCCAGCTGCGCGAAGTAGACGGGCAGGAACAGGTCGTCCTGCGGGAACAAATCTGATATACTATATATAACAAGAAATAGAGGACGCTTCGCAGCCTCCTTACCGTGTATGTTCTAAGGAAGTGATACTATGGTAGGTCAATTAGTAGGAATCGTCGTCGTCCCTCTCGTCGCCTTTATCGTGTATATGCTGTACGCAAAATATCTGCGGTAACGGCGCGGCGGCAGCTGCTCTATCGGGGGCGCTGCCGTTTTTTTATATGCCAATTCATGCTTTTAAAACATGGATTGGCATTTTTTCTAAGTATTTGTTATTGCTATTCCCGTAGTATATACTTGAGCTATCAAGAGAAGGACTTTTGAAGCAGAACATCGGAGGAGGTATTCCTATGAAAGGACGAAGCAGAAACTATATTATCATGGCCTTGTTAGGCCTATCCGTTTTAGGATTCGGCGGGCTGGCCGCCGCGGCCGATATAGCGGAACACGCGCCGCGTTTGATAGCCGATGCGACCCTGCCGCCCGGCGATATGTCCCGCGGAGCCGATAATTTCTACGTCAGCGACAAGGTGGACGGCAAAACCGTGACGTTTACCGATATATACGATATGAAGGTCGCCGGAAATCTCTTCGTTCCTAAGACGCTGAAAGCCGGACAGAAGCTGCCGGCCATTATCGTCGGCCATCCTATGGGAGCCGTGAAGGAGCAGAGCGCCAGCCTGTACGCCCAGAAAATGGCTGAACAGGGCTATGTGACATTGGCTATCGACCTGCCCTACTGGGGTGAAAGCGAAGGGATGCCGCGCAACAGCGTCAATCCCGATACCTATGCCGAAGCCTTCAGCGCCGCCGCCGACTACCTCGGCACCCGCGATTTCGTAGACCGGGACAACATGGGTGTCATCGGCATCTGCGGCAGTGGTAGCTTCGCCATCAGCGCGGCGAAAATCGACCCGCGCCTCAAGGCTATCGCAACGGTCAGCATGTATAATATGGGCGATGCCAACCGCCACGGCCTCCATCATTCCGTGTCGCTGGAGCAGCGTAAGGCGATCATCGCCCAGGCGGCCCAGCAGCGCTATGTCGAATTTGAAGGCGGCGAACGACAATATACGAGCGGCACGACCCACGAGCTGACGGAGGATACGGACCCGATTCAGCGCGAATTCTACGATTACTACCGCACGTCCCGCGGCTCGTATACGACGCCCGGCGAAGACCCGGCTCACACGACCCACCCGACGCTGACGACAAACGTGAAGTTCATGAATTTCTATCCCTTCAACGACTTGGATTTGATTTCGCCGCGGCCCATGCTGTTCATCGCCGGAGCCAACGCCCATTCCCGTGAATTCAGCGAAGACGCGTATCGTTTGGCGAGCGAACCGAAGGAGCTGTACATCGTCCCCCATGCAGGCCATGTCGATTTGTATGACAGGACCGACGTCATCCCCTTCGGCAAGCTGACCCAGTTTTTCAATCACTATTTAAAGAACTAAGGAAAACGGCAGGCGCTGCGGCAGTCCATAGCGGATGCGGCAGCGCCGCCGTCTGTTCCGCCCATAGGAGGCCATGATGAAAGGACATCGGTTGTTTATCTTTATTTTAGCCGTCGGCGTGTTCGGCATTTTAAATACGGAAATGGGGGTTATCGGCCTTCTGCCGTATGTATCAGCGTATTTCGGCGTATCTATTTCCGAAGCGGGGGCGTTGGTCAGCTTGTTTGCCCTCATCGTCGCCGTGTCGGGGCCGGTCATGCCCCTGCTCATGTCGCGGTTTGAGCGGAAAAAGGCGATGCTCTTCGTGCTGGCCGTCTTTATCGCCGGCAACGTCATATCGGCCGTGACGGACAGCTTTGCCATCCTCTTGGCGGCCCGGGTCATTCCGGCCTTTTTCCATCCCGTGTACTGCGCCCTGGCCTTTTCGGCGGCGGCAGAAGCAGTGCCGCAGGAGTACGCCCCCGATGCCGTCGGCAAGGTCATGGTCGGCGTAGCTGCCGGCATGGTCCTCGGCGTACCCGTCAGCAACTTCCTGGCCGACGCCGTATCGCTGCAGGCGGCCTTCGCCTTCTTCACGGCTGTCACAGCGGCGGCTTTTTTTGCGACGCTGTTTTGTATTCCGTCCATGCCGGCCGGCCCGAAACGGACTTACGGCGAGCAAATCGGCATCCTGCGCCGTCCTGCCGTGTGGATGTCGATTTTTGCCATCGTCTTCATGAACGGCGCCTTATTCGGCGTGTTTACCTATTTGGCCGAATACTTGGGAGTCGTGACGGTCTTGTCCGGCGGTGCTGTGAGCCTGTTTTTATTCGTTTACGGCCTATCCAACAGCGCAGGAAGCTTTCTGTCGGGGCGGCTCATCCGCTGGAACGAGGGGTTGACTGTGCAGGCCTTTCCCTGGGTTCTGCTGGCGCTGTACGCCTTGGTATGGCTGGGCGGCGCGATGGCGGCTGTCATGGCCGTCCTCGTCGTGGCCTGGGGCTTCATCGGCGGTGTCAACGCCAGCACGCAGCAGTATATCCTCACCCAGGCTGCGCCGGAAGCAAAGGAATTTGCCAGCGGCATCTTCCTTACGTCGGCCAACGCCGGTACCATGGCCGCGTCGGCCCTCTGCGGCTGGTGCATTGCCCAGTGGGGGACGGCGGCGGTTCTCTTAGGCGGCGCGGCCTTTGCCGCCGTCAGCGTCGTGTTCCTGCGGCTGCGGTCGCTTGCTTTTCACCGCTCTGGCAAAGAAGAAACGATAGCTCAGGTTTCATGATATTTTATAAGGAGGAATAGATATGAATTTGCATTTTATTACGCGGCGTACTCTGTCGAAAGCCGTGTTCGCTGCGGCCATAGCCGCGATGATGATGCCGTCCGTGCTGGCGGCTCCACAGACGGTTCCGGTAAAGCCGGCGGCCGTCGTACAGCAGTATGCCGACCTTGCGCCGGCCCAGGAAGTCGTTTTAAATGATATTACTGTCTATGCCTTTGATGAAAGCCCATTGACTTTAGAAAGCAGCATTTTTCCCGACCTATCTCAGTATCCGGACCGCATGGCCCTCATGCCGAAGGGGCAGTTCCATACGATTACCCGTACCTATTTGATTCAAACGGGAGATAGACGGGTCCTTGTCGACGGCGGCTGGGGCACGGAAAGCGGCGTAGACGGCAGGACAGTGGACTACTTGGCGAAATACGGCGTATCTGCGGACGACGTAACAGATATTTTGCTCACCCATATGGACGTAGACCATATTTCCGGCCTGCTTCACGGCGGTAAGGCCGTTTATCCTAACGCTGTGCTCCATATTGCCGCGAAGGAATATGACCGTTGGATTGTCCAAGGCGCCGACAGGGAAGCGGAATACATTACTCTGGCACGAAAGGTGGCAAAAGCTTATGAAGGCCGTATTGCCTTATTTGACTATGACGAAGAAAGCCTGCCGGGGATTACGGCCCGCAACGCCAACGGCCACACTATGGGCCATACGTGCTATGACGTTACGTCCGGCAATAAGGGGCTGACTATTGTCGGCGATATGATTCACGTTGCGCCCATTCAGATGCGCCATACCGAGTATTGCAGCGTTTACGACGTTGATCCCGCATTGGCTGCGCAGACGCGGGAACGCGTTTTGTCAGAACTGAGCCGGACAGATCGCCTGATTGCAGGCATGCACTTCCCGCAAATCGGCAAAGTCCGCAAGGATAAGGACGGCGGCTACGTCGTCGTCTCAGACACAAAGCCATAATTTTTCTGATAATATAAAGAATCCTCCCTGTGTCCTGATGATAGGACATAGGGAGGATTTGCTGCTGTTTGATATTACGTGTCTAATGAGATGGCCGTTAAATCTTTGCGGATATGCTCCAGAAAGATGCGGCTGGCTTTGGAAAAGCGGTGCGATTTTTTCCAAAGCAAGTACGGGATTGCCTGGAGGGGCGGATGGAAGGGGCGATGGCACAGCGGGCTGGCCGGCCCGGTTGGGGCGAGATTGTCGAAGGAGGTGGCATAGCCCAGCCCTTCCTGAACCAGCAGGGATGCGTTATAAAAGAGGTTGTATATGGCGACGATATGAAGCTGCTCGACGGGCACGCCGAGCCAGCCGGAAAATTCGTTGTGCTCCCAAGCCTGGGCCGAGTAAATCAAGGGGATGGAAAGGAGATCCTGCGGCTCTATGACAGCCTTTTGGCTGAGGGGACTGTCCTTACGCATGAGCAGACCCCAGCGGTGTATTCCAGGCAGGCGCAGGTAGTGATAGGGAGTCAAATCAAGGGGGCCGAAGACGACGGCGAAATCTGTCAGCCCCTTATCCAGCTTGTCCAGCACGTCGGGCGCGTTGCCGCTGTAGAAATGGGTTTGGATGAAAGGATAGGAACGCCGCATCGCCGTCAGCGTGCGGGCGATAAAGCGAATGGGCTCGCCTTCGCCGCAGCCGATGCGCACTTCGCCGCGGATTGAGGCGTCGTCCATAGCGGAAAACTCCGTCGTCGTCTTGTCGATGAGGCTGAGGATTTCTTCGGCCCGCTGGCGCAGGAGAAGTCCCTCTTCGGTCAGGCTGATGCGGCGGCTGCCGCGGATAAACAGCTGCTGCCCTAGTTCCTCTTCCAGCTCCATGAGCTGCCGCGACAAGGTCGGCTGCGTGACGTGCAGGGCCTTTGCCGCCTGGGTGATGCTGCCTTCCTGCACTACTGTAAGAAAATATCGAAGTACGCGGATTTCCATGACCTCAGCTCCTTTATAATATCTATCTGTATTATATCATACGAGATGCAGCGGAGCCTTCATTTCCGTTTTGTTATAGCCCGGTATATTGTCGAAACGTACGGATGTTTGATATACTACAAGTAAGAAAAGTAATGAGAAATAAACGATTGTGTCAATATTTAATCGAAAAAATTTTAAACATCAAAATCGCCGACATTACCTATCCAGATGTGGAAAAAACGATAGATATCCGATTGGACAGCAAGAGCGTCCGTCTTGACGTATATGTTAAAGATGATACGGGACGCGTATTCGATATTGAAATGCAGTGCGAAAACGAACCGAACGGTGGCCTGACCAAGCGGACGCGATATTATCAGGCCATGATTGATATGGAAATATTAGAGACAGGCGAAGATTACGACTGCTTAAATCCGTCGTACATTATCTTCATTTGCACCTTCGACGCTTTTGGCGACGGCCTGCCCGTCTATACCTTTCGGAATCACTGCATCGAAAAGGAAGCTATAGAACTGGGAGACGAAGGAACAAAACTATTTTTAAACTGTAAAGGCGACGACAAAGCTCTGGACCCGGATATACGAGCGTTCTTGCGTTACGTCGACGGTAAGGTTGCTGAGTGCGCGCGTGTATCGGCAGACTATGTTACGGAATTAGGGAAAAAGAATTGTTTATTGTAGTCTGACTAAGGCATCTGCGGGAGCAGGTGTCTTATTTCGCAAGATAGGCTCTCGATTTTGCGAAGACGACAGTGAGCTGTTGGCGGACATACGGGCGTTTTTGAGATACGTAGACGGAAAGGCGGCGGAGGGGAGATTTATGAAAGCCGTAGAAGATGAAGTCATGAGGGTGAAGGAACATAAGGAAACGAGGCGAGAATATATGACGTACGCAATGGAAACCAAACGGCGCGAGCTGGCGAGCTTTGCCGAAGGTGAAAAAACGGGCGAGAAAAAGAAAGAAACCATGATGATATTGGCTATGCTGCGGAAGGGATTTTCCGTAGAAAGTATTGCAGAGTGTGAGCAAACCTCGGTAGAATATATCATGGAATTAGGGAAAAAGAATCATTTGTTATAATCTGTATAAGGCGTCTGTGAGAGTGGACGCCTTATGTCGTAAGATAGGAGTCGTTTTTTGAGAAACCAATGGCAAACCGCTGGGCCCGGATATGCAGGCGTTTTTGAGATACGCAGACGGAAAGGCGGCAGTACGACATCCTATTCGTTACTATGTAAAAACACACGAGTCCGACGGCACCTTTAGGACAGGGCCATCGGACTCGTGTGTTTTATATGTAGGGATATTCTATTATTTAAAGCTGTTCAGCCATTTCGTCGCGCTTTCGACGGTTTGGCGGCCGTTTAGGAGTTTGCCTGACTTAATCATCGCGCCGGGACAGGACGGCTGCAGGTCTTTGGCCGTATTGCCGAGGCCGCTGCCACCGGACGTAGCGAAGAGTACGATAGTCTTGCCGGAAAAATCGTGGCTTTCCAAAAAGGTCTTGATGATCGACGGGGCCGTGTACCACCAGATAGGGAAGCCGAGGTAAATGGTGTCGTAAGGGCTGACGTCGATGGATTTGCCGCCTATGGCCGGGCGGAAGGACGGGTTGTTCTTTTCTTTTGTCGTGCGGCTGCTGCGGTCGGTCCAGTCTAAGTCGGCCGGAGTGTACGGCGTTTCCGGTACGATTTCATAGAGATCGGCTTTGGCTGCCTGGGCTAATACGGCCGCGGCCTTGGCCGTCGTGCCGCTGGCAGAAAAATACGCTACTAAGGGTTTGTTCATCATAAAATCCTCCTTGTCATGAAATATATATAGAATCTTATCTTTTCGTTCCGGCGAAGGAAAGGCATTTTCCGAGGCGCTTGCCCGTGCGGAGATAGGTGTACGTCGGAAATTCAAACAGGACCGGCGCGATTTTTTCGTAGTCCGGCTTGCCGTCGGCTGTCAGGACGCCTTCTTCGGCCCATACGGCCTTGATTTCCAAAATGAAATTATCAAACGTTTCCGTTTCGTAATTGTCGGCGACGCGGCATTCCATGACCAGGGGCGATTCCGTCGGTATCGGCGCGCCCGTTTCGCCGGCCGTCCACTCGCACAGCTCCGATTTGTCGTCCCGATGGCCGCTGACGCTGCCGGCGCAGTCAGCTTTAGGCAGCATGGCTTCGTCGACGAGGCTGACCGAGACGACGCCGTGCCGGCGGATACCTTTGTTGGTATAGTGAATCTTCGCGCAGCTGATGAGGATGCGGTCGTGACCGATGATGCCGACGTGGGCGACGGTCATCCAGCTCGGCTTGCCATCGACCATAGCGCCGACCAGGGTAAGGGGCGTCGGATACAAGGCGGGAAAGGCGCCGATATTCTTTTTCATAGATTCCTCCTGTAAAAACGCACTGTATAGTAATTGATGAATAAATAACATAACGTAACTTAATAAAATAATAGCATACGCGATGATTCTTGTCAATGTATAGCTTCATGGGCTATAATGGAGTTATATCATGAAGGATTGCGTACGAGGAGGGCTATATGTCGGAATTTGTCAGGGCGCGGAGCGCCGAACAGAAGGAAGCGCGCATGGAAGAAGTGAAACGGGCTGCCGATCGGCTGTTTTCCGCCAAGCCCTATCATGAAATCACGCTGACGACCATCGCCGCCGAGCTGTCGTGGACCCGGGCTAATTTGTATAAATACGTGACCAGCAAGGAAGATATTTTCCTGGTCTTGTGCGGCGAAAAGATGAGCGCCTATATGGACGCCCTGCTGGCAGCCTTTCCGCGGGGATGCGGTTACGCCGTGGGCGTATACGCCGAGGTATGGGCCGGTATCCTGTCGGCTCATCGGGACTACCTGCGCTACGGCGATATTTTGTCATCCATTATCGAGACCAATGTATCCGTTGACAGGCTGGCAGAATTCAAAGCCCTGTATTTTGACAAGGCCGGACAGCTGGCCGACGTACTGTCGCAAAATTTGGGAATCGAAACGAAAGAGGCCTGCGAATGCATCCTGGCCGTATATTTCCACGCCGTCGGCATATGCAGCATGTGCTGCGACAATCCCCTGCTGCGGCAGGCCTTGGAGCGGGCCGGCATCGCCGTCGAGCCCGTCGACTTTCAGGACAATATGAAGCGGTTTATCGCCATGAACTTGGACTATTACGGCGCAGGCCGGAAGCAACCGCGGGGATGAAGGCATATATTGTGATTTCTCTGAAATGTTGCTATACTAAAGTCAAATGACAGGCATCATTTATTTTTTATGGAAAAGGGGAGGAAGACGCGATGAAAAAAATCATAAACGACGTGGCAAACGTAGAAGAGGAAATGATCCTGGGATTGGTCAAGGCGGCGCCGCAGAAGCTGCGCAAGCTCGACTACGGGACGATTGTCGTGCGGGAGCCGAAGCAAGAAGACAAGGTCGCCCTGGTCAGCGGCGGCGGCAGCGGCCACGAACCGGCCCACGGCGGCTACGTCGGCGAAGGCATGCTGGACTGCGCCGTAGCCGGCACGGTCTTTACGTCGCCAACGCCGGATCAGGTGCTGGAAGGCATCAAGGCCGTCGCGACGGATAAAGGCGTACTGTGCATCGTCAAAAACTATACCGGCGACGTCATGAATTTTGAAATGGCTATTGAAATGGCTGCCGACGAAGGAATCAAGGCCGATTATGTCGTCGTCAACGACGACGTAGCCGTCAAGGACAGCCTATACACGACGGGACGGCGCGGCGTAGCCGGCACGATTTTCGTGCACAAAATCGCCGGGGCTAAGGCCGCCGAAGGCGCGAGCCTGGAAGAAGTCAAGGCCGCGGCGGAAAAGGTCATCGCCAACGTCCGCTCCATGGGCATGGCTATCGAGCCCTGCACGGTGCCGGCAGCGGGCAAGCCGGGCTTTGAGCTGTCCGATACGGAAATGGAAATCGGCATCGGCATCCACGGCGAACCGGGCACGCACCGCGAAGCCCTGGGCACGGCTGATTCCATCGCCAAGATGCTTCTCGACAGCATCCTCGCTGATTTGGATTATACAGGCAGCGACGTCGTCGTCCTGGTCAACGGCATGGGCGGCACGCCTCTCATGGAGCTGTATATCGTCAACAACTTCGTGCAGGACTACCTGAAGGAAAAAGGCGTCCGCGTCTACGACACGATGGTCGGCAACTACATGACGTCTATCGAAATGGCCGGCTTCTCCCTGACGCTGCTGCGGCTGGACGAAGAAATGAAGAAGCTCTACGATGCCAAAGCCGACACGCTGGCTTGGAAGAAATAAGGGAGGGACGGGCAATTGAATACGCAAAAATTAGCCGAAGTCATGGCGGCCATTGCTAAGACGATAGAAGAAAATAAGGATTTCCTGACGCAGCTCGATAATGAAATCGGCGACGGCGACCACGGCATCAACCTGGCCCGCGGCTTTGCCGCCGTAGAACAAAAGCTGCCGTCCTGGGCCAATACGGACATCGGCACCCTTCTCAAGGGCGTGGGCATGCAGCTCGTATCGACTGTCGGCGGCGCGTCGGGCCCCCTGTACGGCACGGCGTTCATGAAAGCCGGCATGGCCTGCAAGGGCCTGACCGAGCTGGACGGGCCGGCCTTCGCCGCGGCCATGGAAGCAGCCGTCGAAGGCATTAAGATGCGTGGCAAGG
The DNA here is from genome assembly GCF_002287425.1 of Megasphaera sp. ASD88. NCBI lineage: Bacteria > Bacillati > Bacillota > Negativicutes > Veillonellales > Veillonellaceae > Megasphaera > Megasphaera sp. ASD88. The sequence continues at coordinate 16,948 of NZ_NQXW01000028.1, read as the reverse complement.
CGACGGAAGGCGAAAAGACGATGCTCGACGCCTTATGCCCGGCACTGCGGGCAGTGAAAGCAGCCGTAGAAAACGGCAAATCGTTGAAGGAAGCCCTGCAGGACGGCGCGGCGGCAGCCGAACAGGGCGTGGCTTATACGAAGACGATCATCGCCACCAAGGGCCGGGCCAGCTACCTCGGCGAACGCAGCTTAGGCCATCAGGACCCGGGAGCGACGTCGTCGTGGTACATGCTGCGGACCATGGCGGAGCACATAGACGAATAAGGATAGAAAAACGGGCCGGCGTATTGCCGGCCTTACCTGTGAAGGAGGAAAAAATATGGTAGGCATCGTATTGGTATCGCACAGCCAAAAGGCGGCGGAAGGCGCAGCCGAGCTGGCGAAGATGATGGCTCCGGCGGCTCCCGTCGCCGCAGCCGGCGGCATGGAGGACGGCGGCCTGGGCACGAGCTTTGAAAAAATTTGCGCCGCCGTCGAGTCGGTATATTCGGAAGACGGCGTCGTCGTCATCATGGACATGGGCAGCGCCGTCATGACGGCCGAGATGGTCGTCGAAGCCCTGGACGACAAGCGCGTTGTCCTTCTCGACTGCCCCTTTGTCGAAGGCGCCGTCATTGCTGCCGTCGAAGCGGAAGGCGGCACGGCCATAGACGAGATGCAGGAAAAGGTCGAAGGCGGACGGGACCGCAAGCTGTAAGGACGGGAGACTATGATAAGGCGTTTACTTAAATTCCTCTGCACGCTGGTCTGTTTTGCCGCCGTGCTGGCCTTCGGCGCGGGACTGTATATCGGCAATCTGGCCTTCGAGCGCTTTGCTTCTGCGCCGTGGGACGTCATATTCGGTATTGAAAACATGTCCTGCGACGTAGAGCGAATCGCCGCCGGCGAGGAACGGTTCGACTGGCAGGAAGCGGAGACGACGGGCCGTGACGGCGTTCCCTTGCGGGGGACATATATTGAAGACCAGGGCGGCTCCCATCATACGGTAATCCTGCTGCACGGCCTGTATCACAATCGGGCTATGTGCCTGCCTTACGTCGGCATGTACCGCAATCTGGGCTACAACGTCCTCCTCGTAGACCAGCGCGGCCACGGCGAAAGCGGCGGCCAGACCAAATGGGGCGTCCAGGAAGCCGACGACATTGGCCGATGGGTACAGTGGCTGAAGGAAAAAGATGCATCGATGACCGTTGGCCTCCACGGCGTATCCCTGGGCGCGGCTATGGCGCTCTTGTACGCCGGCAGCGACGCCGGACGGGACGCGGCCTTCGTCGTCGCCGACAGCTCCTACGGCAACATCGTGTCCCTGGGACGGGAAAAGCTCATGGCGGCGGCGAAAGACGACCGCCTCGTCTGGGAATACGATATCCTCATGCCTTTTTTCCAGGGCGCTATGTGGTATCACACGGGCAAGTTTTTATCAGACATCGAGCCGGCCCACGCCGTACGGTCGATACGCTGTCCCGTCTTGTTCCTCCACGGGCAGGAGGACCGCCTCGTGCCGGTAAAGACGGTCTGGAGCCTCTATGAAAACTGTGCCAGTGCAGAGAAATACGTCCATGTCTTCGAAGGCTCACCCCACGCCGTCGGCATTTCTACAAACCGAAGGGAATACCGGCAGCTCGTCACGGAATTTCTCTTGGACACGCAGTAACGAAAGGTCGCGGAAACCACAGCATGATAGAATACAAAGAAATAATGGATAACAAAAAGAAATATCTGCCCCTGCTGCTGATAGCAGACGAGCAGGAGTCGGCTATCGACGCCTATTTGGAGCGCGGACGGCTGTACGTCATGGAAGACGGCGGCGTCCGCGCCGTCTGCGTCGTGACCGACGAGGGAGAGGGCGTGCTGGAAATTAAAAATCTGGCCGTCGCCCCGCCGTGGCAGTGCTGCGGATACGGGCGGGCCTTTGTCGAATATATCCGGCGGCGCTATCGGGGCGCCTTTCATACGCTGCAGGTCGGCACCGGCGACAGCCCCTTGACGATACCCTTTTATGAGGCCTGCGGATTTGTGAAATCACACCGGGTCAGAAATTTTTTCATAGACCACTACGACCATCCCATCTATGAAGGCGGCGTGCGCCTCGTCGACATGATATACCTCCGCCGGGACCTATGAACGGCCTCTGGGGAAGCAAGAATCTCCTTGCGAAGACCGTACAAGACTGCTATAATAGGAAACGGAATCATTGCAAATACTATATACAGTATAAGTAATAATAATACAATACCATATATAATATATGAGAATGCATAGGAGGGTGTTTCATGAACGAGCAGGAATGGCTGGGCGAACAGAATCAGCTGGGCATGGATATTTGGAAAAACAAGTACTGCAACAACGGCGAAACCTTTGAGCAGTGGATTGACCGCGTCAGCGGCCATGACGAAGACGTGGCGCAGCTGCTGAAGGAGCAGAAATTCCTCTTCGGCGGCCGCATTTTGGCCAACCGCGGATTGGAATACGAAGGCAAGAAAATTACCTTGTCGAACTGCTACGTCATGACGCCGCCGGAAGACAATATCGAAAGCATCTTCGACCGCGCCGGAAAGCTGGCCCGCACGTACAGCTACGGCGGCGGCTGCGGCATCGACATTTCCGGCCTCAGCCCCAAAGGCGCGCGCATCAACAACGCGGCGAAGGAAACGAGCGGTTCCATATCCTTTATGACCCTCTATTCCCTCGTGACGGAGCTCATCGGCCAGAACGGCCGCCGCGGCGCTCTCATGATTTCCATCGACTGCGCCCATCCCGACGTCCTGGAATTCATCAAGCTGAAAACCGATTTGAATAAGGTGACGAAGGCCAATATTTCCATTCGCCTGAGCGACGAATTCATGGAAGCCGTCAAGGCCCGCCAGCAGTTCCGCCTGCACTATACGCGGAAGGAAACGGGCCAGGTCATCGAAAGCATGGTCAACGCCGCCGACATCTTCCGCCTCGTCGCCGAAACGAACTGGGACTACGCCGAGCCGGGAGCCTTGTTTTGGGATCGCATCTGCCAGTGGAATCTCTTGGCCAATACGAAGGAATTTAAATTTGCCGGCGTCAATCCCTGCGCCGAAGAACCCTTGCCGGCCGGCGGCTCGTGCCTCTTGGGCAGCCTGAACCTGGCGAACTTCGTCCGCGATCCCTTTTCGGACAAGTCCCTCTTTGATTTCAACGAATTCCGCCGCTGCGTGACCATCGCCGTGCGGGCCCTGAACGACGTCCTCGACGAAGGCCTGCCCCTCCATCCGCTGCAGGAACAGCAGGACAGCGTGCGCCAGTGGCGGCAGATCGGCCTGGGCATCATGGGCCTCGGCGACATGCTCATTAAGCTGGGCATCACCTATGGCAGCGACGAAGCTGTCGCCCTGTGCGATGAAATCGGCTTCGCCATGACCGATACAGCCATCGCCGCCTCGGCGAACCTGGCCGGCGAACGGGGAGCCTTCGACATGTGCCACATCGACGAAATCATGGAAACGCCCTTCTTTAAGGCCAACACGACGAAAAAGACGGCGGCCCTGGTCAAGGAAAAAGGCCTGCGCAATTCCCAGCTCCTGACCATCGCCCCGACGGGCACCCTGTCGACTATGCTGGGCATTTCCGGCGGCATCGAGCCCATTTACGCCAACTTCTACGAACGGAAAACCGAGTCCCTCCACGGCACGGACGTCTACTATAAGGTCTACACGCCTATCGTCGAACGGTACATGAAGGCTCACAACATTAAAGACGACTCCCAGCTGCCGGAATACTTCGTCACTGCCCTGACCCTCGACTATCATCAGCGCGTCGCCATGCAGGCCGTTTGGCAGCAGCACATCGACGCCTCCATCAGCTCGACGGTCAACGTGCCCAACAGCTTTACCGTCGAAGATACGGAAAACCTTTACCTCCTGGCCTATGAAAAGGGTTGCAAGGGCTTGACCTTGTTCCGCGACGGCTGCAAGCGGGCCGGCATCCTGACGACCCACGTCGACAAGAAATCTGTGCCCATCGCCGGCGCAGGCCTCGAACGGGGCGAAATCGTCAGCATCGACGACAACGTCATCGGCAAAAAACGCAAGCTCGTCACGGGCTGCGGCAGCCTGCACTGCCTGGCCTTCTTCGATCCCGAAACGGGAGCCCTCTTGGAAACGTACCTGAGCAAGGGCTCGACAGGCGGCTGCAACAACTTCATGATTGGCCTGTCCCGCATGATTTCCATCAGCGCCCGCGCCGGCATCGACATCTACACCATCATCGACCAGCTCAACTCGACGGGGAACTGCCCGTCCTACTCGGTCCGCCGGGCTACGCGGGGCGATACGAGCAAGGGCTCCTGCTGCCCCATGGCCGTCGGCAACGCCCTTCTCGACATGTACGACGAAGTGCAGGAGGACCTGCGCCAGTCCGCCGCCGTGACCCAGGGCGACGTGCCGGTCAAAAAAGCGCCGGTCAAACCGAAGGCCGATAAAAAAGTCACGGCCGAAAGCATCTTCTGCCCTCAGTGCGGCGAACCCTTAGTCTTTGAAGGGGGCTGCAACACCTGCAAGAACTGCGGCTGGAGCAAGTGCAATTAATAGGATAACGACAATACTGCAAGCAGGCTGTCTGTCGGAGACGGCCTGCTTTTTCTATGGGAACAGGCGGAACGATGCGGCTCCTGGTAATGACGTCGCGTATGGGCTGTACTATGAGGACTCTGAGTCAGTTTACGGTGCGCTGTAACGAAAGCGTCTTCGTATAGCATATAGACGCAAACATCGTTTCAGCATTTTAAAATAACGTACCGGGATGGGAACTCGTCTATGCGGCTTCATGCAGGAAGGACAACACAAGGGTTCTGCCGTTGGCGGGATGTCCCCTTGCCATCCGATGGGATACGAAGAAGATACATCTCGTCGGCAGCCTATAGGAAGAAATCAGAATCGTATGATATACTATAAAAAGAACGTACCCTGGCGCTATGACGGGAAGCTCACCCCTGCAAAAGGTACAAATCAAAGCGAGGTATACCGATGAATAAAAACCACAAACCACAAACCACAAACCACATTAACACTGATAGCCACGCTGGCGTTGGGCTGGGCGATGCCTGCCGGCGTACTTCCTGCAGAGGCTAATGAATTTGTAACCGACGAGTATTACGGCGTGAACGGAAGGTGGTGGGTTCAAAGCCCCTATGATTTTATGAACCTGTCCGATACGTACGCCAAGGGCTATACGGGCAAGGGCGTTACCGTCGGCGTCATAGATGACAATATCAATCCGTATATTCCCGATTTTATCGATCAGGATGTCCAGATCGTGCAGCCGACAGACGACGAAGCGCTGCCCGGTGATATGGATCTACGAATACATGGGACCATGGTGTCGGGAATCATCATGGCCGATAAAAACGATTTCGGCATGCACGGCGTAGCTTTCGACGCCGGACTTGCCTTTGCGGCGTACGGCAATTTTACGAACGATCATTGGTATACGGGATTTTTGGACGATGACAATATAAAACTTATCAATAACTCTTGGAGAACGGTTGTACACTATACGGATTCTGGTACGGCTTATGATACTCTGCATACCTTTAGCGACAATAATTCATGGTATCAAGAAGCCGTCGCTGCGGCGCGGCGGGACAAACTCCTTGTTTTTAGCGCTGGGAACGACGGCCAGGCGATAAGCACTTCCCTGCAAGTTCATGCCGGCAGCGACGAGGCCTTGCGGAATCACATCGTAAACGTCACGTCGGCGAGCCATTTCTATTTGGCGGAACAAGACGACGGCTCTATACTTGCTTCTGTCGGCGCCCTTTCGCTGTTTACCAATCTGTCTGCGTATGCGGAAGACTATTCCCTGAGCGCTTTCGGTACAACAATATATGGACCAGATGCCTTGGAGATAGGGGAGACGATCTATAGAGACGGGACGTCCTTTGCCACCCCGATGGCGACCGGCGTCGGCGCCTTGGTGCAGCAGGCCTATCCCTATTTGAGCGGCAAGCAAATCGGCGACGTCCTGCTGAGTACGGCCAATAAAAACATTAAGCTGTCAGACTCAGACAATGGGTTTGTCACCCTGTCCTTTGGACCAAACCGGTCTTCGTTAGAAGGCCTTTCCGTATATCTTGTCGACGGCGCAGAAGGCGAAACGCAAAAACAGGAGGCAGCGTATGCTTTAATTCGTAAGGCCTATAACCAAGAGTATCAGAGTGATGATGGGAGTCTAAAGGTATTGCTTAAAGATGAGTTTGATTGGCACATGAAGGATGTTTATGGGTATACCTATGATTGTAGTAACGGGCAGGAGTTTGCCGACTATATTCGGAAACTCGTCGATGAGGAAACCCTAAAACTTAATATCTATACCGACGTGCCTATGGACGTCTTGTTCGGCCAGGGCGTCGTCGACGCCGACAAGGCGACGAACGGCTTAGGGGCGATAAACGTGCGCCGCCTGACGAAAGACGATGTGAGCGGCGATTATACCGTCGACGGAGAGCAGAAAGACCAAGCTTTATACACTGTCGATACGCAGGGCTATGACTCGGTATGGAGCAACGACATCGGCGAAATACGGGCCGGATATATTGCCGAAAATCCCTTGGGCGACGAAAATACGGCGTTTGACGGGGCAGACGGCGATATTAAGGATCTGCATGACCGCTGGGTATACTATACGGAGAACTTTGACCTAGACAGCACAGACGACACAGTTAGCTTTGCCGACCGCTATGTAAAAGACTATAACAAATATGTCGATGACAACGGCCTTTTAGGCCTCCAAGGCGGCCTGAAAAAGACCGGAGACGGGACGCTGGCCCTGACCGGTAAAAATACCTATAAAGGCGCGACGATAGCCGCCGGCGGAACCCTGCAGATCGACGGCTCCGTCGCCGGCGATGCCTACAGTGAGGATGCGGGCGCCATTGCCGGCAGCGGTACCATTAAGGGAAACTTGTATAATAATGGGGCCGTCGCCGCTGGGAGCTGGGGCGCTGTGACAAAGGACGACGGTACGGCGCAGACCTTGAACGTAAAAGGGACGTTTGATGGAAAGGGAAGGATTATCGCCAATACAGACGGGACGACGTATGCCCGTCTCTACGTTGAACGGGACGCCGACCTTTCCCAAATGACCTTGCAAGCAGGGCAGTATGCCGCCCCCGACGTAACGGGCACGATTTTGACGAGCGGCGGCGCGATGACGGGAGCAGATAGCCTGAACGGTTCGTTCAGCGGCTTGCTCGACAGTGAAGTGAGACAAGACGGCGACAGCCTCAACTTGACGACGAAGGCTGACAACAACGCCGGCATTGCCGCCGACCGCTTTGCCGCTGTAAACGGCTTGTACAGCGCGCTGGACAAAGACGAGCAGAAGGATATGTACCGCCTGTACGCCTTGGACAGCGGAAACGTCCGCACGGCGATAGACAGCCTGAGCCGCAGCGAAAGTATGCATCTGGAACTGGCCTACGACGCCATGCAGAACCGAGACGTCCGCCAGGCCGTACGGCAGCAGGAGCGGACGAATCGCGACGAATCAGTCTGGGCGATTACCGGCAAGGGCTGGGGCAATATGGACGACGGCTTGAAACGGCACAGCTGGAACACGACAGTCGGCTATGATTTCTATGACGACGGCGACGTCTATGCCGGCGCGCTGGTCGCCTGCAGCGACAACAGCCTGAGCGGCTATGACGCCGACGGTACGTATAAGAACTACAGCGTCGGCCTGTACGGCGGCACGAAGAACCGCCCCGGCACGGCGACGGCCTACGTAAGCTACGGCAGGCAGGAAAACGAGCTGACGCGGTATTTGGGAAGCAGCTTCAGCTACAGCGGTGCGTCCAGCAAGGTGACGAGCGATTACGACAGCACCGTCTTCGGCGTCGGCGCGGCATACGCCTATGACCTGCACTACGGAAAGGAGGCTGGCTGGCACGTCAGCCCCTACGTCGGCCTGGATTACGCCCATTATCAGCAGGACAGCTTCGGCGAAGACGGAGGTGTCTTCGCTCTCCGCAGCAGCGGGTTCAGCGACGACTATCTGGCTGGCGAACTCGGCGTCGATATGAAGCGGGAGACTAACGACAAGACCTACGGATTGTCAGTAGCCTATCGGCGCGTCTTTGACGGCGACGTGCAGCATACAGGCTTTTCCTATGCCAAAGGAAAGGGCCCGGGCTTCGGCGTACAATCTATGAACCGCAGCAAGGATCACGTCATAGCGTCGGCCTACGCATCGGCCAAGCTGTCCGACCGCTGGGAAATCGGCGGAGCCGTAGAGCAGGCCTGGTCCCATACGAGCCGTGACCTGAGCGCCGCCGTGAACGTCGCCTATCGCTTCTGATGCCGTGAGGCGAATCAAGATGGAAACGAGAGATTGGCAATCGCCGTATCGGATAGGCTAAGATATACAGGAAATGAATGTTTCATCATCCGCTATAAGCATTAGACGCAGCCAAGGCCGCACTTTATAATGAAGGTGTCTCGACGAGGAGACGCCTTCTTTTTTTAGCCGGCGACGGCTGCAGCTAGTCTCCTTCGTCATTGAGTTATAATAAATCGTTTTATTCATTGCAGGAGGTGCGTCGTGAAATTTGGAGGAATACTCATCGCCGCGGCCCTGGCCGTGACCATCGGCTGGGCCTTTGCTTCCTACCCGCAGCCGGCAGAATCCGTGCAGGCCGCTGCACCGGAACGTATACTGATTGCCTATTATTCCCAGAGCGGCCATACGGAGGCCGTCGCCAAGGCGATTCAGCAAGAAACGGGCGGCGACTTGTACCGCATACGGACGAACATTGCGTATCCGAAGAATGCGCCGGCCATGCAGAGCCAGGCCAAGGCGGAATACAACGAAGGGCTCCGGCCGTCCTTGGCCGAACCGATGCCGAATATGAGCCGCTACGACGTCGTCTTTTTAGGATTCCCAAATTGGTATAATGCGCCGCCGGCAGGAGTGTTTACTTTTTTGAAACAGACGGACTGGAAGGGAAAGACCATCGTTCCCTTCGTGACCTACGGCCTGAGCGGCTGGGGCAGCAGCATCGACGATATTCGGGCTGCCGCGCCGGACGCCATCCTTGCTAAGGGGTTGGCTGTCCATGCGTCCCAGGCTGGAAATTGCAAAGAAGCCGTCGTGTCTTGGCTGGATTCACTGGGAATCTATGCCGCAGAAGGAGGTCGGAACCGATGAAGCTGCAGATTCGCCGCCATGCCGTGCAGCTCTGCGCGGCTGTGTTATATAACGCCAACGCCTTTACGCCCCTGACAGGCCGGGCCGTCGATTTTCCCTATGACAAGACCTGCGTGCCCGGGTTGAACTGCCAGTATTGCCGCTATACCATTGCCGGGTGTCCTCTAGGCGTGACCCAGCAGGCGCTGAGCGGTTCCTTTTCCGCCGTGGCCTGGCAGTTTTGGGGGATGCTGGTATTGTTTGGCCTCTTATTCGGCCGTATGATTTGCGGCTGGGCCTGTCCCATGGGCTGGCTGCAAGAGCTGTTGAATAAAGTGCCATTTCCAAAGCTGAAAAAGAACCGAATGACCTACTATTTGTCTTACGTAAAATACGTGATGACCGCCTTGTTTGTATTAGCCGTTCCCCTGTATACGGGGCTGGTGACGGGGCGTGGGATTACGGCCTTCTGCGCCTGGATTTGCCCGGGGAATTTCTTGGAAGCCTTATTTCTGCCGACGTTGTTTCAGGGCAGCGTCGACAATTTGATCATTGCCGTGCAGAATTCTAAATTTTTCTGGGTCATGGCCCTGCTCGTGGCGATGCTGTGGATATACCGCCCGTTCTGCCGCTTTCTCTGCCCCCTCGGTGCGTTTTACGGCCTGTTCAACCGGTTTTCCGCCGTGGGAATGACCGTAGACGTCAAGGCGTGCATTCATTGCTCCGCCTGTGTGCAGACGTGCCCGATGGATATCCGCATTGTCGGCGACAGGGAATGCATCGGCTGCGGCGCTTGTATGTCCTCTTGTCCGACAAAGGCCATCCGCATTAGGCGGCCTTTTGGAAAATAAGAGAGTATATATCAAACAGTATGATTGTGGAGGTGCAAAATCGATGAAAAGAAAATTGCTTTGTATTGCCGCCGCGCTGAGTACGTTGTTTGCCGCTGCATCTGTCCAAGGGGCGAGCGTGCGGACGCCGGACGGGAATATGCCCTTGATTCACTGGGCCGTCGTCGAATCGGCTGACGGACAGATGGGCGTCCTGCAGCAGTTAGGGGCGAAGCACGTCGCTCCGGAAGTTGCAAAGGAAGATGGCACCTACGCCTTGTATGGAGCCGTAGATGCCAAGAATCCCAATATCATGCGGGTATTGGAATTCTATGAAGACGACGGCGCCTACCGCATCCACGCGTCGAGCGACGGCTTCCACGCCTACGATGAAGCGCGCCGTCCCTATTTGAAGGGCGTGAAGATTTTGGAAGCCACAGGTATCGCCCTGGAACAAAAAGACAGCGGCGTGGGGACGAGCGTACAGATGGATTTGATCCAGGTCAAGCCGGAATGCCTGGAAGCCTATGCGCAGCGATTGGCCGAGGAAATCCGCCGGGCCGCTGCTGACGATGAGCACGTCATCGGACTCTATGCGACGGCTGAAAAGGACAATCCGGCCCGAATCCATACGATGGGTATCTTTACCGATGAAGAAGGCTATAAAGCGTATATCAGCTCGCCGGCCTACCAGGCCTTCCGCCGCGATACGCAGGACATGATCGTCACGCAGAATCGCATCGAAAATCAGCCCGTCCGCATTACGCTGAGCCAACGGGGCGTGAACTAATATACGGGGACAGCGTAAAATAATTGTGGGAAAACTTTAGTGTACAAAAGTTGAAGAATATATAACGTAACGGGAATGCTAGTTCAGCACGTTGCTGTATGCTGTCTATAACGTAACTATAGTAGTAATATTAACAGGTTAAGAGAACCATCAAAAATGGCCTGTCAAAAAAATTCCCACAACAACTTTACACTATCTATACGGGCAGTTTTCATTGACAGAACCTATAACTATCGTTATACTAATTGTAGAAAAGAAAGTAATGTGCCACAGCGCACGAACACCCCGGAAAGGTAGCGACTTTCCGGGGTGTCTTACTATGGGCTGATTGCTCTTATCGATATCTGTTCAGCCACTGACAGATATAATTAGCGAGTATACCTGCCGCAACAGATAGTAAAAAAGAAAGTAATGTGGTTTCCACGGCGCACCTCCTTTCCGTTGCTGGATAGGAGAAAGAGCAACACGTTTAGTATAGCATAGGACACAGATAAATAGAATATATGTTTTGTTGCGTAAACAGCATGCTAGAGAGGCCCGTCACCATAGCGCGGCAAGCATATAGTTCGCTATACGTGATTTTTACCTTTCTGTGTCTTGACAGATAATACATTTGTGTTTATAATAGACCTAATTTTACGAAACCAACGCGATGAAAGAGAAAAAAGCTTGGCGTGTCTGTTACAGAGAGCTGCCGGAACGGTGCGAGGCAGCAGGGCAGCACAGCATTCCGCTCCGGAGCATCAAATGACGAATTTGACGGGTACGCCCGATACAGCGCGACGAGATGGCCGAAAGGCAAGCTGGGTGGCAACGCGGGAGTATACTCTCGTCCCTTTTTAGGGACGGGAGTTTTTTTATTACAAGCGAGAGAGTTTCCCTGCGGCTCTCCGCACGAGGGGACATGTGAGTTATGAAACGAGTGTATAATTTTAACGCCGGACCGTCGGCGATGCCGCTGGACGTATTGAAAGCGGTACAGGCTGAATTTCTCGATTTTAATCATACGGGGATGAGCATCGTAGAAATCAGCCACCGCAGCGCGGCCTATCAGGATATGCAGGATGAAACGGTAAGGCTCATGCGCCGGCTGCTTCAGGTGCCGGACGACTATCATATCGTCTTTATGCAGGGCGGCGGCAGCCTGCAGTTCGCCATGCACGCCATGAATTTTCTCAAGCGCCGCGGCGGCTATCTGAATACGGGCGTATGGTCCGACAAGGCCATGAAGGCGGCGTCCTTCTTCGGCGACGTCTACGAAGTGGCATCCAGCAAGGCTGACGGGTTTTCCTATATTCCCAAGGCCGATACCTTTGTCGTCCAGCCCGATACGGACTACGTGTACATGACGTCGAACAACACGATTCACGGCACGGAATGGCACGGCTATCCGTCCTTCGACGTGCCCTTGTTCTGCGACATGTCCAGCGACTTCATGAGCCAGCCTGTAGACGTGTCGAAGTTTGACTTCATCTATGCCGGCGCGCAGAAAAACATCGGTCCGGCCGGCGTCGTCGTAGCCATCATCAAGGATTCTCTCCTGGCGCAGGCGAAGGAAGACGTGCCGGTCGTACTCCAGTACAAGACCTATGTAGAACACGACTCGACGTATAATACGCCGCCGGTTTTCGGCATTTATTTTATCAACAAGGTTATGCACTGGCTGGAGGATAACGGCGGCCTGGAAGGGGCGTACCGGCGCAACGTGCAGAAGGCCGGCATCGTATACGCGGCCATCGACGGCAGCGACGGATTTTACCGGGGCCACGCGGCTGCCGATTCGCGCAGCCTCATGAACGTGACGTTCAATCTGCCGACGGCGGAGCTGGAAGCGGCATTCGTCGCCCAGGCGGCGGAACGGGGCCTCGTAGGCCTCAAGGGCCATCGGTCCCTCGGCGGTTGCCGGGCGTCTATTTACAACGCCGTGACGGAGGAAGGCTGTCGGGCTCTGGCCGAATTTATGGAAGAATTCAGAAAGAACCATTAACCTACGGCGGGTGCGAAGCCCGCACGATACAGTAGATGATCAGGAGGATACGAACATGAAAATATTAGTCAGCGACGACGTTTCTATCAAAGGGGTAGAGCTGCTGCGGGAGCACGGCTATGAGGTAGACGTCAAAACGAATTTAGACGAAGCGGGACTTATCGAGTGCATCGGCGAGTACGACGGCCTGATTACCCGCTCCATGACCCACGTAACGGAAAAGGTTATCGATGCGGCCACGAAATTGAAGGTCATTGGCCGGGCCGGCGTCGGCGTCGACAGCATCGACATCAAGACGGCGACGGAACGGGGGATTATCGTCGTCAATGCGCCGACATCCAATACGGTAGCCGCGACGGAACACACCTGCGCCATGATCATGGCTATGACCCGCCACATCCCCCAGGCTCACGATTCCCTGATGGCCGGCGAATGGGACCGGGAACGGTTTACGGGCATCCAGCTCAAGGACAAGACCATCGGCATCATCGGCCTCGGCCGCATCGGCTCGGGCATCGCCAAGCGCATGCAAGGCATGGAAATGAAGACCATCGGCTACGACCCGTACATTCCCGAAGATCGCTTTAAGCAGCTCGGCGTCGAATCGGTCGATTTGGATACGCTCTTGCGCACGTCCGACTACATCACGATGCACACGCCTCTGACGAAGGAGACGACGGGCATGATCGGTGCGGAAGAAATCGCCAAGATGAAAGACGGCGTGCGGGTCATCAACGTATCGCGCGGCGCCGTCCTCGATATCAACGCCCTGGCCGACGCCCTGCGGAGCGGCCACGTGGCCGGCGCAGCCGTCGACGTCTTCCCGGAAGAACCGCTGGGACAGGACATCAATCCCTTTGAAGGTCTGGACAACGTCGTCATTACGCCTCATCTGGGCGCGTCGACTGTCGAAGCGCAGATCGGCGTGTCCGTCGACGTCGCCGAAGGCGTCATGGCTGCCCTCAACGGCGAACCCGTGCCGACGGCGGTCAACATGGCTCCCGTGCCGATGAACGTGTACAACGTCATCCATCCTTATTTCGACCTCATGGAACGGATGGGCATTATCGGCGTATACCTCACGGAAGGGCCGATGAAGGAAATCCAGGTCGAATACACGGGCGAGCTGGCCGACACGGAAACGCGGCTCCTCACGACGGCCGTCCTCAAGGGAGCCCTGAACCCCATATTGCAGGACTCGGTCAATTTCGTCAACGCGCCGGAAGTCGCCAAGACGCGCCACATTGCCGTCAAGGAAATCAAGTCCCAGGACAGCGGCTATTTCCTCGACGCCGTGACGGTGCGCATCAAGACGGCCAAGGGCGAACACTCCGTCGTCGGCATGCTGTTCAATAAAAACGAAGCGAAAATCGTCCAGATCGACGAATACCGTGTCGACTTTACGCCCGAAGGCTACCTGCTCCTGGCGCCTCACGTCGACCAGCCGAACATGATCGGCCAGATTTCGACTATCCTCGGCCAGGCCCGCATCAACATCACGGGCATGCAGGTCGGCCGCATGACCCAGGCCGGCAACAACATCATGGCCATCGCCGTGCAGGACGACATTCCCAACGATATCATGCTCAAGCTCCGCTCCATCGACGGCATTCTTGATATGAAGCTCATTCACTGCGACGTGCAGCACTAGGAGGACACTATGGTACGCATCATACTGATTCGCCACGGCGAAACGCAATGGAATATAGAAGGCCGCTATCAGGGCCAGGAAGACACGCACCTGAGCGAACGAGGCCTTAGGCAGGGCCATATGGTAGCCCAAAGCCTGAAGGATACGCCCATCGACGCAGCCATTTCCAGCCCCTTGGAACGGTCGTACATGACCTGCGCTTTCTGCGCTGAGCTCCACGGCCTCGACGTGCAGAAGGACGACCGGCTCCTGGAAATCAACCACGGCGACTGGGAAGGGCGCCTGGCTGACGACATCGAAGCCCAGTACCCGACGGAATTTCACCAGTGGCACACGGAGCCCCATCTGGTCACCATGCCCGGCCCGGGCGGCGAGTCCCTGGAAGACGTGCGCCGCCGCGTCCGCGCCGCCTTCGACGAATACGCTGCGGCCTACGACGGCAAGACGGTCCTCGTCGCCGCCCACGACGCCGTAAACAAGGCGATTATCTGCGACGTCCTCGGCCTCGACATGAGCCATTTCTGGCAGATCAAGCAGGACAACACCTGCATCAACGTCCTCGAATGCCAGGATGGCCGCTGGCGTCTCGTCCTGCTGAATTCAACAAATCACATGGGGTATTTGTTCAGCGGTATTGAACAAAAAGGGCTGTAACGAGTATAATATAACAGTACAAATTTACGCTGTTTTGCATAACGAAAGGAAGAATACCAATGTTAGATACGAAATTTATCCGTGAACACGTTGAAGAAGTCAAAGACAACCTTGCCAAGCGTCACGCCAGCGCCGACGTAGACAAATTCGTCGAACTCGACGCCAAGCGCCGCGAGCTCCTGCAGAAGGTAGAAGCCATGAAGAGCGAACGCAACACGGTGACGCAGGAAATCAGTAAGCTGAAACGGAATAAAGAAAACGCCGACGCCCAGATCGCCGCAATGAAGAAGCTCGGCGACGACATCGACGTCCTCGATAAAGAAGTTAAAGCCGTAGAAAAAGACATGCTCGACATCCAGCTCATGATTCCGAACATGTGCAATCCCTCCGTTCCCGTCGGCGAAGACGACAGCGACAACCCGGAAGTCCGCAAATGGGGCGAACTGCCGAAATTCGACTTTGAACCCCTCAATCACTGGGACGTAGGCGAAAACCTCGGCATCCTCGACTCCGAACGGGCGGCGAAGGCTACGGGCGCACGGTTCTACTACTACATCGGCCTCGGCGCGCGCCTCGAACGAGCCGTATACAACTTCATGCTCGACCAGCACGTTTATAAAGACGGCTACACCGAAGTCATTCCGCCGTACATCGTCAACCGCGACACCATGATCGGTACGGGCCAGCTGCCGAAATTCTACGAAGACATGTACCGCCTGAACGTCGAAGGCGAAGAAATGTACATGATTCCGACGGCCGAAGTACCGCTGACCAACTACTACCGCGGCGAAATCATCGACGGCTCCAAGCTGCCCATCTACCTGACGGCCATGACGCCGTGCTTCCGCGCCGAAGCAGGCTCGGCCGGCCGAGACACGCGCGGTCTCATCCGCCAGCACCAGTTCCACAAGGTAGAAATGGTCAAATTCTCCGCTCCTGAAACGAGCTATGAAGAACTGGACAAGATGACGAACAACGCCGAAGACATCCTGAAAGCCCTCGGCCTGCCGTACCACGTCGTCTGCCTCTGCACCGGCGATATCGGCTTCTCCGCCGCGAAGACCTTCGACGTCGAAGTATGGTTCCCGGCCCAGGGCAAATACCGCGAAATCTCGTCGTGCTCCAATACGGAAGATTTCCAGGCTCGCCGCGCCAACATCCGCTTCCGCCGCACGCCGAAGGACAAACCGGAATACGTTCATACCCTCAACGGCTCCGGCCTTGCCGTAGGCCGTACCGTCGCCGCCATCCTGGAAAACTACCAGCAGGCCGACGGCTCCGTCGTCGTACCGGAAGTCCTCCGTCCGTACATGCACTGCGACGTCATTACGAAACAGAAATAAGATTGGCTATATAATATAGAAATATAAAAAGAAACGGGACGTTCCTATGGTATCATAGAAATGTCTCGTTCTTTTTCGATGCATTCGTCTGTATGCATGGCATTGACATAACGTTGCGTTGTCCTGTATGATTATCACAGGCATTACACACGAAACGGCAGGCGGTTGTATCGCCCCTATCCATTTTCTGATGAATGGGGGTGATGCCCATGAACGATATGAATATCTTTTTGTTACTTCTTATCGTATTGGTACTTTTGTTACAAAAGAGATAAACCGCCTCTAGTCCCTTAAACTTAGGCGGTTTACTTTTGCTAATTATGAGGGGCTGCAACCGTTTGTCGGTGTAATGCCTTTTTCAGTTTTATTATACCGAGTTATCATAGGGCCGTCAAGTACATCGTTCCATCTGACAGTGTCAAGTTGTTGTGGGTATATATTTGACAGAAACATCTTGGCATGTAAATCCGGCCTTTTAGTATCTAATGTATATGGTGATATCCACTGTTTTGGATATCTTTCATCCATCTTCCGTGTA
>NZ_NQXW01000027.1:0-29893 GCF_002287425.1 Megasphaera sp. ASD88 | reverse complement strand
CAAAGAGAAGTAAATGAGTTATTTACGGAATATTTATATAAAAATATTAAAGATTTTATTAAAAAAATTTTATGCTAGTCGCGGATTAACATTACGCTGGCAAACGCTGAATACACAAAAAATATTCTTGGTAAAATTCCGCATATATGTTCGTTTTATCTAATCGGCAGGTCACCACAGAACAGCTCATGCATTTTGCATGAGCTGTTTTTTTGTGCGCAGTATAAACGATTAGCATATGGTCATGAAGGATTGGATGGACTGTACGGTAATTTCTATCCCCATAGGGGGCTTAAAAGGCCATATATATTTTTGTATAATAAAATTACTTTAAATTACGATGTATAGAAAGGCTAGGCAGATGGAAGAGATTAAACGTGAAATGATAGCGTACTGGTCGCAGCGGGTCGACGAGTTTTCGGCGCAGCGGTGCCGGGAGTTTCAAAGCCCGAAGCGGCAGTTGTGGATAGAGGAATTTCAGCGGTATTTTTCGATGGACGCGCCGCTGCGTATTTTAGACGTCGGCACGGGAACGGGATTTTTTGCCAATATCCTGGCCCTGGAGGGGCACGACGTCGTCGGCATCGATTTGACGGAGCACATGATTGTCGAAGCGAAGCGGAAAGCGGAGCTATACCATGTGCCGTCGGCGTTTTACGTCATGGATGCGGAACGGCCCGAGTTTCCCGACGCTTCTTTCGACGTCGTCATATCGCGCAATCTGACCTGGGCTCTTCCCAATTTAGGCAAGGCCTATAAGGCGTGGCGGCGCGTGCTGAAGGATGGCGGCCTGCTGCTGAATTTTGATGCCGATTATTGTCATGAAAAGGCGGATATGCCGCTGCCGGCTGCCCATGCGCACCAACAGATTGCGCCGTCGCTGCTGGCTGAATACGAACGGATGAAGACGGTACTTCGCCGGCCGGAGCTGCGCCCGCAGCGGGATTGCGAGCTATTGGCCGAGGCGGGATTCCGCGATGTCCGCATGGATCTGTCTGTTTGGAAGCGCATATATCGTGACGTAGACGAGTTTTATAATCCTACGCCTATATTCTGTATTGCGGCGTATGCTTGACGAGGGATGACTATGGCGGCTTATGAAAGCTATGAACAAGAGAATATGGCCTATTGGACGAACCGCGCGCCGGGATATTCGGCGGTCCATCAAAGCGAGCTGGGTTCAAGCCAGCGGGACGTCTGGAGACGGACGCTGCTGCGGCACATAGAGGCGGTTTTCAGTAAGGAGAACGCCTCTTCCATCCGCGTGCTGGACGTCGGCACGGGGCCGGGATTTTTCGCCATTTTACTGGCTGAACGGGGTTATGAGGTGACGGCCGTCGATTATACGGCGTCTATGCTGGAAGAAGCGAAAGGCAATGCCGGACGGCTCGGCCGGTCCATACGGTTTTGCCGCATGAACGCGGAGCAGCTGGCCTTTGCCGACGGGTATTTCGACGTCGTCGTCATGCGGAACCTTACGTGGAACCTTCCGCACCCTGATAAGGCCTACGGCGAGTGGCGGCGCGTCCTGAAACGGGGCGGCCTGCTGCTGAACTTCGACGCCAACTGGTATCGGTATTTATACGATGAGGAAGCGCGGCGGGGATATATGGAAGACAGGGAGCACATCCGCAGGAGCGGCGTAGCCGACGAGACGGACGGGACAGATATACCGGCTATGGAAGCGATTGCCGGAAAAGCGCCCCTGTCGGGATGCGTGCGCCCACAGTGGGATTTAGATATTCTGCGGCGCTTGGGGATGGACGCCGTCGCCGACGAGGATATATGGAAGACAGTATGGACGCGGGAAGAACGCATCAATAACGGCTCGACGCCTATGTTTATGATAAAGGCTGTGAAGCGGTTATGACGATGTATGTGATAAAACGGCTTCTGCAGCTGATTCCGATTTTGTTGGGAATTACCTTTCTGTCTTTTGCTATGATGCATATTGCCGGCAGCGATGCAGTCGTTCAAAAATATGACCGGGCAGGCATAGCTGTCGCTGCGGAAGTCGTCGCGGCTGAACGGGTGCAGCTGGGCTTGGACCGGCCGTTTCTGACGCAATATATCGTTTGGCTGGGAAATCTGCTGCACGGCAATATGGGCGTCAGCTTCATGACGGGCCGTGACGTTTTTGCGACTTTCATGGATAAGCTGCCGGCGACGCTGCTTCTCACGGCGTCGTCCGTCCTGCTGACAGTCGCCGTTTCGGTTCCGCTGGGCATTGCGGCGGCGGTCCGGCGCAACTCGACTGTAGATTACGTCATACGCTTTTTCAGTTTTTGCGGCAACAGCATGCCTAATTTTTTTCTGGCTTTGGTTCTGTTGTATCTGTTTGCCGTCCAGCTACCTTTGTTTCCCGTCCTTTCCTCGGGAATGGGGATAGAGCATCTGGCGCTGCCGACGGCGACCTTGTCCATTGCTATGTCCGCTAAGTACTTGAGGCAAGTGCGGGCGGCCGTGTTGGAAGAAATGGGCAAGGACTATGTACTGGGCGCAAAATCGAGGGGCGTTCCCTTTTCCTGGACGCTGCGGCGCAGCATCCTGCGGGCTTCCTTCGGCACGATTTTGACGCTGCTGGCTCTTTCTATCGGCAGCCTGCTGGGCGGGACGGCCATTGTAGAATCCATTTTCATGTGGGACGGCGTAGGAAAGCTGGCCGTCGATGCGATTCACGGACGAGATTATCCTATGATTCAGGCCTATGTCGTATGGATGGCCTTCATATACGTCGTCGTCAATTTGCTGACTGATATCGTCTATCGGATAGCAGACCCGCAGATTGGCTGGAAAGCGGGGCGGCGTTGATGATACCGGAAGCTCTCGTTTTTCACAAGACGCCGAAGCGCCGCCTTATCTTGTTTTCGTTTTGTGCCGCCGCATTGCTGTGCGTTGCAGCCTTCGGCGCGTATTTGTGTCCCTATGATCCGTATGCCCAGCAGTATGACGCGGCTCTTCAGACCCCTAGGTGGGAACACTGGCTGGGAACGGACCGGTACGGCCGCGATATGCTGTCCCGGATTCTCGCCGGCGCGCAGCTCAGCATTTTTTCGGCCTTGGCTCTCGTCGCCATGATTGCTTTTATCGGCACGGGTATCGGACTGCTGTGCGGATATTACGGCGGGAAGGCGGACGCCCTGTGCATGCGCCTGGCCGACGTCTGCCTGGCCTTTCCCAGCTTGATTTTTGCCATGGCTATAGCGGCTGTTTTGAACGGCGGGATCCACAATGCCGTCGTCGCCTTAGGAGCCGTCAGTTGGCCTAAGTACGCCCGCTTGGTCCGAAGCCGGACCTTGGCATTGAAAGAGCAGAAGTTCATTTTAGCGGCTCAGATGGCCGGTTCTCTGCCGCGGCAGATCCTGATCCGCCATATATTGCCGAACTGCCTGGGAACAATCGTCGTGACGGCGGCTTTGGACATCGGTACGATGATGATGGAGCTGGCGGCCCTGTCCTTTTTGGGATTAGGTGCCAAGCCGCCGGCCGCCGAATGGGGCAGCATGATGAGTACGGGACGAAGCATGCTGCAGACCTATCCCTGGGTCGTCCTGTCTCCCGGAGCGGCTATTTTTCTTTCCGTAGCTATATTGAATCTATGGGGCGATGCGCTGCGCGATTATATAGACCCGAAAGAGCGGGGACGGTAATGGGGAGGTTTGCGAGGATGAATAAAAAACGGTTTATAGCGTGGATTGCGGCGGCGCTCCTGCTGCTGACGGCGGCCGGCTGCGGCGGTACGGAAGAGGCGAACCATTCCGCCGCTGGCAAAACCTTTGTCATGGGCGATACGACCTTTAACCCTGAAAACAACGAGCCCGACATCAATCCGCACAACGACAACAGCGGCTGGGCCTGTATCCGCTACGGCGTAGGGGAGACGCTGTTCCGATACTCCGATACGATGGAAATTGAGCCGTGGCTGGCAGAAAGCTATGAGCCTGTCGACGACGTGACGTGGCGGATTGTCCTGCGTAGGAATGTGACCTTTACCAGCGGCCGGCCCGTAGACGCCCAGGCCGTCAAGGAATGTCTGGAGCATTTGGTTGCCGTCCATAAGCGGGCGGCCGGCGATTTGCATATTGCCTCGATGGAAGCGGACGGACAGGTGCTGACGATTCGGACGACGGTTCCCGTGCCGGCCCTGCCCAATTATCTGTCCGACCCATACGGCTGCATCATCGACATGCAGGCCGGCATCACCAGCGACGGCATGGTGACGGCGACGGGGCCGTATAAGGCCGTGTCCCTCGTGTCCGGAGACCGCGTCGACCTCGTAAAAAATGACGCCTATTGGAACGGCGAGCCCAAGCTGGATTCGATTACGATACGGACTATTTCCGACGGCGATACGCTGACTATGGCCCTGCAGTCCGGTGAAATCGACGCGGCCTACGGCATGCCCTATGCCAGCTATCCCCTGTTTCAAAACGACGAGTACACGATCAGCAGCGCGGCTACAAGCCGCACCTTCTTTGTCTGGATGAATTTCGACAGTCCTCTGATGCAGGATGAAGCCGTCCGCAAAGCGATTTCCATGGCCATTGACAAGCAGGGCTTTGTCGACGCCTTGCTCCATGGAAACGGCTACCCTGCCGCCGGTCCCTTTCCCGATACGTTTGCCTTCGGCGGCGATGCGGCGAAGGCCGAGCCCTATGACTTAGAAGGGGCCCGGCGCGTATTGGACGACGCCGGCTGGAAGGATGAAGACGGCGACGGCGTTCGGGAAAAGGACGGGCGCAGGCTGGCCCTCCGCTGGCTTACCTATCCGAGCCGTCAGGAACTGCCGTTGCTGGCCGAATCGGCTCAGGCGACGCTGAAGCAGATTGGCGTCGCTGTGGATATACAGTGTACGGCTGACCACAACCGCGTGAAAAAGGACCGCTCCGCCTGGGACGTCTATGCCAGCGCGATGGTGACGGCTCCGTCGGGAGACCCGCAGTATTTCTTCACCTACTGCTGCCTCGACGGGTCGGACAGCAATACGGGCCGGTATCACAGCGATGCCCTGGAAGAATTAGCCCGGAAGATGGAAGGGACCTTTGACCCCGATGAACGGGGCGCGCTGGCCGCGCAGATGGCGCAGACTATCCTGGACGACCACGCCTATGTATTTTGCTCCCATTTGAAGATGAGCATGATCGCCAGGAAGGGCGTCGTCGGCCTTGCGGCTCATCCCTGCGATTTTTATGAAATTACGGCGGATTTAGATAAGACGTGAGGATAATGGACATGAAAGAGGCGGTCATCGCCTATGACAACGTAGACATCTGCTATGACGGCCGGCCAGTCGTGCGGCAGGCGACGTTTTCACTGCAGCCGGGAGAGATTTTGGGGATAGTCGGCGAGTCCGGAAGCGGCAAGAGCACCCTCCTGCAAAGCGCTATGAATCTCTTAGGCCCGGGAGGCGCCGTGACGCAGGGACATATTTGGTTCCAAGGACAGGATATACTGGCGTTATCGGACGAAGGGATGCGGCGTCTTTGCGGCGCACAGATGGCCATGGTCTTTCAGGATGCCGCGGCGTCGCTGTGTCCGGTGCGGACCATAGGCAGTCAAATCTGCGAGGCTGCGGCGGCCCATTTGGATATGGGGAAGGAAGAGGTCCGGCGGCAGACTTTGGAGCTTTTCGCGCGCCTAGGCTTTTCAGACGGCCGACGCGTATGGGAAAGTTATCCTTTTGAGCTGTCAGGAGGCATGAACCAGCGCGCGGCCTTAGTCCTGGTCATGCTGCTGAAGCCGGCCCTGCTGCTGGCCGACGAGCCGACGAGCGCTCTCGACGTCTGCGCGCAGAAGCAGGTACTGGATGAGCTGCTGTATCTGCGGGACCAGTACGGTACGGCGATTATGCTGGTCACGCACGACATGGGCGTCGTGTCCCGTGTAGCCGATTACGTACTGGTCGTAAAGGAAGGTCAGATGATAGAATACGGACCGGCGAAAGACGTGCTGGCCTCGCCGGCCCAGGCGTATACGAAGGAGCTGCTGGCTGCCGTGCCGAAGCTGCGGAGGGACAGACGATGACTGTTTTGGAACTGCAAGAAGTGACGAAAGTATTTCCAGGAAGAAAGGGCGCTCAGGTCAGGGCGCTGGATAGGGTTAGTTTTTGCATAGAAGAAGGCGAAAGCGTCGGCCTGATCGGCCCGTCCGGGTCGGGAAAGAGCACCGTCGCCAATGCGGTATGCCGCTTTATCGACGTGACGTCAGGACGTATTTTGCTGAGAGGCTGCGATATTACAGAGGCCAGGGGAAAGGCCCTGCGGCAGGTGTATAAAGAAGTGCAAATGGTATTTCAGTCGCCTCGGTCGTCCTTTGACACGCGGCGGACACTGGGAGACGGCGTCGGAGAATGTCTTAAGAACGGCGGCGTCGGCAAAGACGAACGGCGGGAACGGGTAAGAGCGCTGCTGGAACGGTGCGGATTGCCTGCTGCCGCCGCCGATTGGTATCCTCATGAGGTCAGCGGCGGCCAATGCCAGCGGGCGGCCATCGCCCGCGCCTTGGCGGCACAGCCGCGGCTGCTTGTTTGCGACGAAGCGACGAGCGCCTTGGACGTCATGGCCCAGCGGCAGATTCTCGAACTGCTGCTGGAGCTAAAGGCCGAGGGGCGTCTCCAGCTCCTGTTTATTACGCACAATTTGGCCGTAGCGCAGCAGTGCTGCGACCGGCTTATCGTCATGGACAAGGGCCGGATTGTAGAAGAAGGACGGATGGACGACGTCGTTTGCCGTCCTCAAAGCGAATACACTAGGCGCCTTATCGAGGCCGTCCTATACTGACGAAAAAGGGCTCCTCCATAGCCTGCATGGGACTAGGGAGGAGCCTTTTTCGTATGATTGTATTTATTTTTTCAAATTAGGCGTGCAGTCGACGATGATACTGTCATATTCTTCGCCGTTCTTATTTTTCATGACCGTATAGGTTCCCTTCGTGTCGGGAATCGCTTTTTCCAGCATATGGCTGTGCCATTTTTCTACAGTCATGGTCATGCCGCCCGTTTGCTGGCTGTTTTCCGACTGCTTCTTGCCGTCGCGGGGAAGAAGCGTATCCGTTGCCGGTTCTTTGCCGTCTTTAGCCGGCAAGGTAATCGTAACGGCCCGGTCGTTTTCAAATACGACTTCGTAGAGGCCGCCCTTGTATACTTTCAGCGTATCGCCTTGCGCGTAGGGATGGCCGAATTCGGCTTCCCAATCCTGGGCCGTATCGCCGAGGCCGGCAACTTCGCCGATCGTGGCCTTTTCAGCTTTTCCCTTGTCGACTTGCTGTTCCTGCGTGGTCTTGGCCTTATTGGCGTCCTGCGTGTCTGTCTGGGAGCAGCCGGCGCTGACGAACAGCGTCAGAATGGCCAGGACGACGGCTAATTGTTTTTTCATATTCAGTACCTCCTTGCTGTATATTACCGCCGGCGGCGGTTGTCCCCTCCCTTATGAAGCGTTTTGTGGCGCTTGCTTTTCGTAGGCTGGTACGTGCTGGCCGGCAGCTTGTCCTTGTATACCTTTTTCTTTTTGGGAGGCCGCGCGCTGGCCTTGACTTTGATTTTGCCGCTCGTCGTATATTTGGTAATCGTAGCGTGAATGCTGTGTTCGATGCGGCGGACCCAGTCTTCGTCGGCGCCGGTGGCGAACATGACGGACAATCCTTCGTTGCCGGCCCGGCCTGTCCGGCCGATGCGGTGGATATAATAATCTACGTCACGGGGGACGTCGTAATTGAATACGTGCGTAATGCCTTCGATGTCGATGCCGCGTGCGGCGATATCCGTCGCCACGAGAATCTGCGTCTTAGCCCGGGCGAAGTCGCGCAGCACCTGGGTACGGCGGCCTTGGGACATGTCGCCGTGAAGCTCGCCGATGTTGAAGCCGGCGGCGATGAGCTGACCGGCCAGCTGGGCCGTCCGCTCTTTAGTGTTGCAGAATACGACGGCCAGGTAGGGATTCATCTCCTGCAGCATCTGGCACAGCATGGGGAATTTTTTATCCTCGCTGGTCATGTAGATGCGCTGTTCAATTTGCTCCAGGGCGATGGTTTCGCCTTCCAATACGCGGAGCGACAGGGGATTCTGCATGTGTTTTTTTGCCAGGCCTCTGATTTTGTCCGGTATGGTGGCGGAGAAAAACAGGAGCTGACGGCGCTTGGGCGTCATGCTGATGAGGATGTCGACGTCTTCTAAAAATCCCGACTGCAGCATTTGGTCCGCTTCGTCGACGACGACCCGGCCGACGCCGCTTAAATCGAGGGAATTGCGGCGGCAGTGGTCCAGGAGGCGGCCCGGCGTGCCGATGATGACATGGGGATGGCGGTGCAGCTTCTGCAGCTGGTTTTCAATCGTCTTGCCACCGATGAGGCTGAGGACGTCAACGCCGAGGGCCGGAGCCAGGGCGTCGGCTACTTCGGCAATCTGCCGGGCCAGCTCGCGCGTCGGCGCGATGATAAGCACTTGCTCCATGTGGACGTTTGGCTTGACCTGCTGCAGCGACGGCAGGAGGAAGGCGTAGGTTTTTCCCGTGCCGGTCTGGGCCTGGGCCAGTATGTCGCGCCCCTTAAATACAGGCGGAATTGCCTGTTCCTGTATGGCCGTAGCCTCGCGGATGCCCTGCTTGCGCAGCAGTTCGCAAAGCTCCGGCGTAATGCCTAGGGATTGGAATGTTTTGGACATGATTGTGTAAATACCTTTCTATGTAAATATTTGCGTAATTATTATCTATTGTACACAAGAGCCGTCTTTTTCGCAATAGAAGATTGCACCGGCCGGCTATAACGACTACCCATGTATGCCCTGTATGTGGTATACTTAATTATTAAGCAAGAGAGTTCCTGTAATGGAGGTACAGAAAAGAAATGAGTGGCTGTTGCGATGTAATTCGTCAGTGCGTGTTCATGTGTTTTTTTATTATCCCGATTCCCATCGGGGCGTATACGATACATAACGGCTCCAGCGCCGTCGTGGCCCTGGTGAGCTATACGGTCTTGTCCTTCCTGGTTCCCTGGGCTTATTTAGGCAGCGCCGAAGCGCGGTTCGGCCCGGAACAGCGGAAGATAAGCCGGGCTGCCTTTGTCGTCATGTGGCTGGCTGTCGCCGCGGCCTTTGCCGTTTTCAGCGCCTGTATGGGCGATATCTGGAAATCGTCGTCCTTTTGGGAATGGCCGACTGTTGGACGGGATATCGTATTCATTGTCGGCATGTACGGCAAGGTATGCGTCACGCTGCTGCTGGCCTATGGCCTGGCCTGCCTGACCGGGTCGGATACGGCGAAGGGAGGGAGCCTATGAGAGCATCTGTGACAGATTGCGTGCGGGCAGTTCTGCGGCTGGCTCTTTGGACAGTCCCCATTCCCTTCGGCGCCTTTGCGTCCGATAAGGGCCTGTTCGTATCCCTGTCGGTCCTGGTGTTCATTTTGGCTTCGCTGAGCCTGCCCATTACGGTGCGCCGCCGGCAGATGAAGGGGATGGGAACGTCGCAATATGCGTCCGTAGGCGCGATACTATACGGCGGCATCGTCGCCCTGTGCGTTGCCGTCGCCATTCTCAACGGCCTCATGGCCTATCCGTTTTGGCAGGAATACGCCTTGCGGGTCGCTTCCTTTTTCGTATGGATGATGGGGACCCTGACGCTGCAGTCTCTGGCTGCCTGGGGCGTGGATTGGTGGCTGAAGCGCCGCCGGGCCTACTGGTTTTCCGAATTTCTGGATACGATTTTATATAGCCTGCCCCTGCCTTGCGCCGTCATGGGCATGCTCTTGTTTCCGGATGTCGGCGACGGCGAAGTAACGACCAGCCTGGTCGTCGGCGTGATGGGCATCATGGGTTTTGGATTTATCGCTATGGGCATATGCGTCATCGCCGTGTTCGCCTTTTATTTTTTCCCGTCAAAGGGCCTGCCGGGGAAGGAGCGGATTATCCAGTGCCTGCGCATCGTCGTGATGACGGCTGTCTGGCTGGTGGCGAATTCGATTATCTTTGACAGCCGCCTGCAAATTTTCAGCTCCCTTATTTTCCAATGCATGCCTGTCGTGCAAAATAATTTTCTCGTATTCATTACGCCGTTTGTCGTAGAAAGCTGTTTGGGCATTGCCTCTGTCGCCGTTGGAAACGTGTTTGTCATGGCTATGTATAAATTCATAAAATAATTACGACCGATATAAAAAGAGCCGATCCGCGAGGACCGGCTCTTTTGCACGTGTTTATTTATTTTGCAGCGGCAAGGGCTGTTTCAGGATATTGAAACGGACCATGTAAATCATCCAGCCGATGAAGGCTGCCAGGCAGCCGCTGAAGAAGGTTACGGCGTCTGTCGTCGTCAGGGCGTAAATGCAGTAAATAATAGATACGCCGGACAGGAAAATAGACGTATTTCTGTTGCAGACGGCATTGGAAATCTGTTCTTTTTCCAAGATAGATTTCAATGCGAAAGCGCAGAAGATGTAAGGAATAACGTTTGTCACGACGGCCAGGTTTGCCAGGAGCTCGAACTGTTTGGCCAGCGTCGGGCTGATGGTCATCAGGGCCAGGCAGCTTTGCATAGCCAGGATGAGGATCATGCCTTTGACCGGAACGTCGGCGTTGGTGACCTTGGCGAATACCTTCGGGAACAAGCCCCGCTGGGCGCTGGTCTTAAAGACGCGGGCCAGGGTAAACTGCCACGACAGGAGCGAGCCGGCGCAGGAGAAGACCATCAGGCCCATGACGACCTTGCCGGCCGTAGAGCCGAGCATGTACGAAAAGGCCAGGCCGAAGGGGGCGCTGGAGCTCAGGATTTCCGCATTGGGAACGATGCCGGCAATGACGTTCGTCGAGGCGACATAGATAAAGGCTACGCCCAAGGTGCTGACGAAGGTTGCGATGGGAACGGAACGCTGCGGATTTTCTACGGCGTCCATGTTGACGGCAGCCGATTCCAGACCCAGGAAAGACCAGAGGGTCAGGGCGATGGAATTGCCGACGGCGTCGATGAACCCGACGTCGTTCGGATTCCACGAAGAAATCCACGTAGACGGTTCAAACCAGTACCAGCCGATGAGCGAGATGCCCAGGACGGGAATAATCGCGCCCCAGATCGTTATCGTGCTGAGCTTGCCCGAATAGCGGGAGCCGCTGAAATTTAACGCGGCCGCAATCCAGAGCAAGGCGATTGTATATAAACATGTTTGCAGCGGCGTAAAGGAGGTTCCTAAGAACCCGGCGCCATATCCTACGGCAGAAATGGCGATAGCCACGTTTGCAATGACGATGGAAACTGCATAGGCATAATTTGCCATAAAATGTCCTATTCGCCCGAAGGCGTATTCGGAATAACCGCCCATTCCGCCAGGCTTCGTAGTAAACATGCCGCATCGGGCGAAAGTCATAGCCAGGGCGAGCGAGCCGAGAGCCGTAATTAACCACGAAATAATGGAAATCGTACCGACTTCAGCAAGTTTGGTCGGCAGCATGATGATGCCTGCCCCCAACATATTGGCTGCAGTGACGAAGGTCAGCTGAACCAAAGACATTTTACGACGTGTAGTTTTCATTATCAGTCCTTCTTTCATTGTAAAATTTTAGTATGAACAACTATTTATTTTGGCTAGTTCATTCTATCATTTTTGTGAAGAAAATAAAATAGTTTTTGAAAAATAATTATATGAAAATAGTACGTATAGAGAACGTTATATACCGTAAAGATATAGTAAAAAACTTTCCCATTTTTTACATTGTCAGAAGTGCAAAAAAACGCATGGACAAAGATGCCCATGCGTTTAGTTACGACAATATCAATTGAAATTAGTCGATGTTTTCTACGATGCAAGCCGTGCCCTGGCCGCCGCCGATGCAGAGGGTAGCCAAGCCGTATTTGCCGCCGACTTCTTTCAAGCCGTAGAGCAGCGTAACGAGGATACGAGCGCCGGAAGCTCCGATCGGATGGCCGAGAGCGATAGCGCCGCCGTGGATGTTGACTTTGCTCATGTCGAGGCCGAGTTCGCGAACAACGTATACGGACTGTGCTGCGAACGCTTCGTTAGCTTCTACGAGGGAGAGATCGTCAGCTGTGAGGCCGGCTTTTTCCAAAGCTTTGCGGGAAGAAGGAACAGGTCCGATACCCATGATGGAAGGATCAACGCCTGCGGAAGCGTAGCTTACGACTTTAGCCATCGGTTTGAGGCCGAGTTCAGCAGCTTTTTCAGCAGACATTACGACGAATGCAGCTGCGCCGTCGTTGATGCCGGATGCGTTGCCAGCCGTTACGGTGCCGCCTTTTTTGAAGGCCGGTTTTAATTTAGCGAGGCTTTCAACCGTCGTGCCTTCACGCGGGAATTCGTCTGTATCGAAAACAGTGTCGCCTTTTTTGCCATGGATGACGACAGGAACGATCTGATCCTTGAATGCGCCGCTCTTAATAGCTTCGCAAGCTTTCTGCTGGGAACGAGCGCCCAAAGCGTCCTGATCTTCACGGGAAACGCCGAACTGTTCAGCTACGTTTTCAGCCGTGATGCCCATGTGGTAATCGTTGAAAGCGTCCCACAAGCCGTCTTTGATCATCGTGTCGACCAATACGCCGTTGCCCATACGGTAGCCATAACGAGCTTTAGGAATAGCGTACGGAGCTGCGGACATGTTTTCCATACCGCCTGCTACGATAACGTCGGCGTCGCCGGCTTTAATCATCTGAGCGGCGAGGGATACGCAGCGGAGACCGGAACCGCAGACTTTGTTGATCGTCATAGCCGGCGTTTCAACGGGGAGACCTGCTTTGATCATAGCCTGACGAGCAGGGTTCTGGCCCTGAGCAGCCTGGAGAACGTTGCCCATAACGACTTCGTCAACGATAGCTTTGTCGATGCCTGCGCGTTTGATGGCTTCTTCGATAACGATAGCGCCCAAATCTGCTGCAGGAACGTCTTTCAGGGAACCGCCAAATTTACCAATAGCTGTACGGCAAGCACTTACGATTACTACTTCTTTCACAGAAAATCACTCCTTATGGTTTGAATGTAATAGTATGTCCGGATAAGACATACATGTTGCAAATGTATCATCAGTATGAATGATATATTGTTATTATAATCATAACAAACTTTTCAACATAAATGCAAGAGGGTATACAAAGTTATTACAAAAAATAATACCTTATACATATATTTTTGTTTGCTATGATTCATAATCGAAAAATAATTAATGATGACCTGAAACACTGTTGCGGCTGATATGGCGTCACAGCCTATAGCAAATTTTGGAACATCATCGGTATAACGGGAAAGATGAGTTCTAAATTTCACAATCTCGTTATACATATAGTACATTTTTTCACAAATAAATGCAAGAGGAAAAAAGCGTTTGCTTATATTAAATACTCATATTTGAATATGATACAGCTAAAAAACGCATAATACATGAATAAACTGAAGAAATATATTTATTATAATGTTTTAATTATAGATAAGGTAATAAGAGCATATTGCTCAAAGCGTATAGTTTGTTATGTGAAATAAATAACGATAGTTCAATTTATTGTTAACTTAAAATAATTTATATAGTTGACACTGATAAATGAAATTGCTATAATCCCATACATATTGAACAGAAAGAAGGGATGCTGATGATGCAGCTGATTCAGCAGCTGGCTGCCTGTAAAAGCTATGATTTTTCCGGCTGGTTCCTGGCAGAAGCCTCGCTGTGCCTGGAAGGAAAGGCCCATTCGTTTTCATTGGAGATCTGCCGAAAGACGGAGCGGCGGGCCGTGCTGCAAGTGCTGGGATGGGATGAAGGCGGCAGGTGCCGTCAGTCGCTGACGGTATTGCTGGTCAAGCCTCTCAGCCTTTCCCGGGAGATTATATCGGCCGAGGCCGAGGGTGCTCCTGATGGCGAAGTCCTGTGGCGTCATGTTTTTTCTGATGAGGAAATACAGGATTACCTGGCCGTCAGCGGCGATGCCAACGAAATACATCGGGGAAAGAGGGCCGTCGTCCCCGGATTGTGCTTTCTGGAACGGCTGCTGTCGTCGCTGGATGAAGACGGCCTTCGCTGGCGCTGCAAATTCCGAAAGCCCGTATATGCCGGCGAAGAGCTCTGCCTCGTGGAGACGGCTGCCGGTATAGAAGGCTATGTCGGCGGCCGCCTGGTAAATACGATAGAACGATTACCCTATAAGGAGCGTGTACATGATGAAATCAACAACATATGATGCCGGAACGCTGACGCGGCTGGCCCTGCTCATCGCCATGAACTGCGTATCAGCGTATATGATTATTCCTCTGCCCTTTTCTATGTCGCCTATATCGCTGCAGACGCTGGTCGTCAATTTGGTGGCCTATCTGCTGCCGCCGAAGCAGGCCTGTGCCGCGATGCTGGCGTACGTCTGCATCGGCCTTATCGGCATCCCCGTGTTTACGGGCGGCGCGTCCGGCCCGGGAAAAATGTTCGGCCCTACAGGCGGGTATATTTGGGGGTATGTCGTCGCCGTGACGCTCATTGCCTGGCTGAAGGGGAAGGAGTACAATTTCAAGCGCTTCGCCCTTGTCGGCGTCTGCATCGGCCTGCCGGTTATCGACGTGCTGGGATGCATCCAGCTGAAGCTCATTACTGGCATGACATGGGAGGCGGCCGTGCTCAGCGGCGTGCTCCCCTTTATCCCCTTGGATATCGTCAAGTGCCTGGGGGCGGCGGCTTTGGCCCGGCCCTTGTATAAGATCCTGGGTGCGATGCGATGAACGACGTGTATATTATCGGCGGCCTGCGCAGCTACATCGGCGTGTATAACGGCATGTACCGCCATGTGCCGGCAGAGAAGCTGGGCGCAGCCGTTTTGCAGGAAGTGATCTGCGCATACGGGCTGGTCCGCATCGACGAAATCATCGGCGGCAACAGCGTAGGCTGCGGCGGCAACATTACCCGGCTGGCCGCGCTGGAAGCGGGATTGGATGTATCCGTACCGGCCGTGACCGTCGACATGCAGTGCTGCAGCGGCCTGGAAAGCATTGCCATCGCGGCGGCAAAGGTGGCTTCGGGACAGGCGGAATGTATTCTGGCCGGCGGCTTTGACAGCGCGTCTACCCAGCCGCGGCGAAGCTGTCATCCCAATCATCCGGCCTACCGCGGCGATGAGAACTGGTATATGACGGCTCAATTCAGCCCGCAGGTATGGAGTGAAGACTGCATGCTCCGCTGTGCCGAGTACACGGCGGAACAATTTCAGATTACGCGGGAGAGGCTGGATGCCTGGGTCCTTCGCAGCCATGCTCTGGCCGGAGAGGCCGTGCGGGAAGGCGTGTTTCAGCCGTGCATTGCCCCTGTATGGGGCGGCGCGCGGGATGAAGGCATTCGCCCAGCCATGCGTCCGCAGCTGCTGCGGCGTTTGAAGCCGGTATTGCCCGATGGAACAGTGATTACAGCGGCCAATGCCTGCCTCACCAACGACGGTGCAGCCTTTGTGATCGTGTGTTCTCCTGCGTACGCCCGCCGGTATGGACTGCAGCCGGCCGTTAAAATACGCGGCGTCGTCTCCTGCGGCACAGACCCGCTGCTGAGTCCCGTCGGAGCGGTGCAGGCCGCAGAAGCCGTGCTGACACGATGCGGTTTGCGCGGCGAAGACATAGATATTTTTGAAATCAATGAGGCTTTCGCCCTGATTGGCGAATTATTTGCCCGCCAGTTTCCACGCTGCGTGGCGGCTTACAATCCCTTCGGCGGAGCCTTGGCATACGGCCATCCTTACGGGGCGACTGGCGCCGTGCTGCTCCTGCACGCTATCGAAGGGCTGCGGGCCCGGGACGGCGCGCTGGGCTGCTGCAGTATTGCCGGCGCCGGCGGCCTGGGCAAGGCTATGATTATAGAAAGAGTGTAGACTATGGATTACTTATCGCTTATTAAAGAACAGGACGCTGAAAAAACGGCCCTCGTTACGGAAACCTGCCAGTATACCTACGGCCAGCTGGCGCGCCGGGCTCAGGCGCTGCGGGATGCCGTCGGCGGAGAACGTGCCTGCCGGTGGATTTATGCCGATACGATTGCCGAACAACTGATTCAGTTTTTGGCTTACGCCGGCACGAACTGGGTACCGGTCATCGCTCCGCAGACAAGATATGGCCGGCATGATTGTTCGCAAGTCCCGCCGGAAGCGGCCTGTATGGGCGTGATGACATCCGGTTCGTCAGGCCGGCCGAAGCTGTGGTGGCGGACCTATGACAGCTGGGCATCCTTTTTTCCCGCGCAGAACGGCGTATTCGGCGTCGATGAAACTACGGTCATGCTTTGCCAGGGGAGCCTGGCCTTTACGGGAAACTTAAACATGTATCTCGGCGTATTTTCCGCCGGAGGCACTGTCATAGGAGCCGACGGCTTCCATCCTAAGCAGTGGCTGACGATGATAGAAACGTACCGGGTCAACGCGCTGTATATGATTCCGGCGAAGCTGTTTCTCTTGATGAAGCGGATGAAAGCCTCCGGCTGTGCTGCCGATACGGTGACGCATATGATCAGCGGTTCCCAGGCCTTGGGAAAACGGCAGGCCGGGCAGCTGAAGCAGGTCTTTCCGATGGCAGAGATTGTCTTGTACTACGGTTCCAGCGAATTGAACTATATCACTTACATCAGGGATGAGGACATGACCGATGACGACACCCTCGTAGGCCGGCCCTTCGCAGGGGTGTATGTCGCCGTGCAGGAGGACACTCAGGAAATTACCGTCTCCACGGCAGGCCATGTGCTGGGCTTATCCATGCCCTACGCGACCCATGACCGGGGATATATAGACGACGGCGGCCTGCTCCATTACCTTGGCCGCAGCGATGATATCTGCCGGGTTAACGGCGTCAGCATATCGGCCTATAAAGTGGAAAGGGCGCTGCGGGAATGTATTCCCGACGCAGAGGGGGCCGTCGTCGTCCTGCGCCGGCCTCACAGAGACGAGCTCATCGTTTATATTTCTTCGTCCGATATATGGAAACAGGATAAAACGCGCTGCATAGCGGCGCTGCGGCGACGGCTGCTGCCTCAGGAGGTTCCGGACCGTTTTATTGAAACAGCGAATTTGCCTAAAAATGAAAGCGGAAAAATTGATAAAGGACGTCTATTATCTATGACGAGCTC
The DNA here is from genome assembly GCF_002287425.1 of Megasphaera sp. ASD88. NCBI lineage: Bacteria > Bacillati > Bacillota > Negativicutes > Veillonellales > Veillonellaceae > Megasphaera > Megasphaera sp. ASD88. The sequence continues at coordinate 12,832 of NZ_NQXW01000027.1, read as the reverse complement.
TTTGTAATTGTGATATAATAAAGGCGATATTCGATTATAGACTAACAGCGATAGGGCTGTACAAAGGAGGTCCTTGTTATGAGTTTGCACATTGAAGCCAAGGCCGGCGATATTGCCGATAAGATACTGCTTCCCGGCGACCCGCTGCGGGCTCAGTATATAGCGGAGCATTTTTTGGACGGCGCCGTTTGCTACAACCGCGTCCGCAATATGCTTGGATATACGGGAACCTATAAGGGGCACGCCGTTTCCGTCCAGGGCACGGGGATGGGGATTCCATCTATTTCTATATATTCGACGGAGCTCATGCGCGATTATGGCGTCAAAAAGCTGATCCGCGTCGGCACCTGCGGCGCTATGCGCCAGGATATCCGTCTGCGCGACGTCGTCATCGCCCAGGGAGCTACGACGGACTCGTCCATTATACGCAACATCTTCGGCCCGTCCATCAATTACGCGCCTCTGGCAGATTTTGAGTTGCTGCGGAAGGCCTACGACGCGTCGGCGCGGCAGAGCATTCCCGTCCGCGTCGGCAACATCGTCTCGGTAGACCGGTTTTATGACGATGAAATCGATAACGACAAACTGACGGCGTATGGCATCATGGCTGTGGAAATGGAAACGGCGGGGCTGTACGTGCTGGCGGCGAAATACGGCGTTCAGGCCTTAGGCTTGTTTACCGTAAGCGATCACTTGCTGACCAAGGAAGCCTGCACGGCGGAAGAACGGCAGACGTCCTTCGACGATATGATCCGCATTGCCTTAGAAACGATTACAGCTGAGTAGGAGCGCAGGCGATGAAGGGCAATACATTGAAAATTATCGACAGCCATTTCCATTTCCGCGATTTCAAGGGCTTTAACGAGCTGGCACTGGCAGCGGGCCACGTCAACTCGGCCGAGCACCTGCGGCAGGCCTATGCCCAATACCATTACGTTCACGGCGTCGTCATGGGCAACGGGACGCTGGACCCGGAGGGGCACGTTTATCCCGAATTCATGAGCTACTGCATCGGCCTTGACAGCAGCGGCTGCAACGACCATATCGAGGAATCCCTCCCGTTGATTGAAGAAAACCTGAAGCGGAAGCAGTGCTGCGGCATCAAGCTCTACCCGGGGTATAATCACGTCTATATTTACGATCCCGTATACGACCCCGTATATGAGCTGGCGAAGAGATACGACAAGCCCGTAGCCGTTCACACGGGCCTTACGGCGACGGCCAACGCCCTGCTCAAATACAGTCATCCTCTCACGCTCGACGAGGCGGCCGTCAGGCATCCGGACGTGCAGTTCGTCATGTGCCATATCGGCAATCCGTTCCTGCAGGACGCCATCGCCGTGCTGGAAAAGAACCGCAACGTCGCCGTCGACTTGTCGGGGCTGCTTGAGGGAAAGATTCACGACATGAACGGCTTTTTGAAGGCCAAGGAAGGTTATATTTCGATGCTGCGCGACTGGCTGTGCTATTTGAACCGCTACGACAGCGTCCTGTTCGGCACGGACTGGCCGTTGGCCAATTTAGGCGATTACGTGGCCTTTGTCAAAGCCTTTATTCCCGAGCAGTATTGGCAGGCCGTCTTTTTCGACAACGCCAACCGCTTGTACCGCTTGGGGCTGGAAGCGTAAATCATTTATTAACCGCATAAGAACGACCGGCAGACAGAAAATGCAACGTCTGCCGGTCATTTTTGTATTGACGAGAGTATACTTTAATGTGCATAATTAAGTTGATATGGAACAAATCAAACAAGAAAAACGAACAAGAAAAGTGAATATGCTGGAAGGCTCGCTGTGGGATAAAATCCTCATCGTAGCCTTGCCCTTCGCCTTTACAGGCATTATGCAGCAGCTGTTTAACGCCGCCGACATCGCCATGCTCGGCCAGTTTGTCGGAAAGGAGGCTATGGCGGCCGTCGGCAGCAACAGCCCGATTATCGCCATGGTGCTGAGCTTGTTTATCGGCGTGTCCCTGGGGGCAAACGTCGTCATCGCCCGGTTTATCGGCAAGAAAAATATCCACGGCGTCCATGCTGCTGTCCACACGGCCATACTCGTGGCCCTGGGAAGCGGCGTAGTCATGACGATTCTGGGGGAAATCGCGGCGGCTCCCCTGCTGCGGGCCTTGTCGGTGCCCGATGAAATTTTCGATATGTCCGTGCTGTACCTGCGGATTTTTCTCTTAGGCATGCCGGTCATCCTGCTGTATAACTTCGAATCGTCGATTTTCCGCAGCCAGGGAGATACGCGGACGCCCTTGTACTGCCTGATCGTTTCCGGCGTAGTCAAATTCTTTTTGAATCTCTTTTTTATCCTCATCCTCGACATGTCTGTCGAAGGCGTGGCCATCGGTACGGTCGTTGCCAGCACGATCAGCTCGGGACTGCTCTTTTATTTCCTGTGCCGCAGCACGACGGATATCCGCGTCCATCTGCAGGATTTCCACGTAGACAAGCGGATACTCATGCCCATGCTGCGCATCGGCCTGCCGGCAGGCGTGCAGGGCATGGTCTTCGCCTTGTCGAATCTGTGCATCCAGTCGGCGATCAACGGCCTGGGTCCCGACGTCATGGCCGCCTCGGCAGCGGCGTTCAACGTAGAAATTTTCATCTTTTTCATCGTCAACGCCTTCGGACAGGTTTGCACGACCTTTGTCAGCCAGAATTACGGCGCCCGCAAGCTGGACCGGTGCAAGCAGGTGCTGAAATGGTGCCTTGTACAGGATATTATCATCGGTGTAGCCTGCGGGGCTTTCGTGTACGCCTTCGGCATACCGATTTTAAGTATTTTCAACAGCGACGCCGCCGTCATTGCCTACGGCATGATACGGGTGACCTACGTCGGCTGCCTGGAGGTCATCGAGTCGCTTATCGACGTATTTTCCGGGGCCATGCGCGGCTACGGCAGCTCGCTCATACCGGCTCTCATCACGCTGTTCGGCATCTGCGGCACCCGCATTGCCTGGGTATACACGGTCTTTTCCTGGGAGCCTGATTTTGAAACGCTGATGATGGTCTTTCCTATCAGTTGGGGCGTCTCGGCAGTCATTCTCATCGCAGCGTATCAATGGTTTGTCAAGCATCTGCGGGCATAGCGGTGTGCTGCGGAGGGCTCTGTTTCATCCGTAAGGTCAGGTGTGCGGCAATATGAATAGAAAGAACAATACGAGAAGCGTCAACATGCTCGAAGGCTCGCTGTGGGATAAGATCCTCGTCGTGGCCTTGCCCTTCGCCTTTACAGGCATCATGCAGCAGCTGTTCAACGCCGCCGACATCGCCATGCTCGGCCAGTTTGTCGGCAAGGAAGCCATGGCGGCCGTCGGCAGCAACAGCCCGATCATCGGCATGGTGCTGAGCCTGTTTATCGGCATATCGCTGGGAGCGAACGTCATCATCGCCCGTTTTATCGGCAAGAAGAATATCCAGGGCGTCCACGCCGCCGTCCACACGGCTATCCTCGTCGCCCTGGGATGTGGCGTCGCCATGGCCGTCGCAGGCGAGCTCCTGGTCGAGCCGCTGCTGCGCCTCTTATCGGTGCCGGAAGAAATTTTCGATCTGGCCGTCTTGTATCTGCGCGTTTTTTGGCTGGCCATGCCGTTTATCCTGCTGTATAATTTCGAATCGTCGATTTTCCGCAGCCAGGGCGATACGCGCACGCCCCTGTATTGCCTGATTGCGTCGGGCATTACTAAATTTTGCCTGAATTTATTTTTCATCCTCGTCCTGGATATGTCCGTTGAAGGCGTGGCAATCGGCACGATCGTCGCGACGGCCCTGAGTTCGGCCATGCTGTTTTATTTCCTGTGCCGCAGCCAGACGGAAATCCGCGTCCGCCTGACGGAGTTTCATGTGGATAAACGGATTCTCCTGCCTATGCTACGCATCGGCCTGCCTGCAGGGATGCAGGGCATGGTCTTCGCTTTGTCCAACCTGTGCATCCAGTCGGCTATCAATGAATTGGGGCCCGACGTCATGGCGGCGTCGGCGGCGGCCTTCAACCTGGAAATCTTTACCTTCTTCCTGATCAACGCCTTCGGACAGGTCTGCACGACCTTCGTCAGCCAGAATTACGGGGCCCGGAACATAAGACGGTGCAAACAGGCGATGAAGTGGTGCCTGTTTCAGGACCTGCTGCTGACGGCCTGTATTTGCGCCCTGCTGATCCTGTTCGGCGTGCCCTTGCTGCATATTTTCAGCGACGACAGTACGGTCGTCGCCTTGGGCTTTATCCGCCTGAAATACGTGGCCGGCCTGGAATTTATCAACGCCGTCATCGAAGTGTTGTCCGGAGCGATGCGCGGCTACGGCAGCTCGCTCATACCGGCGCTGATTACCCTCTTCGGCATCTGCGGCACCCGCGTGACCTGGGTGTATACCGTCTTTGCCTGGGAACCTGATTTTGCGACGCTCATGATGGTATTTCCCGTCAGCTGGGCCGTCACGGCGGCGATTCTCTGCGTAGCCTACGCATGGTTCATTAAGCAGCTGAAAGCCTGACAGCTTGTCGTCTGCGTATTCAAAAAGCCCCTCAGCGCGTGGATAGCGTCGAGGGGCTTTGCTGTATCTGGCATCGGTTTTCCTTACTTCATGCCGTTTTGCTTCCATTGCTCCGGCGTGGGAACGAGGAAAGTGAAGATCGCGCCGATGAGTGCGCAGACCCATAATACCTGCAGGGCCGAGGTCAGGCCCCACGTGTCGGCTCCCCAGCCGACGAGGGGAGAGAAGAGGCCGCCCATTGTCGTGCTCAGGCCCAGGGTGACGCCGGAGGCGAAGCCGACGTTTTTGCCCAAAAAGGTTTGCCCCAAAATGACGATAGGGCTGTACGGGGCGAAGAGGGAGAAGGCCACGGGGATGAGGAGCAGCGTCGACAGCCATAAATCGGTGCTGTTGACGAAGAAGAACATGGCCGGCACCATGATGAGGAAGGAGCCCCGCATGATGCGGATAAAGCCGAAGCGGTCGGCCAGAATGCCGCCGATAAAGGTGATGACTACGCCCATGAAAAATAGTATGGACAAGGCGAAGCTGCCTTGGGACGGCGAAGCCTGCAGGACGTGAATCCAATAGATAGGGATAAAGGTATTGCAGAGGGTAAAGCCGATGGAACGGACGAAGATGACGACGGTAAGCTTGCTGAACGAGCGCCAGTCGTTGTGCTTTTCTTCGTTCGGATGGGCCTTTGTTTCGGCGATGTCGGCGTCGCTTACCTGAAGGAGCACCTTCGGCATGAAATGATAAATCAGCGCGGCGATGATGAAATTGATAAGGCCGAATATGACCAATCCGTAAATGTGGAAGGTATAAGCGCAGAAGCCGGCGACGATAGGCCCGACGGCAAAGCCGGCGTTGCCGCCGACGGAAAAGCTTCCCATAGCCTGGCCTTTTAAGGGGCCGGAAATCTTATTGACCATGCGCGCCGCTTCGGGATGATAAATAGAGGAGCCGAAGCCGCAGAACATGGAGCAGAGGAAGATGAGCCAGTAATTGTCCGTAATTCCCAGCAGAGTGATGCAGATGCCGCAGAGGACCGGCCCGAGAGGGACGAACCAGGGCTTGGATATCTTGTCGGAATAATAGCCGAAAATGGGCTGGGAAATAGAGGATAACAGCATGTTGGCGAAGATGAGCGTCGCCGCGTCCTGATAGCTGAGATTATACGTTGCGATAAAATACGGCAGCAGGGCGGGGATAGCGCCTTGTGACCAGTCTACGGAAAAATGACCCATCGTAAATAAATACACGTAAGGGTTCAATTTCTTCATATAGAGACCTCCTGATGATAATATATGTTGGAACATCTTATTATGCCACAAGACGCAGGCCTTTTCAAATCGCAGAGAAGAAAATTTTTGCGTTTCTTTGAAATAGTTTACGGACTCTCGCCTCGTACGCCTAATTTTTTACGATACGTTGCCGTATACACTCACGAGTTGTGGTATAATAAAACCATTACGAAAAAGGGGTTGATGATTATGCCATCAAAAGAAATGTACGCCTTGGGCTCGCAGGCTTCGGTCATCCGCGATTTGTTTGCCTACGGGCAGGAACAGGCGGCCGTCGTCGGCAGGGAAAACGTCTTTGACTTCAGCATTGGAAATCCGACGGTTCCGGCTCCGGCGTGCGTCAAGGAAGCGATTGAAGAAATCGTCGCGACCCGCCAGTCCGTCGACGTGCACGGCTATACGGCTGCTGCCGGCGATTTGGCGGTACGCCGCGGCCTGGCCGACTACATGAATCAAACCTACGACGCCGGCGTTTCGGCCGATAATTTTTATATGACCTGCGGCGCGGCGGCGTCCCTGACGGTCACGCTGAAAGCCCTCGTCGAAAGTCCGGAAGACGAGGTAATCGTCGTGGCTCCGTTTTTTCCGGAATATACTGTCTTCATTCATAACGCCGGAGCGAAAGAGGTCGTGCTGCCTCCTGATACGGAGCATTTCCAGATTTCATTGGAAGCGATGGAACAGGCCATTACGCCTCATACGCGGGCGATTATTGTCAACTCGCCGAACAATCCGGCCGGCACGGTGTATTCGGCCGACACGTATGCGAAGCTGGCAGCCTTGCTGACGAAAAAATCGGCTGATATAGGCCATCCTATTTATTTGATTTCCGACGAACCGTACCGCGAAATCATTTACGACGGCCTGCCGATTTTGTACGTGCCGAAATTCTACGCCAATACGATTATCTGCTATTCCTACAGCAAGTCCTTGTCGCTGCCGGGCGAACGCATCGGCTACATCCTCGTGCCGGACTGCGCTGCCGATGCCAAGGCCGTGTATACGGCGGTGTGCGGCGCCGGCCGGGCGATGGGCTTCGTCTGCGCGCCTCATCTGTTTCAGGACGTCGTGCTGAAATGCATGGGCAAGCTGTCGGATATGAATATATACGACGAAAACCGCAAGCTGCTGTACAACGGGCTAAAGGAGATGGGCTACGAATGCGTCTATCCCAGCGGCGCCTTCTACTTGTTTGTCAAATCGCCGGAACCCGACGCCAACGCCTTTTCCGAAAAGGCCAAGAAGCTCAACCTGCTCATCGTACCGGCCGACAGCTTCGGCTGCCCCGGTTACGTCCGCATTTCCTACTGCGTAGACCCCGATATGATCAGGCGCTCCTTCGCGGCCTTCAAGACCTTGATAGAAAGCTATGCCTAAGACGAGACGTTAATTTGTTTTCCCCCTTGCCAGCAAAACGTGCCGGCAAGGGGGAAATCCATAAGGAAACAGAAATTTTAAAAGAATTTGCGGAAAAATCTTGACACTTCGGTGAAATGTGGTATACTAAGCAAGTCACAAAGATATGGGCCTATAGCTCAGCTGGTTAGAGCGCACGCCTGATAAGCGTGAGGTCGGTGGTTCAAGTCCACCTAGGCCCACCATTATCTTGACATTTGACAACTGTATGGTATACTAAATACGTCATGGGCCTATAGCTCAGCTGGTTAGAGCGCACGCCTGATAAGCGTGAGGTCGGTGGTTCAAGTCCACCTAGGCCCACCAAATACGCCATCGTTAAGGAGAAATTCCGATACGATGGTTTTTTTTTGCCAAACCTATGCTATAATAGCACGAAGAGAAGGACTACAAGGGGGGAAATCTATGACGGAAAGCGAGCTTCGCTTGGAACAGCTGGCCGCGTCAATCGGGCGGGCCAGGCAGCGGGCCGGATGCGCCGTCCTGCCGGCGGAAGGGCAGCGGGAGGATATTCCGGTCATGGGCGGTGAAGCGCGCCACAGAGACTGCTTAGTCAGCATGCTGGCCAGCGGGAGCAAGGGAAACGCCGCGTTTATCCGCTGCGGCCATACGAAAATACTTATCGACGCAGGCATCAGCTGCCGCCGCATCGAAAAGGGATTAAAAGCGTATGGATGCTCCCTGTCCGAGCTGGACGCCGTCTTTATTACCCACGAGCATGCCGACCACGTAAACGGCCTGGCGACGCTGCTGAAAAAGACGGATATTCCCGTGTATACGACGCGGGAGACGTGGAGCTGCCTGGGCAGAAAAGCCGGCGAATATGCCGGCCGGTTTGTCCGCCTGCCTCGCCGCGTGGGCTTGAAAGAAATACAAATCGTGCCGTTTTTGATTTCCCACGACGCAGCCCGCCCCGTAGGCTATACGATTTATCACGGCGACAGCAAGATTACCCTGGCTACGGACTTGGGATATATCAGCCATGACGTGGAGCTGGCAGCGGCCTATTCGGATATCTTAATTTTAGAAGCCAATCACGATGAGGAAATGCTGAAAAACGGGCCTTATCCCTACGCCTTGCAGAACCGCATCTTGAGCCGGTGGGGCCATCTGTCCAACCGCGATGCGGCGGAATTTCTGGCCCGTATCCCCTCGAAAGGGCTGATGAAGGTACTGCTGGCGCATCGCAGTGAAAAAAATAATACGCCCGCCCTGTCCCTGCACACGGTACGGACCGTGCTCAGCCGGGGCGGCCGCGTCGTCGGACAGGATATATTGCTGCGCCTGGCCTGTCAAAACGGCCATGTCCGCTTTCAAGAAGGAGGTAATGCCTGATGCAGCGCAAACACATGCTAACCGCCGCCGTAGGGATCATACTGATTGCCGTCGGTGTCGCCGGCGGATTTAAAATTCACGACGTTTTCTTCGCCCCCAACCGCACGTACCAGGGAACGATAGAGCAGCTGGCCGAGCCGGCCCCGTCCGGCGATATTTCCGATGCCCGCAATACGGCCGTCGTACGGGCAGCGAAAAAGGTGTCGCCCGCTGTCGTCGGCATTACGACGAAGGTCTATGACCGCGATATTTTCAACCGCCGCGTCCTGGTCGGCGAAGGCGTCGGCTCCGGCATTATTTTTGATAAAGCCGGCTATATCGCTACGAATCAGCACGTCGTAGGCAACAGCAAGACCGTCATCGTATCGCTGGCCGACGGGCAGAGCACGGAGGGCACGGTCGTCGGCCGCGATGAAAAGACCGATTTGGCCGTCGTCAAGATCAATGTGGATAACCTGCCCGTCGCAGAATTCGGCGACAGCGATGCCCTGCAGGTCGGCGAGCCGGCCATCGCCATCGGCAATCCCTTGGGACTGGAATTTCAGGGCACCGTTACGGCCGGCGTCATCAGCTCGATGAATCGGACCCTGGGCGCTGAAGGGCAAAGCATGAAGCTGATTCAGACCGACGCGGCCATTAACCCGGGCAATTCCGGCGGCGCGCTGGTCGACGCCGACGGCAAGGTCATCGGCATCAACAGCGCGAAGATTTCCAAAGAAGGCGTAGAAGGCCTGGGCTTTGCCATTCCCATCAATGCGGCCCGGCCGATCCTCGACGCGCTGATTAAAAACGGCAAGGTCGTCCGGCCCTATCTCGGCTTGTACGGGCTGGATCAGCAGATGGCAGCCCGCTTCGGCATGAAAATTGACGTAGAAGGGATTTTCGTCTATAAAGTAGTGCCCGGTGGCCCGCTGGATCAGGCCGACATCAGCCGCGGCGATATCATCCTGTCGATTAATGCCACAAGAGTCAAAGATTTTACAGTGCTGCAGAATGTGCTGGACAGCTGCCAGGTCGGCGAGTCTGTTTCCATTACCTACATGCGCGGCCAATCGGAACAGACGGCGACGGTCGTCTTGCAGGCAAGTCCGGGGAATGAAGAAGGCTAATGAAATATCACATTATTACTATTGGAAAAATAAAAGAGAAGTACCTGACGGCGGGCATCGATGAATTTCTCAAGCGGCTGCGGCCGTACGGACAGGTAGAAATCACGGCGCTTCCGGAAGAAAAGATGCCTGATAATCCCTCGGATGCCCAAAAGCGGCAGGTATTGGAGAAGGAAGGAGAAAAAATGCTGCGCCACGTCCGCCAGGGATCGTACGTATTCGTGCTGGACGTGCAGGGGACGCTGATTTCGTCGGAAGACATGGCGGCGAAATTCTCCGAAATAGCCTTGCATGGATGCAGCGAGCTGACCTTCATCATCGGCGGTCCCTTCGGGTTGTCCGACGGCGTGCGCCGCCGCGCCGACAGCCGCATATCCTTTGGGCGCATTACGCTGACGCACCAGATGATCCGTATGATTTTGCTGGAGCAAATTTATCGGGCTGTCAAAATTCAGCGCCATGAGCCCTATCATTGGTAAAGGCGAGTAAAAAATTTCCTTGTCAAGCAGGAATTTCCCTTGCGTATGTGTAATACTTATTATATACGATATATCATATAGCATTTATACATACTCGATTTGTAAGCTAGGATATGGTTGGCATTACATCGGAAAAAGGGGTTGAGCTTATGGAAGAACGTACTGCGTCTGATATCATGGAAAAGAATTTTGTGACGGCAAGTCCGTCTACGTCCGTCTTCAGTTTGGTCCACATGTTTGTAAAAAATAAGGTGGCGGCGATTCCTATCGTAGACGAAGAAGAGCAGCTTATCGGCATCATTACCGACGCAGATTTGCTGTACAAAAAAATCAAGCCTCACGTTCCTCACTACGTCAACTTACTGGGAGCCAGCATTTATTACAACGGCATCAGCGAGTACGACAAGGGCTTTAAAAAGCTGATGGCCTGCACGGCAAAGGAAATGATGACCAAGAACGTCATCATCGCGGCTCCCGACGCCGATGTAGAACAGCTGGCCGGCGTCATGGTAGCGGAACATTTGAAGGTCATTCCCATCGTAGACGGCCGCCGCGTCGTGGGAATTGTCACGCGGTATAATATTTTGGATGAATTGTACAAGGAATACGGCGCTTCGGAAGAAAATAAGTAATATCGGAGATACGCAAAAAGCAGTCCGGCAGACAGGAGATGCTCTGCCGGACTGCTTTTTTGACGTATCTTCTCTGGTTGCCTCTTTTTCTGCGCGTCCATTCATGATATAATAACAGAATCATAAAACCATGACTGCACTGCAGCTTGGGAGATTTTATCGTAAATGAGGAGGAAGAAATGGATAACAAAGAACTCGTTATTGTTGTCGATTTTGGCGGTCAGTATAATCAGCTTATTGCGCGCCGCGTCCGTGAAAACCACGTGTACTGCGAAGTATACCCGTATCAGAAGGCTCTGGCAAAAATAAAGGAAATGCAGCCTCAGGGCATTATCTTTACAGGCGGCCCGGCCAGCGTGTATGAGGACAATGCGCCGAAGATTGAAGAAGAAGTATTTCACTTAGGAATCCCTGTCCTCGGCCTGTGCTACGGCATGCAGTTTATGGCTCAGACCCTGGGCGGCAAGGTGCAGTCTGCGGAAATGCGCGAATTCGGCAAGACGCCGGTTACCGTCAACACGTCTTCCCCGTTGTTTAAAGGCCTGCAGGAAAAAGAAATCGTATGGATGAGCCATACGGACTATGTATCGGACATTCCCGAAGGCTTTGAAATCGTCGCCCATACGGATAACTGCCCCGTAGCGGCTATGCAGAACCCGGCGAAAAAGCTCTACGCCATGCAGTACCATCCGGAAGTGCTCCATTCGGAACACGGCAAGGAAATGCTTCACAATTTCCTCTTTGAAGTCTGCGGCTGCACCGGTACCTGGACGATGGCCAACTATGCCAAGACGGCTATCGAAACGATCAAGCAGACCGTCGGTGACGGCAAGGTCGTACTGGCCCTGTCGGGCGGCGTAGACAGCTCCGTTGCGGCGGCCCTTATTTCTAAAGCCGTAGGCAGCCAGCTGACCTGCATCTTTGTGGACCACGGCCTCATGCGTAAAAACGAAGGCGACGAAGTCGAAGCGGCTTTCCAAGGCTCGGGCATGAATTTTATCCGCGTTGACGCGTCGGAACGCTTCCTGTCGAAGCTGGCCGGCGTCAGCGAACCGGAACGGAAGCGCAAGATTATCGGCGAAGAATTTATCCGCGTATTTGAAGACGAAGGCCGTAAAATCGGCGCTGTCGACTTCCTGGCGCAGGGTACGATTTACCCTGATGTCATCGAATCGGGCGCCGGTGACGCCGCTGTCATCAAGAGCCACCACAACGTAGGCGGCCTGCCGGCAGTCGTCGATTTCAAAGGCCTTATTGAACCGCTGCGCAACCTCTTTAAGGACGAAGTCCGCGAACTGGGCGAAGAACTGGGACTTCCTGATTACCTCGTATGGCGTCAGCCCTTCCCGGGACCGGGCCTGGCTATCCGCGTCATGGGCGAAATCACGAAGGAAAAACTCGCCATCCTCCGCGACGCCGATGCTATCTTCCGCGAAGAAATTGCTAACGCCGGACTGCAGCGTTCCATTAACCAGTACTTTGCCGTCCTCACGAGCAACCGCACCGTCGGCGTTATGGGCGACTTCCGCACCTACGACTATACCTTAGCCCTCCGCGGCGTCACGACGACGGATTTCATGACCGCCGACTGGGCCAGAATCCCCTACGACGTATTGGATAAAATCTCCAGCCGCATCGTAAATGAAGTAGACCACATCAACCGTATCGTGTACGATATTACGAGTAAACCGCCCGCGACGATTGAGTGGGAATAATAATTTAATGTTGGGTTTATTAAATCTCAGAAGTCTTAGTATATTAAGATTTCTGAGATTTTTTTGCGTCTAATAGACACGATAATAGGAGATATATGATTTGCAGGCTTCTATTTATGAGGTATTAGACCAATATATTTTTATGGTAAATTGCAAGTTGAATTTGAACAACCATAATCAGGAAATACACTCACTAGCATAAACTTCATCGAGGAATGCATCAAATAGCTCTGACGGCGTATGGTAGCCCAAAACACGCCGTGGGCGTTGGTTCAGCGTATCTGCCATGTTCAGGATATCCTCATCAGAGAACCGCTCCATGGACATGCCCTTTGGGATGAAATCCCTCAGCAGGCCATTGTGGC
>NZ_NQXW01000026.1:0-33910 GCF_002287425.1 Megasphaera sp. ASD88 | reverse complement strand
CGTTCCAGAAGCCTATGTGCAAGCTGTTTTTGCAGAACTAAATCGCCGTCCCCGAAAATGTTTAGGATACAAAACGCCATACGAAGTACATTACTCTAAAAAGTTGCACTTAGCTTGACAATTCGCCCGGTATGAAATTAGCGGACGTAAGTTACGAAGTCGGCCTTGCGCGGTTTTGCTGCCGGCACAGGGCCGTCGGCGTAGCCGAGGATGCAGTGGCCGACTCCTACGAGGTGTTCCGGCAGGTTCCACTGGCGGAGCAGCGCTTTGCCTTCGGCCGATTCAAATTCTTCTTTGGCCCGGTTGATCCAGCACGAGCCGATGCCTAAGGAAGCGGCGGCGTTCATGAGGTTGCCCATGACCAGGCAGCCGTCGGACCAGGCGTTGGCCGATTTTTCCATGTCGGCCAACACGACGACGATGGTCGGCGCACCGTACATGGGGTCGCTGTCCGTTCCCATGATCTTAGCGTTCATGGCGGTTAATTTAGCAATCGTTTCCTTGTCCTGTACGACGACCATCGTGACGGGCTGGATGCCCATGCCGCTGGCGGCGTACATGCCTGCTTCCAGGATTTGCTGCAAGTCGCTTTCGGGAATTTGTTCCGCTTTGTATTTGCGGATGCTGCGGCGGGAAATTAAGGTTTGTATTGTTTCGTTCATGCGTATCGCTCCTTTTATATAGAAATATAACTATACTTGTCTGTATGTATTATACCACATCTGTTTTTGGCGGGACGGGACGGAGCCATCTTTTTTCTTGCCATTTGCAGGATAAAATGCTATTATCTTATTTATAAGAAAACTCAAAAGGTTTTTTCAGTTTTCTAACAATTTTTTAACAATTCTCGTTTCTCGTTTTACAGCGGCCCATTATTGATGGTATAGTAAAATAGACGGAGAAATCGAAGCCGGAGAGGAGTGGTTGTCGGTGCAGGAGGCATTGGAGAGAGTAGGGCGCTTTACCCTTCATATCTTTGAACAGGTCGGCGTTCTAGCTATTTTATTCATCCAAACCCTGAGACAGCTTCCCAAAATTCAGCGCGGCCTGACGGTTGCGCAGATGGCTCATCTGGGGGTCAATTCCCTGCCCATCGTCAGCCTGACCCTTCTCTTTGCCGGCATGGTCATGACCCTGCAGATCGTGGATATCCTGCTGCGGTACGGCGCCCAGTCTACCTTGGGCGGCGTCATGTCTATCGCCATGGGCCGCGAGCTGGGGCCGATTCTGACCGGCGTCGTCGTCGCCGGCCGCGTAGGTGCGGCCATGACGGCCGAGCTGGGCACGATGAAGGTTACGGAGCAAATCGACGCCCTGCGCTGCATGGCTGTCAATCCGATTGCCTACCTCGTCGTACCCCGTTTCGTCGCCTGCGTCATCATGGTGCCGATCCTGTCGTTTTACGGGTATGTCATCGGTACGGCCGGAGGCTACGCCGTAGCGACCTTTGGCGCCGGCCTGACTCATTTTACGTATATGAATTCCGTCGAGCTGTTTACCGAGGTAGGAGACATCGTATACGGCCTGATCAAGGCCATGTTTTTCGGCGGCATTATCGCCCTGATTGCCTGCTATGAAGGCATGCACGCCAAGAGCGGCGCAGAGGGCGTAGGCCAGGCGACGACTAAGTCTGTCGTCACGTCCATTATTTTTATCTTTATATGCAATTACCTATTGTCTGTTATTTTGTATTAGGAGAGCCTATGATTAGTTTGCGCGATGTAACCGTAGCCTATGGAAGCCAGGTTGTCCTGGACGGCGTCGACCTCGACATCTGCGACGGGGAGACGCTGGCCATTTTAGGGGCCAGCGGTTCGGGGAAAAGTACGATCCTGCGGCTGATCATCGGCCTGCAGAAGCCGACAAGGGGCCGCATTTTTGTGGACGGCGCGGACATTACGCCGTACGACGAAGAGCAGCTCAATGAAATGCGCCGGAATATGGGCATGGTGTTTCAATACTCGGCGTTGTTCGACTCTATGACCGTAGGGGAGAACGTGGCTTTCGGCCCGCGGCAGCGTACGCGCTGCAGCGAGGAGGAAATACAGGCAATCGTCAGGGAAAAGCTCAGCCTCGTCGGATTGGAGGGCATTGAGGACATGATGCCCAACGATTTGTCCGGCGGCATGAAAAAGCGCGTCAGCCTGGCCCGGGCAATCGCCCTGGACCCGAAGACTATTTTATACGACGAACCGACGGCCGGGCTCGACCCGCTGCGGAGCATGGATATTAACCGCCTTATTGTCGGCATGCAGCGGCATTTGAAAGCCACGTCGATTCTCGTTACCCACGATATGCGGTCGGCCTTTTATGCCGCAGACAGGATAGCCTTCCTGCAGGGCGGCAGGTTCAGGCTGATCGCGCCGAAGGAAGAATTTAAACATACAGAAGATCGGGAAGTACTGCAGTTTATTTACGGCGGCGAGCTGCCCGAGGAAAGGGAGACGATGCTATGAGATGGAGTGCGGAAGCCAAGGTCGGCCTCGTAACCATTGTCGGCGTCCTGGTATTTACATATGTCATCATCACCTTGGCCCACGCCGAGATATTCGGCAATCCCGGCTTCGAGGTTCACACCGTATTTCATGACGCCAACGGCCTGCAGCAGGGGAATTCCGTACGCTACGTAGGCGTCCATGTCGGCAAGGTAGAAAAGGTCACGCCCCTTCGGAACGGCGTGGATATCGTGCTGCGGATTGATGAAGGGACGGAAATTCCCAAGGATTCGCGGGTGGCAATTACGACGGACGGCCTGCTGGGCGAAAAAATCGTAGCGATTACGCCTGGCAATGATAAAAACAATATCCTGGCCGACGGCGATACCCTGAACAGCAACCAGGGCAAAACCATGGACGACATGATGAACAGCGCCGGCACGCTGATCAACGGCGCCAATGATATGATAAAAAATATCAACGCCATCCTCGGCGACGCCAAGACCCAGGCGGCGATGCGCGGCTCTATTCAAAATGTAGAAGCCATTACGGGACAGACCAGCGCCATGATGGAGGCCAACGCCGCGAATATTCAGCAGATTACGGCCAATATGGCGGCGATGACGGCGCAGATGAACGCGTCGCTGCAGCAGCTGGACGGAGACGGGGCCACGTCGGCCAACGTTCGGGAAATGGCCGCCAATATGAAAAATATTACGGAACGCTTCGATACGATTGCCCGCTCTATGGAAACGATGACGACCAATCCGCAGAGCCAGGCAGACATTCAGACGACGCTGCACAATACGGCCGAGATCACGACGAAGGTCAACAATATCCTCGGCGGCAGCGGCGACGTGAAGTTTGAAGGAGAAGCGGGCTTCTTGTATAATGATACGCAAAGTGAAAGCGGGGCCCATGCAAATTTTAGGTTGTACCGGAACAATTCCTTCGCTTTGGTCGGAGCTGAAAGTATTGGCAACGGTACGAATCTAAACTTGCAGTTTGGACGCCGCAGTTCCTGGTTTGACAGCCGCTTCGGCCTGATCAACGGCGATTTGGGCGTCGGCGTCGATTTATTCGCCGACGGGCCGTTCCGCCTGAGTCTGGAGGGGTACGACCCCAACGACTGGCGGTACCGCGTGAAGGCCCAGTACCGCATCTTGCCGGATATTTATTTATTCGGCCAGTTTACCCGTCCCATGGACAGGAGCGACGGCGGCAATTATTACGGCATCAACTATGCGTTTTAGCATATTTCCAGTTTTATGATAAAGGATAGAAAATAATTGACGGGGGTACCCAAGATGAATAAGAATTTGTACAGAAAGATAATCATCGCCATGATGGTAACGACTTTGGGAGGCGCGTCGGCCTTTGCGGAAGACACTGCCCAGGCATCGGCTGAAGCGGCGCCGAAAGCGCCGGTAAGCGTCGCGAAAGTGCGTCCTGTCGACGTGACGCCGGCCCTGCGGGAAGAATTAGCCCGCCAGATCGCAGCGGAATCGGAAAAGAAAGCGCAGAAGCGCGCCGCTAAAAAAGAGCAGGACCCGGTTATCGTCATCGGCCGGGTAGCTCCGGATCAGGCCGTCGAGCTGACGCTGCCCAAGACTGTGCAGATGGCCTTGGATTATAACCGCGATATCAAGGTCGCCCATTATGACCTGAAGAGCGCCGAATACTACATCGATGAAGCGCGGGCCGGCAAAATGCCTCAGTTCAGCTACACCTTCGACGCGTCGCGCCGTGAAAACAGCGGCAGCTCCGGCATGAATAACCGGGACAGCATTACCAACTCCTTCGGTCACGGCCTGAGCGTCAATATTCCCCTCTATACGGGCGGCCGCGTAGAAGGACAGATTGCCGTGGCTAAGCTGGGCAAGACCAGCGCCCAGGAAGAAATCCTGCGGGTAGAACAGGCGACAAAGCTTTCAGCCGTTCAGGGCTATTTCGGCCTGCTGGCATATGAAGAGCTGCGCGACGTATACCATGAAGCGGTCACGAATATGCAGGGCCACGTCGACAACGTCACGGCCCAGTACAATGTCGGCACCGTCGCCAAGCTCGACGTCCTCACGTCGAACGTCTCCCTGGCCGACGCCAAGACGAACGCCGTCACGGCAGACAACAACGTGGCCGTTGCCGAAGCGAACCTGAACAACATCCTCGGCTTGCCGCTGCAGACGAAGCTGGAGCTCGTAGACCATCATCTCCCCTTCGAATCGTACGATATTTCCCTTCAGGAAGCCTTGGACTACGCTATGAAATACCGGCCGGAAGTCCTGCAGGCTGCGCTGAGCGTCCGTCAGGCTGAAGAAAATATCGGCATCGCCAACGCCGGCAATATGCCAAGCGTATCTATCGGAGCCGGCAACGACTGGAGCGACGAAGATTTCCCCGGCTCGGGCAACAGTGCATGGCGCGTAACGGGCGGCATTACGTTCAGCTTCTTTGACGGCGGCGCGACGAACGCCCGCGTTAAACAAGCCAAGCAGGCCCTGCTGGCTGCCCGTGAAACGGAACAGCAGACCCGCGAAGCCGTTCAGCTGGCCGTTAAGCAGGCTTACCTGAACATCCGCAGCGCCGCGCAGCGCGTAGAAGCCAGCCAGTCTGCCGTCGCTGAAGCCGAAGAAAGCTTCAAGATTGCTCGCGTCCGCTATCAGGCCGGCGTCGGCATCAACCTGGACGTTCTCGACGCGCAGTTAAACCTGAATCAGGCGCAGACGAACTACATTCAGGCGCTGTACGACTATAACGTCGGCATTGCCCAGCTGGAACAGGCGATGGGCGTAGACGTTCGGTCCGGCGTCGTCATCCCGTCCATGACGGAATAAATTATATACAGGCGTATTGCAAGGTCATAAGCGCTGTCCATCGGGACGGCGGCTTATGACCTTCTTTGCAATACAGACGGCGTGTCACAAGTTTTAAACAATTTTTGAAGGACGCCATATATTTCTTGATTTTATGTACCGGCCTAGGTAGAATAAAAAGAGATTCATACACTTTTGTTTTTTATATGTACATGCGGGAGACTCGGCGTGAAGAAAAAATGGATAGCCGGCTGCGCTGCGTCGGCCTTTTTTCTGTCGGCCACGGCGGCTTTTTGGATGGAAAAACCGGCTTTAACGCAGCAGCTGAGCGAAATCGTAACGACAACAGCAAATAGCAAGCTAAACGGAACCTTATCCTTCGCGTCGATGGATATTTCCCTGACGGGGAAGGTGACCATATCCCGTCCGGTTATCCGCGACGCGAAGGGGCGGATCGTGCTGGAAAGCGAAGATATCGACGTGTATGTCAATCCCGTCAAAATACTGCCTTCTCTATGGGATGGGAACGTATTGGCGTCGCTGGATACAGTAGCCGTCGACAAGCCCGTAGTGCATCTCTGGGAAAATGAAGACGGCTCGTGGAATGTTGCTGCCCTTATTAAACCGAGTGATACGGAAAGGGGCGCAGATTTTTACGGCGTCGTGCGCCTGAGCGACGGCGTCGTGCGCGTGCTGCTGCCTGATGGAAGCGGCAGAACGGTGGCTTTGGAAGACGTAGATGGCTCTGTGTCCTTTGCCGAATACCCCAAGGCCATCGCCTTGACAGCCGATGCCTCGCTGGACGGCTACGACCTGATTCTTTCGGGAACGTATACGTCGGCGCGGCAATATGATATGACGATACAGGCCGAACGCATCGACGCGTCGTATGCCGCTCCCTTTATTCCAAAGGACGTAGACGTGACGATTCTCGGCGGCGCTGCCGAGAATGTAAAAGCGCGGGTAGCCGACGGCAAAGACGGCCTCTTCGTATCGGGGCAGGCCGACATTGCAGACGGCGCAGCCGCCGCGTACGGCCTCAGCGTAGACGGGCTTACGGGCCATGTTTCCCTGGGGACGGACGATGTGCTGCTGAAAGGTGTATCGGGGACGATCAACGGCCAGGAATTTCAGGCCGACGGCATTGTGAAGACCAACGGCGCGTCTCCTGTATTCAATATAGACGTCGACGTGCCGGGTGCGGCGCTGGACGCTTTTTCTGAATTTATACCGGCTCCCGTTTCCGGTACAGTCGGATTTAAGGGAACCCTGTGGGGGACGGCCGACGACGTAAGCGGCAAGGGCAAGCTCACCGCTTCGAACGTCGCTTACGACGGCTGGCTTCTCGACGACGGCGCGGCGGATATTTCCTACGCAGACCATGTGGCGCAGATAGAAAATCTAACGGCCCATGCCGCCGGAGGCGAGATTACGGGCCGCGGCGCTTATCATGCCGATACGGGCGATTTCACTGCCGAGGCGAAGGCTGCATCTGTCGACTTGTCGCAGATTCCTGCGGTCCCCGTTTCCGTATTGGGGTCTGTTTCGGCAGAAGTCCAGGCGGCCGGCAATCTCCAGAGCGGTACGGTGCAGGCATTGGGCCGAGCGGAAGCCTACGGCCTTTCATACAACGGCATAGAATCGGATCGCAGTTCTGCCGATTTTTCCTACACCGACGGAGTTATTACCCTGTCGAATTTGGACATGGCTGTCGGCGGCGGCACGATTCGGGGCGGCGGTACCTATGATATGCATACGGGCGCGCCGAACATTGCCTTTACGGCAGAAAACGTGTCCCTCGACGTGCTGAGCTCTGCCGCCTCCGTGCCTATGAGCGGCTCTGTGTCGGCTGCAGGCCATGTATACGGCCCCGACCTGCAGTGGGAACTGTCTGTCAGCGGGCGGAACGGCTCGATTCAGCACTTGGCCTTTGATTCTATCGACGGAACCCTTCGCGGCGTCGGCCGTCAAATTGAAATCCCTGCTGCATACTGGCGATATAAAGACGGCGTTCATACACTGTCGGGAACGGTGGATTTAGATACGCGAGCCGTCAGCGGGACGATGACTACGGAGCACATGCGCCTGGAAAAACTCCTGCCGGCTATTGGGCAGGGAGATTTGCCCATGACGGGCTGGGCGGATAATACCGTGTCGATTCGCGGAACCATAGACGACCCGGTTGCAGAGGGGACCTTCCACTTGACCAGCGGTTCCTACGCCGGGTACTTATATAAAAATATCAGCGCCGACTATCGCCTGGATCAGGGCGTCCTTTATATTTCGAACGGCGATATTTCGTCGTACAACGCGTCCGTATCCGTACAGGGCTCTGTCGGCCAGTCCTTGAACCTGGATATTGAGGGAAAGGAACTGGATATTTCCCGCATGATGCCGCGCAGCCGCCTGCCGCGGAGCGGCGTGTTCAACGTCAGCGCCCATATTGGCGGCACGCCGGACAACCCGACGGCCGGAGGCTCTCTGCGGGCTGATACGCTTACGATCAACGGCATGGAGCTGACGAACGTACGCGGTGATTTTGCGTATTATGACAAGCTGGTGCGCCTGACGGACCTGCACTTTGACCAAAGCGGCGGTTCGTACGATGCGAACCTGCTGTACCGCACGGAAGACGGCTGGATGCGCGGACAGACCGGCGTTCGCAACGGCGACATCGCCAGCATCCTGAAGCTGGCCGCCGTGCCTGTACAGCAGGTAGAAGGCCATATAAACGGCCAAATTGATTTGGAAGGCACGTCGTCTGATCCGAAAGCGTCTATTACAGGGCAGATTACGGACGCATCGCTGGCCGGACAAGCTGTCGAGCCGGCGGATATAGATATTCGCCTGGAAAAGGGAACGGTACAGGTTAATAAGCTGGCCCTGAAGACTGGCGACAGCCTGTTGGCTGCGAAGGGGACCTATGCCTTCCACGGCCCCGTCGCTATGCAGGTGGCGGCCCGCAATTTCCCGTCCCGCATCTTGCTGGATATTTTGGGACAGACTGACGTAGCCGTCGATACGCCCATTGATTTTGCCGCGGCCCTGGGCGGCACGGGCGACGATTTGGAAGCCGACGTGTCGGCGCAGCTGAACGGCGGCGCTATTAACGGCGTATCCTTCACCAACGGCTTTGCCTTATTGAACATCCGCGATGGAAATATACATATCGATCAGGCATATTTAGCCCGCGATCCCTATAAAGTCGCGGCCTACGGCGACATACCCGTCAGCGCGCTTCACGGCGGGCGGGGCGCCGAGCCGATGAACGTGACGCTCAAGCTCGACAACACGGGGCTGGATATTTTAGCGGTCCTGACGCCTGCCGTCGAGTCGGCTCAGGGCGGCGTCGAAGGGGAGCTGCAGCTGGGAGGTACGCTGGCAGAGCCGCAGATACACGGCAGCGTGAGCGTGCAGGACGGTTCCATCCAGTTCAGCGATGTTGCCTATCCGTTGGAACACATTACGGGCAATATCGTATTTGGCGGCCAGAACGTCTCTGTAACCGCCTCGGCGACGATGGACAAAGAAGGCGCCAAGGATCCGGGCAGCGTTTTCGTCCAAGGCCAGGCCGCCTGGGACGGCTGGCATTTGACGAAGTATGAAGGCAATCTGTTTTTGAATCGCCTGGCCTTGGACTGCGATTACTTTAAAGGCCCGCTGAACGGGACCTTTACCTTAGGCGAAGGTCGGCGAGGTCCTAAGCTGAGCGGTTCTATCGATATAGCGAATACGACCCTGGATATACCCCTGAGCTTTTCCGATAGTTCCAGCGCTCCCGAGCTGGAATTGGACGTTTCTGTAAACTTAGGGGAAAAAGTAAGGTTGTATAATCCGGCATTATATGATTTAATGGTAAATGGCTCTGCTCGTTTCAGAGGATCGACGACATGGCCCATGCCGTCGGGCCGGTTCGAAGCGTCGCGCGGGACGGTCTATTACTTAAATACGACGTTCCGCCTGTCTAAAGCCCGGGCTGACTTTAATCAGTTCGGTTCATTCCTGCCGTCTGTCGACATCGAAGGGAACACGCGCGTCGGCCAGTACGGCGTCTTGCTGACGCTCCGAGGTCCTGTAGAAAATATGGACCTGGTGCTGCGGTCGGATCCGCCGCTTACGAAGCAGCAGATCATTTCCTTGATTACGCTGCGCAACAGCAGCAGTAAGCAGCAGAGTTCCCTGAACAGTGAGGACATGAGTACCCTCGTCGGTTCGGGCATCCGCATGACTTTGAACAGCCTGGGGATTACGCAGGAGCTGGAAAAAGCGCTGTACCTGGACATGCTGACCGTTACCAACGGGTCTTTAGATTTCAGCGACAAGCACAGCGATGTAAGCAACAACTATTACAACATCGAAATGGGCAAATATCTGTTTGATAACTTCATGCTTACGGCAGCTTTCGGGTTAAATCACGACGACAACCGCTTTGGCGCCCAGTATGATTTGGGCAGCCGGTTCAGCGTCAACGCCTGGACGTCCGATGACGACAGTTTTGTCGGCGGCATGTACCGCTATTCATTCTATTAGGAACAGGAGGGGACAGCGTGCTGGAACGATATTTAGAAGAATTAAAGCGCATTTCCCTCTTGACGCCGGAGGAAGAGCGGGCCTTATGGAAGGCGTACAAGGACGACGGCGATATGGCCAGCCGCAGAAAGCTCATCGAGCAGTATCAGCCTCTCGTATTCAAAGAGGCGATGCGCTGGCATATCCGGGCAGATTTGCTGCCCGACGCCGTGCAGGAAGGGACGGTCGGCCTCATCGAAGCCGTCGAGCGCTTTGACTACCGGCGCAATGTGGCTTTTCCTTTGTTTGCCGTACACCGCATTCGGGGAGAAATCGTTGACTACCTGAATAAGGAAGGCAGCATGGCGTCCTTGTCCATCGACGAGCCTGATGAAAACGGATTGACGCTGCGGGAAATGCTTCCTGACGAAGACGTAGATATTGCAGAGCAGACGGGGCGCCGATTGCTGTTTGAACACGTAGCCAAGACGCTGCAGCGTCTGCCGCAGAAGGAACAGACTGTCCTTGAGGGCGTGTATTTGCAGGATAAGCAGCAGAAATATCTGGCCCGCGACATGGACGTGAGCCTGCCCTACGTCTATCGCCTGCAGAAACGGGGGATTCGCCGCGTCCGCGGCATGCTCAGCCAGTTTATTCACGACTGCAAAAAAAAGTAACCGAGGTGTTTTTCGCAGAAAACTAAAGGTTTATGGAGTATTTTTTGTGTAATATAGGAATTTTGCTGATTTTTTTCTGTTACAAACGAGGCCCTGTGCCAGGATACTATAGGTATGTTCAGAAAGGAGTCAGCAGCATATGGGAAAATCAGGCAATAATATAGCTGAACATGTCCGGTCGGCTAAGATGTGGCTGGAAAAAGCGGAGCAATCCTTTGACCGCCAGTCTGAAATCCAGGGAGAACTGAATCTCATGCTGGCGGAGGCCGAGATGAAAAATCTGCGGAAACGCCACGGCTTGAAGGTGCGCGCTAAACTTCGTGTCGCAGCGGCTATGGGGATTGCCGTCATGGCCGCTGGATTGTGGTATGCCGCGACCAGGGAAAGTCCCGCGACGGCGCTGCCGGTACGGGATGCCGCACCGGCAGTACAGCAGTCTCCTGAGAAATTGCCGGCTGCACCGGCCAAGGCGTCGGCGCAGCCTGAACCATATGCAGGGCAGCAGGTTCATGCAGAGCCTGCTGCCGCGGCGAGGCCGACAGCCTCGCTTGAACAACGCGATGACGCAGCGGTGCCTGCTTCGGCATCAGAAGCTGCCGCGCCGATTCAACGCAGCGCGCCTGAGCCGAAAGAGGTGCTGACAGACGCGCAGATACAGCAGGCCGTACGAGATGCGCGCCATAGCCTGCGCGGTACGGACGTAAAGAATAACTAAATGGAGGTTTTGTATGAATACGCGGAAGAAGAAGCTTCTTGTCTTGATGATGACCAGCGCAATGATGACCTGCCCGGTGTGGGCAAGCGACGAAACGGCGGCGCAGCCGGCTCCGGCTGCCGGCGCGACGGGATATGAACCGGTAGGTAAAGATGTCGTTGCTGCCGATGTCGTTTCGGCTGCGGGAATGTCGGGCACTGAAAAGATGGCCGTCAACGCGACGATAACGGCGCGGGCCGATAAGGCAACGCAGGATACGATGGCGGCGGCCCAATCGGGGTTGACCGGATATGAAACGGAAGAAGAGTTGGCGGCGATTGCTGGAGGCAAGACGCCGGAAGAAATTCATAAGGCTGCCGAAGCTTCTTCTCAGGAAACCGCTCCTGCTGAGTCCGTTCCTGGCACAGGATATGAAGCTGCGCCGCAGGCATCGGAAACGGCAGCTCCTGCTGGAACGGCTCAGGCCGCAGGGCCTGGCGCTTCGGCAAAGCCTGCAGCAGCTCCGGCTGCGCCTGCTCCCAAACTGCCGGGCACGCCGGTGCAGTTCCCGGCTAGAATCGGCGACTTCGTCGTAGATTCCAGTGTTCCCAATTATCCTATGGCCGTCATTCCGCCGGAAGGCGGGGTTAACCTGCCCTATGGCAGCCTTGTATCGGACAGCGACGTCGCGCCGTACCTCAACAAGACGGCTACATCTGTTACGGTCAGCCCGGTACCGGATGAAAAAATCGAAGAAAACATTCTTCCGCGATTGGCTATGCGCGTCGGCGACGCCGTCAATATGGCCTATATCCGCCATGACTTGAACGTCATCGGTTCGACGGGCATCTTTTCTACGGTTAAGCCGTCCTTTACCAACGTACCCGAAGGGGTTCAGCTGAACTACACCGTTCAGATGAACCCTGTCGTCAACGGCATAGAGATTACAGGGAATAAGTCCCTTTCGGACAGCGATATCAAAAAGCTCATTACGATTACGCCGGGCTCGGTGCTCAATACGTCGATTGTCAGCCGCGACATTGCCGCCATCAATACGACGTACAATAACGCCGGCTACATGCTGAACCGCGTATCGGAAGTCAGCCTCGATGAAAAAGGGATTCTCCACATCGGCATCTCTGAAGTCCATGTCGAAGATATTTCCCTGCGGGGCAATACGAAGACGCGGGATAAGGTTATTCTCCGGGAACTGCGCTTCAAGAAGGGCGACGTATTTAATCGCGAAGTAGCCAGCCGAAGCATTCAGCGCGTCTATAATACGGGCTACTTTGAAGACGTCAACGTTCGCCTGCTGCCGGGCCAGAAAAACGCTCAGGACGTCATCGTTGAAATTGACGTCGTAGAACAGAAGACCGGTACCGTTACTATCGGCGCCGGCTATTCCGATTCGGACGGCCTGGTAGGTATCCTGGGCCTGAGCGAAACGAACCTGCGCGGTACAGGCGATAAGGTCAGCATCCAGTGGGAATTCGGCGGCGAAACCAATTCCAATAAAAACTATATCTTCTCCTATACCCATCCGTGGCTCAACGATCAGGGCGATTCCATCGGCTTCAGCTTATTTGACCGCGAAAATGATTATACCGACTATAATGAAGACGGCGACGAAGTAGCCGATTACGACCGCCAGACACGGGGTTTCAATATCACCTACGGCCGTGTCCGCAGTGAATACGTCAGCGACTTCATTACTTTGGAAACGAAAGAAACAAAATATAAAGATTGGAATAGCGGATATGATTACCGTAAAGATTATGGTATTGCTGCCAATGGAGACGATTTAAACTTTAAGACAAACGGATATTTGGACGACAACTTCGGCACTACGAACAGCCTGCGCTGGTCTCATGTATTCGATAACCGCGATAATGTTTTCGATCCGACGCGGGGCAAACGCTTGTCCTTTACGGGTGTCTGGGCCGGCAACGGCTTAGGCGGCGATTTCGACTACTTTAAGTTCATCGTCGAAAATCGTCTGTATTACAAGGTCGGCCATGCCCACGTCATCGCCGTTCGCCTCATGGGCGGCATTGCCGACGGCGACATGCCGTACAACGACCTGTTCACGCTGGGCGGCGCCGATAACCTTCGCGGTTTTGAAGACGACGAATTCCGCGGCGACAAGATGTACTTGGGTACCATCGAATACCGCTATCCCATCGCTAAAAAAGTACAGGGCGTATTCTTCGTCGATGCCGGTAACGCCTGGGGCGGCACGGATAAAGTGCCTTGGTACCATGATAACGACGAGCTGCACGTAGCTGGCGGTCTGGGATTCCGCGTTACGACACCTATCGGGCCTATTCGCCTTGACTACGGTGTAGGTGATGAAGGCGGCAAGTTCCACTTCAGCTTCGGCGGCAAGTTCTAATGCTGTCGGACCAATGAAATCGACTATACTTCGAGCGGGCTTGGGAGCAGCCGTATGCGCCTGCTGCAGCGTTGGCAGCGCATGGGCGGCTCCCATCGCTCATGTCAGCGTCAGCGTCTCTTCCGTGCAGGAGAAGATGCCGCCCTTGGTGCAGAAGCGCATAGCGGCCAGCATTCAAACCGTAGGAAACCACGTGCTGCTGACCCATGACAGCGGCGAGGTGCTGGCAAACGGCGAGGAATATAACCGGATTATTAATGATATCGTCAATCGGGTCCTCATCGGCTACACTGTGGAATCGATTCAGATTCAGCCGGGCGAGGACACGACGTTGGCCGTGCAGATCCGTCCGTGGGGAGAGACGATTCAATCCGTCGCCATGCATGTGGATTACGGCGCTCTTCCCGATATGGGCCGACGCCTGGCCGACGGCGATTTGCGCAATGCTTCATCTATCGTAGAAAATCTCCTCGTCGGCCTGCCTGTCGATGCCCTGGACTGGGCGGACGGTACGATAAAAGCGGTGATGGAAAGCGAACTGGAAAGCCAGCTGCCGGAATTTTATCCCCATATCGCCATTACGCCAGGGCGCAGGGCAGAGGTAGAAATTTACTTGCTGCCGAAGCTGCCTGTAGTGCGCAATGTGGACGTAGCGATCGAGGCGGAACATCTGCCGAGAGTGATTTTCCTCAGCGCCCGCAAGAACATAGAAGAACGCTACGCTGGGCTGGAAGGCCTGCCCGTGGCGTTTGTTCACCGCCATGAACGAGATATACAGGCTGACCTGCGCCGGAGCGTAGACAGCCAATGGGTTATCCGCAAGTACAAGCTGAAAGTTGACCCTGTCGTGGAAGTCGGCGAAAATATGAAGATCCAGCTGTGTTCCCGAACTGATTTTTACGATATTCAGGCCGGGGCCTACGTCGACGTCGGCCGCGATGACAACAGCGGCGACGACACGGTTTTAAAAGCCCATTTAGGCCGCAAAATCGGCGGCCATCACGAGGTGTATACGCAGGTGGAATTCATGCCCAGCTCCGTCGATTGGAATATCATTCCCGGCTACTTTTACCGCTGGGGGAAATATACCCGTCTGGGTTATCAGTACGAGACGGACGACGACAGCAGCCACGTATGGGTGCGCCAGTATCTGGGCAAAAAATGGATGCTTCGCTTCGACAGGGATTTGACAAATCATGAGGACGAAATCGGCCTGACCTACCGCGTCCATGAATACATCGGGTTAGAATATATCATATCCGACCATGACAATTGGCTCAGGGTCATCGGATATTTGTAAACATAAAGGAGTACATGCCGTTATGATGTCAGAAATGGGTAAAAAACGAAATATTAAAATTTTTTCCGGCGTAATCGCCGTCGTCTTCGTTCTCAGTATTGCCGGCTTAGCCGTCATGCAGATGGGGAATCCCGTAAACGCCGCGCCGTCGAGCAATATCGGCGTCGTCGATATGAGCAAGGTCATCACGCCGGATAATCAGGACGCCGTCGAAGCACAGAAACAGCTTCAGCAGGCCGGCGAAGACATGCAGAAACAGTTTGACGAACAGTCTGCGAACATGACGGACGAACAAAAACAGGCGCTGTTCCAGAAAATGCAGGAAGAAATGAACCAGAAGCAGGAAGAAATCTTCAAGGGCATGAAGGATAAAGTCGATACGGCTATCGGTTCCGTCGCCAGCACGAAGGGCCTCAGCCTCGTCGTAGATAAGCGCGTCGTCCTGTACGGCGGTACGGACATTACCGATCAAGTAGCGAAGCAGCTGAACGATTCTCAGTCCAAATAAGGAGATCTCATGAAGCGGATATATGCGGCAGTTATCGGCGCCGTCGTCATAGCCGCCTGCATAGTCGTAGGCTGGCGTGCGATGGAACAACGAAATCAGGTATCGGAGATAGGGCCGTCGTATGCCTATGTCGACCTGGAGCACGTGGTTATGAGTCATCCCAGATACAGCGAATATCATCGGCTGGAGCTGGAATACAACGCCATGGTTGCCCAATATCAGTTTGAGCAGTGGAACTACTCCCATAAGGCGGCGGCAGAAGGCATTGCGTCGCAGCAGTTTGCTGCTGTGGATGCTGCCGGGACGGCGGCGCTGAATCAGGAGCTGCAGGCCAAGGTGCTGCTGAAGGAACAGGAGTTAAATAACGGACTGAAGCAGCAGTACGACCGGATACTGCAGGAAAAGAGGAAATCACAGCCTATGATTTCGAATGCCGATTCGCTAAAAATCGTCAATTTGCAGCTGAAGTTGCAAAATCTGGTCTTGAGCCAGGAAGAACGGCAGGCCGCTGAAGCGGAGCTGGCGCAGCTGCTGAAATCGGCGGAACCTAGCGTAGTAATCAGCGGCGAAACGGCGGCGGAAATCGATAAGGAAATGGCTCCGTATCGGGAAAAGGCGCAGAAAGAGCTGGAAGAATACGCCAAGACCGTAAAAGGCGATTTGGAAAAACGCCGCGACGACAGCCGCAGCGCCTTCCAGTCACAGCTGAGCGCGCTGCAGGACCGGCCGGAGCCGGAAGAGTGGAACCGGCAGTGGAAAGAGAAACTGCAGGCTAAAGAAAAGAAAATGAAAGATGTCAAAGAGGCCATCCTGGCAGATATCAGGACAAGAGCCGCCGACGTCGCGCACGAGCAGGGCATAGAGATGATTTTCTGCGAATATGCCGGCGTGGGAACGGCGCGGGATGTTACCGACGATATTATTGCCAGATTAGGCTGATAGTAGGAGGATTTGTACGATGAAAACAATGTGGAAGCGGCTGACGGCTGCCGCGCTGTTAACCCTGTGCGTCGGCATGCTTGCCGGATGCGGCGGCGAAGACCGGGTCGGCGTCGTCGACTTGGAACGGGTGCGGAAGGAAGCGCCGCTCGTACAGAAATATAAAGAAAAAACGGAAGAAAAGCAAAAGTCCGTAACGGAGGAATTGCAGAAGGCGCAGAGCACGATGTCGGCTGAAGACTTCCAAAAGAAACAGCAGCAGTCGCAGCAGGAATTGAATATTTTTGCCGCCAGCATGCAGCGGCAGTTTATGTCGGATATTCAGACGAACTTGGGCGAAATAGCTAAAGAAAAAGAAGTGGGCATCGTCATGGTGAAAGAAGCCGTGCCTAACGGCGGCATCGACGTGACCGATGAGTTAATTGCAAAGCTGCAGTAAAAAGGAGTGTACATTGTGGAAAAAACAGTGCAAGAATTAGCAGAATTTTTGGGCGGAACTGTGATTGGCGACGGCAGCGCCGTGATTTCGGATATTAAAGGGTTGGCGGAAGCGGGGAAGCAGGATATTACCTTCGCCGTCGACCCCTATACGGAATATCTTCCTCAGGTCCACGCCGGCGCCGTTATGGTTGAAAAAGAAGTGCCTGCCGGCGACAATACCCTGGTGATCGTAGAAAATCCTCGCTTGGCTTTTTCCAAGCTCCTTGTGCTGTTTCATCCTCGCCAGTCTGTACAATCGGGCGTCCATCCTACGGCGATTGTCGATGAAAGCGCGTCTGTAGGGGCAAATGCCGCCATTATGGCGTACGCCGTTATCGGAAAGAACGTCAAGATCGGCGAAGACTGCATCATCTATCCCTACGTGTTCATTGGCGACAACGTTTCCATTGGTAACGGTACGACGATTTTCCCCGGCGCCGTTATCCATGAAAACTGCGTTCTGGGAGAACGCGACGTTATCCGGGCCCACGCCGTCATCGGCGGCGAAGGATTCGGCTTTGCTACGAAAGACGGCAAGCATACGCGCATTCCCCAAATCGGCAACGTCGAAATCGGAGACGACGTCGAAATCGGCGCCTGCACGTGTATTGACAACGCGACGCTTGGTTCGACAAAGGTAGCGGCGGGAACTAAAATCGACAACCTCGTCCACCTGGGCCATAACGTAGAAATCGGCGAAGATTGCTTTATTATCGCTCAGACGGGGATTGCCGGCAGCACGAAGGTCGGCCACCACGTTATTTTTGCCGGGCAAACGGGCTGCACGGGGCACGTTACGATTGGCGACAATGCTGTATTTGCCGGAAAATCAGGGATTACAGGAAATATGGAAGGCAATAAGGTTTACGCCGGATTCCCCGTCCGTCCGCACATCGAATGGAGCCGTACGCAGGCTTACATCAAACGTCTGCCTGAAATGGCCAAGACGATCAAGGCTCTGGAAAAGAAAATTGCCGAATTAGAAAAAAAGGCGGGAATGTAAGAGGCTGCCTATGTATACATTCATGAAATGTCTCAGCTTTCTGATTTGCCATATTCCTTTTTTCATGCGCCGCGGTTTGGGGGCGTTTTTCGGCGCCTTTTTCTGGACCTTTGTGCCGAAGAAGCGCAAAATCTTGGCGCGGGATCAAATCCTTGAATGCGGCCTTACGGCAGATGCCGGCGAAGCGATGGCGATCGCCAAAGCCAGTACGACGCGCTTCGGCCGTATGATCATCGAGGTGCTGTCCTATCCTGTGTATGACAAAGAGATTCTCGATAAAAAAATCGTGTTTCATGGCAAAGAATATCTCGACGAGCTCAAGGCGAGCGGTGAGGGCGCGATTTTTATGGCTTCCCATGCAGGGAACTGGGAGCTTCTCGGCGCGTATTTGGCGATGAGCGGCTATCCTCTCATATCGGTGGCGCAGCAGCAGGACAATAAGGGCTCGGATACGTTTATCAACGAATACCGGGCGATGATGAAGCAGCACGTTACGTATAAGACGGGCATCCGCGACATGGTACGTTTTTTGGCCAAGGGCCATTATATCGGCCTGCTCATGGACCAGGACCCGGGATATGCCGGCATCATGGTCAAGCTGTTCGGCCGGGATACACTGACGGCCGACGGCCCGGCGAAGCTGGCCGGCATACAAAACTATCCGATATTGTCTATTTTCATTCACGAAGACAGACCTTATCATTACGTCGTAGAAGCGCTGCCGCCGATTCGGCCTTATACGTCCGACACGCCGTTGTCGAAGGAAGAAAAGAAGCGGATCGTATATGACGTTACGCAGCAGCTGAACGATCGTCTGGAAGCACATATCCGCAAGTATCCCGACGAATGGTTCTGGCTTCACAATCGCTGGAAATGGACGAAACGGTATAAAGAGAAACAAAAGCTGAAAGAACAACAGAACTAGCTCATCCATTGGCGCTGCCGAAATGTAGGCGGCGCCAATTTTTACAGCTTTTTAACAATTTTGTCAGGGCAATATATATGCGTGCTGAATTATGGTATAATAAATAAAAATTAGGCGAGCCGCAGGAGCTCAAAGAAGCCGCGTAAAACAATGTACAGTGAAATACGCGGGAGCAAAGGAGAATTGACGAATCATGTATGTTTGTTTGATGCGTCATGGCAAAGCCGAGCCGTACCATGACGGAATGGACGATAAAAAGCGGGAACTGATTGAAAAGGGCAAGAAGCAGGCTGCGGCAATGCTCGACGCCGCCCGGCTGTGGTGGCCCGAAGGGACTACCGTCCTGTGGGCCAGTCCGTATATCCGCACGTGTCAAACGGCGGCGTTTTTTGATACGCGCATTCCCTATACTGCCTTTCATACCCATCCGGCCATTGCAGCCGGTGATCTGGACGCCGTCTATAAGGATATTCTGTGCGGGAGCGACGGGGATGTCGTGTGCATTGTCGGCCATTCGCCCTATTTAGAGCAATGGACTAAGGCATGGACCGGTCTGGATATACAGTTCAAAACGGGCAGCATGGCCTTGTTTGATTATGATCCCTTTGACAGCAACGGGGGCACGGCGTCGCTGCTCATGTATATGAGCCCGAAGGCAGCAAAGCTGATAAAGAAATAATAGATAGTAATTAGGAGGTATAGCCTATGAAACACGTAGTATCGATTGCCGGGACGGACCCGTCCGGCGGGGCCGGAGCGGCGGCGGACTGCAAGACCTTTTGCGCCCATGGTTGTTATGCCATGAACGTCATAACGGCTGTCGTATCGCAGAACACGCAGGGCGTGCGGGGATATATGGACGTGACGCCGGAGATGATCGCATCGCAGATCGACGCCGTATTTGAAGATATAGAGGTAGACGCCGTGAAAATCGGTATGGTCAGCGTTCCCGAGACGATACGCATTATCGCCGGCAAGCTGCGCCAGTACAAGCCTCCCTTCGTCGTTGTCGACCCGGTCATGGTGGCGACGAGCGGCCATCGGCTACTGGCCGAAGAAGCAGAACAGACGCTGAAGGAGGAGTTGATTCCCCTGGCAGACGTACTGACGCCGAATATTCCCGAAGCGGAAGTGCTGACGGGACGTCATATTGATGATTTTACGTCTATGGAACAGGCGGCCAAAGACATCGCAGCCTTAGGAGCGAAGGCCGTGCTGGTCAAAGGCGGCCACCGCGTAGAAGATGCGACGGACATCTTATACGACGGCGAAGGCTTCCATTATTTCAAAGGCCGCCGCGTCGAAAGCACGAGCACTCACGGCACGGGCTGCTCCCTGTCCAGTGCCATCGCCTCCAATCTGGCGAACGGCATGAACCTGGCCGACGCCGTCGCGGCGGCTAAGCAGTACGTCTTCGACGGCATCAGCCACGCCGAACCGATTGGCAAAGGCCACGGGCCTATCCATCATTTCTACAGCCTGTACCGCAAGGCGGGCATGTAGCTTCTGTGTTCAGGTTATTCCCCGGCAGTCCCTCGGCTTTTCCGGGAATAGTTATTATTGCGCAAGGAGGAATGAAATATGAATTTAAGAATGCGTGTAAAAAAGGCTCTTTGTACGGTCGCGGCCCTGGCTATGGCCAGCGGCGCGGCATTCGCGGCGTCTCCGTCGCAGGTATACGAAGAAGCGGCCCGCAATATGATGGCTGAACCGACAGGCGAATACGTCCTGCAGGTCAATATGGAAATGCCTTTTTTGGGCAATGTGTCCCTGACCAACACCATCGATATGCAGGCTGAACCCTTCCAGATGAAGAGCGAAGCTGTAGCGAAGGTCCTGAACAACACGAAGACCGTCCACAGTTATGTGGAACAGGACGGCGACGTACTGCACATCTACTATGAAGATTCGAAGGCCGACAACGCGTGGAAAAAGGCAACCCGCAAATTGAAGAGCGCCGATCCCATTTCCAAGCGCTTCCATGGCGACCACAACGTACTGGCCGGCGTGAAATCCGTAACGGCAGCCGGCAAGAATTCGTACGATGTCGTATATGACGCGAGCCGCCTGTACCGCGAAGGCGACAAGGAAAAATGGGCTGCCGACGGCTATAAGAAAGAACAGGCCGAAGGCTTTGCAAAGGTCCTTCAGGCCCTGCAGAAAACGGGTGACATAACGGTCAATGTAACCGTCGATCCGAAGACCAAGCGGATTTCCAAGGTGACGATGCCTTTGACGCCGCAGATGCGCGCCGTTGCGCAGGAAGTGTTGGCTGAAAGCGACGCGTCCGACGCGAATAAAGCCGTTATGGAACAGTTTATCAAGTACAGCGAAATATCCATGACTATCGACTGTGCTCCCCTTCCGAAAGACGCTGATTTGACGGCTCCGAAAGAAGTTAAGGAAGCGGCCGTTCCGGGAACGATTCCGGGCTCCGACGACGCGGAGGAATCCGATAAAGACGGCGCTGCGGCAAAAGCGGCCTAAGGGCGGCAAGGAGACATCTACATATGTTTTGGCATCAGGGCCGCATGCGGTATCGTCGCTGCGGTCCTGCTGTTTTTTATAAGCACATGTGCCGTGCGGCATGGATATACCGCGGCAACTGGACAAATATATGAACCGGCGGCTGCGGCACTCTAAATTTTTCCTTAAATTGTAGAATTTTACAGTCATATTATTGACATAGGAAGAGAAATAACGGAAAATATGATAGAAGGGTAAGTCCATTATTGTTCGTTATATCTGAACGCAAGCATCTTTGATAAGACAGTTGGCATCGATTGCCTGCACGGGAGAATAGGTCGGCGCAGGCCGACGGGCAATCCAATATACACAGTTAGAACGGATAAAATTTCATAGTACAGGAGGTAAAAAAATTGGCTAAGAAAGAAAAGCTGATGGTCATTCCATTGGGCGGCTTGGGCGAAATCGGCAAGAATATGACCGTAATCCAATACGGAAATGACATCATCGTGATTGACGCCGGACTGTCTTTCCCTGACGACGATATGTTTGGCATTGACCTCGTCATCCCTGACATGAGCTATTTGATTGAAAACAGGGACAAGGTGAGGGCCGTCGTCATTACGCATGGTCACGAAGACCATATCGGCAGTTTGGCATATTTGCTCAACGAAGTAAATGTGCCCGTTTACGCGACGAAATTAGTATGCGGCCTCATTGAAGGCAAATTGAAGGAAAATCACATTACGAATTACAAATTGAACGAGGTGCAGCACGGCGACGAAGTGCAGATCGGCTGCATGAAAGTGGGCTTTATCCGAACCAATCACTCTATTCCCGATGCCAGCGCGCTGTATTTTAAGACGCCTGTAGGCACGATCGTCCATACGGGCGACTTTAAGATCGACCTGACTCCGGTGGATGGCCAGCCTATGGACATCCACAAGTTTGCCGACCTGGGCCGCCGCGGCGTACTGCTGCTTATGTCGGACAGCACGAACGCAGAACGGCCGGGCTACACCGAATCGGAAACAACCGTAGGCCATGCCTTCCGCAAGGCCTTCCGGGCTGCGACAGGGCGTATTATTTTGGCGACCTTCGCTTCGAATATTTCCCGTATTCAGCAGGCGATCAATACGGCCGTGCAGTTTAAGCGCAAGGTGACCGTATTGGGCCGCAGCATGGTCAATAACGTGCAGATTGCCATCGAATTGGGCTATCTGAACGTGCCTGACGGCGTGCTCATCGAGCCCGACGAATTGGGACGTTATCCCGACGACCAGGTCCTGATCCTGACGACGGGCAGCCAGGGCGAGCCCATGGCCGGCTTATCCCGCATGGCCTCCAACAATCACCGCAGCGTCAGCATCATGCCGGGCGATACGGTCATCATTTCGGCGACGCCGATTCCGGGCAACGAAATGGGAGTA
Organism: Megasphaera sp. ASD88; assembly: GCF_002287425.1. Lineage (NCBI taxonomy): Bacteria > Bacillati > Bacillota > Negativicutes > Veillonellales > Veillonellaceae > Megasphaera > Megasphaera sp. ASD88. Next base: position 11,339 of record NZ_NQXW01000026.1, on the reverse strand, counting down.
AGCCGGACCATTGACAACCTCATGAAGCTGGGCGCCAACGTCGTTGCCGGCCGGGATAAGAAGATTCACGTGTCGGGCCATGCCAGCCAGGAAGAATTGAAGCTCATGCTGGATTTGATCCGGCCGAAGTATTTTATTCCCGTTCACGGCGAATACCGCATGCTGAAGCAGCACGGCGATTTGGCGGTGCAGATGGGCGTCGAAAAAGATCATGTCCTCATTGGCGACAACGGGCAGATTTTCGAATTTTCCAACCGTTCCGGCAATAAAGCCGGCCGGGTCAACGCCGGCCGCGTATTTGTCGACGGCCTCGGCGTCGGCGATGTCGGCAACATCGTCATCCGCGACCGCCAGCAATTAGCTATGGAAGGCGTCGTCATCGTCGTCATGACCTTGGCGAAGGGGACGAGCCACGCCTTGGCCGGACCGGATATTGTATCGAGAGGCTTTGTCTACGTCCGCGATTCGGAAGAGCTGATCAGCGAAGCTCACGACCGCGTCGCCGCCGTCCTCGAACGGTGCGAAGCCGGCAACATTCGCGAATGGGCGGTCATTAAGTCGCAGGTTCGCGATACGCTGAGCCGGTACTTGTATGAAAAGACGAAACGCCGGCCTATGATTTTGCCGATTATTATGGAAGTATAATGCAATACTGCGGAGACAGCGGAGGCCAGCGCGCCTCCGCTGTTTACCATGCAGGTAGATATGCCTTTCTTGAAAGGAGATGATTCAGTGGAACAAAAGCGCATTACGCCTCTCACAACTGCCGGCTGTTTTGCCGCTGTCATGCTCATCCTGGCCCTTCTCAGCACCTTTATGCCCTTCTTTTCCTTTGTGGGGTACTTTATCATGCCTATTCCCATGACGATTATCTATATGAAATACGGCATGCGCCAGGCGCTGCTGCTCGGCGTCGTCGTAGGTATCCTCATGGGAATTTTCATCGATCCCCTGACGGCAGTTGCCCAGCTCATTACCTTTGCCTCTGTCGGCCTGGCTATCGGCGCCGGATTCCGCTATGAATGGGCGCCGGCCAAGATGCTGGCCTGCGTAGCGGCGGCCCTCATTGCCGCCACGGGCGTTCTTCTCGCACTTATGTATATTGTTCTCGACATCAATTTGCTGGCGGCGATTTACAGCGCCTTCGATACGGTCGTCGCCGATACGATCGCCCAGTATAAAACCAGCGGCATGTCTGATATCCAGCTGGCCGAGGCGCGGATGCAGCTGGAAGAAGTGCGGCGTCTTCTGCCGTCTATGCTTCCCATGTTTTTATGCCTGGCCATGGCGGTTATCGCCTATATTAACGTCAAAATTTCCCAGCTGGTGCTCGTTCGCTTAGGCTTTTCCATCAAGCCCTTTTTGCCGATTCGTTATTGGGAAATTTCGCGCAGTGTGATATACTTATATGTATTGGCATTGGTCATGAAATATTGGGGGACGACGCGGGATATCGAGTGGCTCAGCATCGCTGGCGTCAACTTGAATCAAGTCGCCTTTTTCTTCATATGCATTCAGGGCCTGGCCTTCCTGTTTTATTTCCTCGACCGCCGGTTTCATATCAGCACGGGGTTGCAGGTGCTCATTATCATTTTGTTTTTTGTCATGCCCGTGTTTTCCTACGCGGCCTTTGCCGCCGGATTGATGGACATGCTTTTGAATTATCGCAAGAAACGCAATACGATGTGATGCCCAGGGGGAAGTCATATGCTGAAGGAAATGCTGTCAAGACGAAACGAGGAGCCCTTTTTCCTCATTACGGTCTTGCTGCTGATTATTATCGCCGTATATAATTGGGTCATAGCGCTGCTGGCGCTGATACTGATTGTCGGAGCCTACGTGCTGACGCGGAAAAATACGAACGAGCGCAACCGGGAAATCAGTCAGTTTTTCGACGCCGTCTCTCAAAGCGTCGACCAGGCGTCGACCTACGCCGTGCAGAACCTGCCCATCGGCATAGCCATCGTCGACATGCAGTCCAGCCTGTGCTGGGCCAACAGCGTGTTCCGCGACTGGATCGGCGATATCGACAACGACCAGAAGCTGGATCATATTATGCCCAATTTAAATATCGATAAATTTTGGGGAAAATTCGGCTATTTTTTCGAACATATCGATAAGCGGTATTACCGCGTCGTCTACAAGTATTTGCAGACGGAAGCGGCGGAAGACGACAACTACCTCATCTTGTATTTTGAAGATATTACGGACACGGAAACGCAGAAGATGAACTGCATTGCCTCCGTGCCGGTATTGTGCGATATTGAAATCGACAACATGGAAGAAGTCGCCAAGGGCATGACGTCGGTCCAGCAGACGACGCTGTGGACAAACGTCAACAACTGCCTGATCGACGAATTGACGTCGCTGGGAGCCTTCGTCCGTTCGTACGGCAACGAAAAGTACTTCGCCTGCCTGAGCCGCGAGGCCCTCGACGAACTGAAGAAGGACAATTTTTCCTTTCTCGAAAAAATCCGCATGATCCATACGGTCAACCGCATTCCCGTTACGCTCAGCATGGGCGTGGCGGCTTGCCCGAAGGATGTCGTGACCCAGGGCATGGTCAACTTCAACGAGCTGGCCGACAAGGCCCAGGCCGGGCTGGATCTGGCCTTGGGACGGGGCGGCGACCAGGTCGTCGTATATGAAGAAGACGGCTCGCCTCATTTTTACGGCGGCAAGACCCGGTCTGTCGAAAAGAATACCCGCGTCCGGGCCCGCGTCGTCGCCCAGGCGATACGCGAACTCATTGACACGAGCGATCTCGTCCTGGTCATGGGGCATGAACGGGAAGATTACGACAGCATCGGCGCTGCCGTCGGCGTGGCTCACATGGCCCGCATCATCGGCAAGCCCGTCCACATCGTCATCAGCAAGCAGACCGACGCCATCCGCCGCCTGGAAACGCAGATACTCAACGTGCCGGCCTTTAAGGACTTGCTCATTTCGGCGGAAACGGCGGAAGAGCTGTGCAACAGCCAGACGCTGCTGTTTATCGTCGATACCCATCGGACGGACATGACCGTCGCGCCGGCCTTGATCGAACAGACGGAACGGCGCGTCGTCATCGACCATCACCGCCGCAGCTCCGACTTTATCAAGAAGCCTCTCCTGACGTATACGGAGCCGTCCAGCTCTTCGACGAGCGAACTCGTCACGGAGCTGCTCCAGTATTATCAGGAAGACGTAGAGCTGGAAAAAATCGAAGCGACGGCCTTGTACGCCGGCATTATCGTCGATACGAAAAACTTCGCCGTCCAGACCGGCGTCCGTACCTTTGACGCCGCGGCCTACCTGCGCCGCAGCGGCGCTGACCCGGAAATCGTGCGGGAGCTGTTCAGCTCCGATTTTACGACAGTCCGGGAAAAGGCGGCCATCTTGTCGGAGGCGCGCATCGTAGACGGCGTGGCCATGGCTTCCTGCCCGAAGGGGACGAAGAACACGACGATCGTAGCGGCGCAAATCGCCGATATGCTTATCAATATAGACAACGTAAACGCCAGCTTTACGTTCTGCGAGCTTCCTGACGGCAATATCGGCGTCAGTGCCCGCTCTAAGGGAGATATTAACGTACAGCTCGTCATGGAGGCCCTGGGCGGCGGCGGCCATCGCACCGTTGCCGGCGCGCAGCTCAAAGAGCGTACCGTAGAAGAAGCGCAGCAGGACGTCATGGCGGCCCTGCGGGACGTAATCAATAAAAATAAGGAGACTGAAAAAGAATGAAAGTAATATTATTGCAAGACGTAAAAAAATTGGGTAAAAAAGGCGAAATCATAGAAGTATCGGAAGGCTACGGCCGCAATTTCCTGCTGCCCCGCAAATTAGCTGCGCCGGGCACGTCGGAAAACATCAACGACGCGAAGCAGAAGCAGGCGGCGGCTAAGCATAAGGCCCAGGTAGCGTCCGATGAAGCTGTCGTGCTGGCCAGCCAGCTGAAGAAGGTAGAGCTGACGATTCCCGTAAAGGTCGGCGAAGGCGGAAAGGTATTCGGTGCGATTACGGGCAAAAATATCAGCGAAGCGGCGAAGGCTCAGTACGACGTCGACATCGACAAAAAGAAAGTCGAAATCAAGGACCCGATTAAATCGCTGGGAACGTACGACGTCGTCATCCGCGTGCATCCGACCATTACGAGCGTCATCAAGGTTCATGTCGTAGAAGGATAAGCTGCGGCAAAACTGTAAGGGGATACTATGAAAGAATTGCTTGATAAACTGTTACAGCGCCATAAGTATCTGGAACCGACGGCGGAGGAAGAGCTCCGCCGTCAGGTTAACGTGCTTTACGGCGCTTTTACTGGTCTTATAGGGGCGGAAAAGATGGTGCTCAGAGCCAGTAAATACGCCGCCCTGTCCTATGTCCATTCGGAAGACCCGCGGCAGCGGCTGGTCGGCCTGCAGCGCCTCGTATATGAAAACGCGTCGTACGACCGCATTCCGAAGGACGACGAGGTCATCGACGTATTGAACGAGCTGGAAATCGTGCTGGCTGAAATGCTGGCCCGCCAGGCTGTGGAAGAGCGGCTGGAAAAGAAGATTTCCCAGCGGATGGAAGAAAAGCAGCAGGAATACGTGCAGGAAATCAAGATGCAGATTATCAAGGAAGAACTGCGCGATGTGGAGACGCCGCAGACGAAGCGCAAGCTGGCCGAGCTGCAGAAGCTCGACACGATACAGCTGTCCGAGTCGATTATGGAGCAAGTCCGTCCGAAAAAGCTCAGCGCCGTCGTCGGCCAGGAACGGGCTGTAGAAGCGATGCAGAGCAAGCTGGCTTCCGTGTATCCGCAGCATCTTCTGCTGTACGGACCTCCCGGCGTAGGCAAGACGACGGCGGCCCGCATCGTCCTGCAGGAGGCGAAAGGCCTTCCCTTTACGCCCTTCGGACCTGACGCTCCCTTTGTCGAAACGGACGGGACGACGCTTCGCTGGGATTCGCGCGATATGACCAATCCCCTCATCGGCTCGGTTCACGACCCCATTTATCAAGGCGCGCGCCGCGATTTAGCCGATACGGGGATTCCCGAGCCCAAGCCGGGCCTGGTGACGGAGGCCCATGGCGGCATCTTGTTCATCGACGAAATCGGCGAGATGGATCCCATGCTGCTGAACAAGCTGCTGAAGGTATTAGAAGATAAGCGGGTGAAGTTCGAGTCGGCCTATTATGACGAAGAAGACCCGAACGTGCCCCAGTATATTAAAAAACTGTTCGCCGAAGGCGCGCCGGCCGATTTTATCCTCATCGGGGCGACGACGCGGAGCCCTTGGGAAATCAATCCGGCTATCCGCTCGCGCTGCGCTGAAATCTTTTTTGAGCCCCTCGTGCCGTCGGATATACAGACTATCGTAGAAAATGCGGCCAGGGAGCTGGGCGCAGTCTTGGAAGACGGCGCGGCGGCCCTTATCAGCACCTTTACGATCGAAGGGCGCAAGGCCGTCAATATTCTGGCTGACGCCTACGGCCTGGCCGTATATCGGGCCGGCCGCAAGGACGGCGTAGTCATTACGAAGGATCACATTCACCGCGTGTCCCAGATCAGCCGCCTTACGCCGTACGCCATGGAAAAGGCGAGCGACGTGCCGGCTGTGGGGAAAATATTCGGCCTCGGCGTTTCGGGGTATTTAGGCTCGGCGATTGAAATCGAAGCCGTAGCCTTTCCCGCCCGCGAGGCCGGCAAGGGCTATTACCGCTTCAACGATACGGCCGGTTCGATGGCCAAGGATTCCATGTTCAACGCCGCTGCCGTGGTGCGCAGCGTGACGGGCAAGGAATTGTCCGATTACGACGTCAATATCAACTTTGTCGGCGGCGGAAACATCGACGGCCCGTCGGCAGGCTGCGCGATTACGACGGCCCTCATCTCGGCGATTACGCAGACGCCGATCCGACAGGATGTGGCCGTTACGGGCGAAATTTCCGTGCGGGGGCAGGTAAAGCCCGTCGGCGGCGTATTTGAAAAGGCCTACGGCGCCTGTCAGGCCGGCATGAAGGCTATCGTCATTCCTAAAGACAATGGGCAGGATATTCCGGAGCACCATCTGGATTTGGATATACGCTGCGCCGAAACGATTCAGGACGTATTAGATGTTATGTTTGTAAAGTAGGAGTGTGCATATACTATGGAGCAGCGGATTCCGCCGCAGAACGTAGAAGCGGAGCAGGCCGTGCTCGGCGCGATGATGCTGGAGCACAACGCCGTCGTAGCCGCTATGGAAAAGCTGCGGCCCGGCGATTTTTACAGGGAAGTGCACCGGACGATTTTCGAAGCCATGGAGCACCTGCACCATGACAACAAGGAAGTCGACGTCATCACCCTGCCGGAAGAACTGCGGCGCATGAAGAAGCTCGACGACGTCGGCGGCCTGGAGTACGTCCTCAGCCTGCCGAACCTGGTCGCGACGGCTGCTAATATCGAATATCACGCCAATATCGTGGCGGAAAAGGCCTTGGCCCGCAATATCATTACGACGTGCACCGAATTGACCTCGGAGGCTTACGACGGCGAGAAAGAGCCGGAGGATTTGCTGGATGACGCCGAACGGCGTATCTTACAGATTTCCGAGAGCAAGCGGCGGGGAGACTTCGCGCCTGTCGGCGTCGTCGTCGAAGAAACGCTGGACAAGATCACCAAGCTGTACGAAAATAAGGCGGGTATTACGGGCCTGCCTACGGGATTTCGCGATTTAGACCGCCTAACGTCGGGGCTGCAGCCGTCGGACTTAATCCTCGTCGCGGCTCGTCCGAGCATGGGGAAGACGGCTTTTACTTTGAATATCGCGCAGAACGTAGGCGTAAAGCAGCATAAGACCGTGGCCTTCTTTTCCCTGGAAATGTCTCAGGAACAGCTCGTACAGCGTCTGCTGTGCCAGATCGCCCACATCGATTCGCAGAAGCTGCGCACAGGCCAGCTCAACAGCGACGACGAGTGGACGAAGCTGACCGACGCCTGCGATAAATTGTATCAGGCGCCCATTTATATCGACGACACGCCGGGCATTTCCGTGACGGAGATGCGCTCCAAGGCTCGCCGTCTCAAGGCGGAACACGGCCTGGACCTGATCATCGTCGACTACCTGCAGCTCATGCAGGGGCGCAACTCCGAAAGCCGCCAGCAGGAAATTTCCGAAATTTCCCGTTCGCTGAAGGCCCTGGCCCGGGAGCTCAAGGTGCCCCTCATCGCCCTGTCGCAGCTCAGCCGAAGCGTAGAAAGCCGGCAGGATAAGCGGCCTATGCTCAGCGACCTGCGCGAATCGGGCGCGCTGGAACAGGACGCCGATATCGTGTCGTTCTTGTATCGCGAAGATTATTATGATAAGGAAACGGAAAATCAGCACATTACAGAAATCATACTGGCCAAGCACCGCAACGGCCCCGTCGGTTCTGTAAAGCTGTACTTCAAGGGCGAGTATACCTTATTCTTGAATTTGGATACGACCCATGAAGACCGTCTGTAATACGTAAGGGATAGAGAGCCGTCGCTCTTGCGTCCCTTATTTTTGTATAGAGGAGGCCCTATGGAAAAGAAGAAAAAAATCCGCATTGCCGGCGTCGTTGCGGCAGTGCTGTTTATTGCCGTTGCCGCGGCCGGGTCCCTGTCCCGCTCGGACAGCGTGCGGAAGCTGTATCAGGATCCGCGCGTAGCCGTTATCCGCGTCAATGGCCCCATTGTCGGCGGCGACGACGCCGATATGGCTTGGGGAAGCCCGTCTTCGACGACGTCGGGCGCGCTGATGCGCCAGTTCCGCAAGGCCAGGCAGGACGACAGCGTACAGGCTGTACTGCTGCGCGTCAACAGCCCCGGCGGCAGCGCGGCGGCGACGCAGGAAGCGGCGGCAGAGCTGCAGAAGCTGAAGGATTCAGGCAAGCCTGTCGTCGTATCCATGGGCGATACGGCCGCGTCGGGGGCCTACTGGCTGGCGGCTTATGGAGATAAAATATACGCCAATCCTTCGACGATTACGGGAAGCATTGGCGTGTATATGTCGTATTATGATGTGCAGGGCCTGAGCGAAAAGCTGGGCGTACGAGAAGAAAAAATCAAATCGGGGCCCTATAAAGATATTTTCTCACCCTTCCGCCCAATGACTGAGGAAGAACGGAGGCTGACCCAGAATATGGTCGACGATATGTACGAACAGTTTGTCGCCGTCGTGGCCGAGCAGCGCCATATGGACGGCGAAAAGGTGCGTTCCCTGGCCGACGGCCGGGTGTTTACAGGCGTGCAGGCAAAGGAGGCGGGCCTCGTCGACGAGCTGGGGAATTACTACGACGCCTTGGGCTATGCCGGGACGCTGATTCACGCCAATCCGGACAAGGTGGCGACGGTGACGTACGACGACGCCTTCTCCTGGGATCAGCTGCTGTCCGGCCGGATAGCGGCGCCTTCTCTGGCCGAAGGGCTGTATGAAGCCGGGCAGAGGATTCCCTTCCCCCTCATGATATGGAAAGGAGGGCGGCAGCAATGAGATATTACATTGAAGAAGCCTTAGCATTGGCCTACGGCATCGTCGTATCGCCTAAAGAAACGCTGGCTGTCATCGTGCCGGAGCAGCGCCTTCGCGAAGGAATCGTCATCTGGTCCCTTTCCGTGATGCTTTCTGTCGTGTCCGTATGGGTGCAGTGGCAGGATACGGCAGTATGGACGGCCATAGCTATGTACGGCGGAGCGGCCTTCTGTTTTGCCGCGCGCATCTTGCTGTATCATGGAGCCGCCCGCCTTCTCGGGCGAAACGGGTCTATGAAAAGCCTGGCGGCGGCCTTCTGCTTCACGGAAATCCCCCTCAACCTGGCGACCTTAGCCGGCAGCTTCGTATTCGTCGCGCCGGAACTGCTGGTGCAGGCCGTGTCGCTGGCGGCAGGGGTCTGGGCTTTGGTATTGGACGTATGGGCCGTCAAAGAAACGTACACCATGGGAACGGGACGAAGTATTGCCGTCCTGCTGCTGCCCCTGGCCGCCGTGGCCGTCTTGGCTGCCTTCGTCTTGTTATACGTCGTCTTTGCCGTCGTTTCGATTTTTAGTTGATGCGGCGTCCTGCTTAGCCGCGTATTCCAGATTGCGGAGCAGCACTTTTTTGCCGCGCCAGGCAAAAGCCCGGTCGCCGAAAGCCTGCTGAAACTGTTTATTCGACAGCGATTCGATGTCTGAAGGGGAAAGCCGCGGCAGGCGGTCTTGGTAAAATTCCGGAAGAGGCGTCGCCTTGACGACGCTGTTGTGCGGACACGATTCCTGACATACGTCGCAGCCGAAGATGAGCGGCGTTTTTTCCATACATTGTATTTCTGGCAGCGTAAGGCTGCCTTTTTTTTGCGTAATATACGATTTGCAGCAGCTGTAATCGTAAGCGCCGCCGGAAAAACATTGTCCCGGACAGGCTGACTGACAGGCGCCGCAGTGGGAGCATTCCTGTTGCAGGGGCTGGTCCGGCGTGAAGGGCAGGGACGTGAGGACGCTGCCGATAAAGACGTAGGAGCCGTACGTATCGTTGATGAGGCAGCGATTGTCTCCGAAAAAGCCCAGGCCGGCCTGATAGGCCAGCCAGCGGTCCGACAGCGGGGACGTATCGACGACACAGCGCTGCTCGCTGCCGGGATATTGCCGCTGCAGATACGCGGCGATTTGCTCTAAATACGCGCGGACGACGGCGTGATAGTCTGCGCTCCGGCAATAGAGGGATAGATTGGCCTGTTCTGTCTGGGCCGTGTAATAGGGAACTAAGACGACGATGACGGAACGGCACGACGGGAGAATGCGGCGCGGCTCGTATCGTTCGTCTCCTACGCCGGCGGCCAGCGGGCACGGCGGTTCTTCGGCATAGGGCGGCCGGGGCAAATCGGCTGGGGCGACGCCGGCGCAGTCCAGGCCGAGGGCAGCGGCAAACCGTTTCATATCTGTGCTGTCTATCATATAGAAGTATCCTCCAAAAAATTTGAATTTATCTCTTGCTTTTTTCTATAGAGTATAGTATACTATCTAAGTCAGCAGTTTTAAAGACTTCTTTAAAAGAAATGCTTTTGAAGAGAGTAAAAAAACTTCTGAAAAATGTCTTGACAGAATCGAGATTATCAAGTATAATCAATTACGTTCTGTGAGACAGGACACGCCGACATAGCTCAATTGGCAGAGCAACTGACTTGTAATCAGTAGGTTGTAGGTTCAAGTCCTATTGTCGGCTCCAGGTATGGTGGGGTTCCCGAGTGGCTAAAGGGAGCAGACTGTAAATCTGCCGGCGACTGCCTTCGAAGGTTCGAATCCTTCCCCCACCACCATATCATCGCGGGGTGGAGCAGTTGGTAGCTCGTCGGGCTCATAACCCGAAGGTCGTAGGTTCAAGTCCTGCCCCCGCTACCAAATTTTTGCTGCAAGGCAGTAAAGAAAAACTGTATATGTGCTTTGAACGGTGTAAGCTGTTGTAGCTCAGTCGGTAGAGCGTATCCTTGGTAAGGATAAGGTCACCGGTTCAATCCCGGTCAATAGCTCCAAACATGGCGGCTTAGCTCAGTTGGCTAGAGCATGCGGTTCATACCCGCAGTGTCCAGAGTTCGAATCTCCGAGCCGCCACCACATTTATAACCTCGTTTTACGAGGTTATTTCTATATGCAATACTATTTTTTTCTGAAAACAGAGCAAAAATAGATATTGTGTGATAGAATACAATATAGATGGTAAATTTTTTCCTAAAGGAGGAAATCAGTAAAATGGCAAAAGAACATTACGAAAGAACCAAACCCCATGTTAACATCGGCACGATTGGTCACGTTGACCATGGCAAAACGACGTTGACGGCTGCTATTACGAAAGTATTGTCCGAAAAAGGCTACGCTAAATTCGAAGACTATGCTGATATCGATAAGGCTCCGGAAGAACGCGAACGCGGCATTACGATCAACACGGCTCACGTTGAATACGAAACGGACAAACGTCACTATGCCCACGTTGACTGCCCGGGCCACGCCGACTATGTTAAGAACATGATCACCGGCGCTGCTCAGATGGACGGCGCAATCCTCGTCGTAAGCGCAGCTGACGGCCCGATGCCTCAGACTCGCGAACACATCCTGTTGGCCCGCCAGGTAGGCGTACCGGCTATCGTCGTATACCTCAACAAAGCCGACCAGGTTGACGACCCCGAACTGATCGAACTCGTAGAAATGGAAGTCCGCGACCTCCTGAGCTCCTACGATTTCCCCGGCGACGAAGTACCTATCGTCGTAGGCTCCGCATTGAAAGCCCTCGAAGGCGACGAAGAAGCAAAACAGTCTATCCTCAAACTGATGGACGCTGTTGACGAATACATCCCGACGCCGGACCGTCCGACGGACAAACCGTTCCTGATGCCTGTCG
>NZ_NQXW01000025.1:0-34819 GCF_002287425.1 Megasphaera sp. ASD88 | reverse complement strand
TTGAAACAGTTGTTGAATAATGCTGCGTTTTCCTTCGGTCATAATGACCTTATGTACCGGTTTCTTTTCTCTTGCCATGATAGTAAGCCTCCTATGATTTAGATTGTATCATAGAAGACCTATACCTGGCAGTTATTTACAGAAAAAGCTTCACATAGTCCAATCTAAAAACGGCTTAACAACGCCGTTTGCAGTCAGAGGCCCTTGCCGGCTATATGCCGTAATTCACTTTTATAATGGATGTAAATCAAAACATATAACCCTACAATAGGGCCTTAAACGGCTCATGCAGCGCCGAATACCTGACAATATATCGCCTGTCTTGACTAGCCAATGGCAGCGCGTCGTTCCTATTCGATAAGTTTTATGCATACCCTATTCAACACCATACAATCTCATGACTATACAACGCAATACTATTTTTACCGACAGCGACGGGTATTCCGGCACTATCAATTTTTTGCAAAAAATCGCATCCATCAGTCAAATAGCTTGTTCAGCCATAGCCGTCTAATAGGTGCGGCCAACAGGCTCTTACGATCTTTAAAATCATCGTATTACTTATCCAGCCTATACGGCAACAGCATCTATCTAATAGCTTTTACAGACATAACCTCATGCTCCTTGTGACAGCTATCCATCAGCCAATAAACCTATTAAACACTATCGGATGTGTTTCTCAAACATGGCCTGCCTATATGAATGATCTGTTTGTCGACGGCTATCTGTATTCAATAATGCCACGTTTTTTTACAAACCGATTGCAATCACCCATCAGTCCTTGTTCAGCCATACCGTCCAATAGGTGTTGCTGACAGGCTCTTGCCCTCTTTGAAATCATCTATTCACTCCCTAGCCTATGCGGCAATACGGTCTAATGGTTTCCCTTCAATCCCTCAGCCAGCCATCCGGGTTCTCAAACATGGCCTTATACCTTTCGGCAGTTAATAAGGATCTTGACTCTTATCAAATACCAGCGGCTGACAAATTTCATCATATCCCCTCATGCTTTCATCTATCAGCTAACTACGCTATCAATAAACAAGCAAACTCTTTTCCTCTATCCCCTTGATAGCCCCTTGACTATCGTCATTCTGCGGCTCACTTTCGCAATAATAGCAGGAGTTCTCCATCACTATTTCTTCCTGCCTCTGCGGCCTCAGCACGGCCTGCAATCATGTCAGCCAACAAGTCTTTCTGCCATTTCCACACAGGCCCTCGCTTCATATACCAGCTCGCATTCCGCCGGCTATAGATGGGCGTCACAGCCCACAGTATCCCAATCTTGTAGCTTCAACATCCCATCATCCATCAAGCCAGACAATATCTCTCTTTTGGGGCTTTACGCCCGCTCTCGATTCATATGCCGGGTTGCCCTCTGACGACATTACCTCATTTTTCCCATGCCAGCCACCATCAGGCAATATCAAAAATATCGCCAGTACGACAAAAGCAGCCCGGCCATGCCAGCCGAACTGCTTCAAGAATGGTATGATATCCTGTTGTTTACAGCCAACGCCCGTTTACTTCAACTCACGACGCAGCCGCTTTCGTTTCTTCGACCCTCGCTCAATCAAATCATAACTCATAGTGAGCAGCAAGCAAATCGTTTCCCTATCCACTGAACCATCTAAGAGAACCGTCAGCCAATGAGTTCGGTTCATATGATAGGCCGGCAGAACGCCTGCATGCTGACGAAAGCTTCCAATCATGTCAGGCTCACACTTTACATTCAAAATATCAACCCAATCCTGCCCGGACAATCCCAGCTTCTCCTGCGGCACATTCATGATAATACCGTACCACTTTCCGTTCCGATGCCGCAGCACAGCATACTCAGGAGCAGACGACCATAAATACTCCGGCTCCGTGCCGTACTGTTCTGAGGCGAAGGTTAATATGTCTTGCCGATAAGATATAATTTCACCAGCATACATTCTTCTCCTCATTTCTAGTATAAATAAACTTTATTACAAACCAAAATTTTTCAATAACAATAAAATATTTCCTTAATTATTTGCAATATCCCACAATTTCGTCAACACATGCATCTAGATTTTTCTTGACATCCGATTCCCAAAATCGTAAAATGAGCCACCCCATTTCAGTTAATTCATCATTTACAGCCTTATCACGTTCAACATTGTTGGTTAACTTCTTTATCCAAAACTCCCTATTGGAACCGACTTGTTCTCCCGGACGATCTTGATACCCTCTTGCATGCCAAAAATCGCCATCTACAAAAATAGCAATTCTTTGCCGTGTCAAAACAATATCTGGCTTTCCAGGCAAATCGGCGTAATTTTTTCGATAACGAAGACCTTTATGCCATAACGCTTTCCGCAGAAGTATTTCCGGTTTAGTATTTTGAGATCGGATATTTTGCATATTTCTATGCCTTTGTTCTTTTGATAATACATCTGTCACAAGCTTCCACTCGCTTTATTTAATAACAATGTTTTGTATAATCGGCTGTCTTCTCTTTTACTAACTGTATGAAAGTTGCTAATGAAAGAATATCTTCTCTATATTCTCTTGGATAAGTTTGAATATACGGTTTAGGAACAACTAAAATTACATGTTCACTTTTCATTTCATGAAGCTGTTGCGGAGAAATTCCCTGCTGTAAAGTACAAAGATATTTTATATCCACGCGATTTGCTTCTGTTACTACCTGTCGCCAACGGTCCTTGCACGTTGTTTTGGCTCCTAAAACAATCAATTTATCTGCAGGATAAGATTGATCATGGTAAGCTATACCGCTAGGAAAAATAAAATCAGGCTTTTTTCGTTCTTCTGTTATTACTTGTGATTCATAACATAAGTTATTTCCTTGAAAAATCGCTTCTAAATGGAACTCTAATGATTTTCCAGCTCTGCTTTTTCTTCTGTTTAAAACAGAGTTAGCTATACCCACAAATTCCTGCATGGATGAAAAACCCTTATGTATAATCTCTCCATACTGTACCTCTTCAATACGTTGGAATAGGGCATATTCAGTATTATTCCAATTTAAAAGTTCCTGATCTGGTTTATTCACGATATTTTCAATATGATCATAAACAGAATTATAAATATTTCTGGCTGCAGCTGACATATCATAGGCTTTAGGAAAACCGCCGTTTAAGGAAGAAATGAATTCATCCATTGCCCTTACAAATTGAATTTCCTGACTTTCAAAATGAGGAACATCTTGGATTAATCGTCCAGTATCGGTTGGAGACATCCCAAAAAAATCAAGAAATTCATTAATCTCATCTTCTGTTTCAAGAACCCAACCTTCATAATAATCCTCATCATTACGCACAATAACAATTAATGATCCTGTATTTTCTGGTTTCAAAAGATCAAAACCTCTACCAAAACGGGTAATACGATATTCATTTCTAGTTCCAGATCCATAATACGTAAAACTACTTTCTGTTTCAAAATTTCCCTGCCATATTATTTTTGCTGATCTTTTCATATTAGATCCACGCTGTCCCGGCTTATCAAAAATTAAACTAACAGCTGATTTAGGGACATATATACCAGATTGATGTCCACCAGTAAGCCCCGTGTCATTAGCTGCTAAAAATTTACAAAAAGCCATCTTCCCTGCTCTAACTGAATGGATGGCCCTCTGACTCATGGTTTCTTTTTCCGTATCCAATATCATCAAATTCACCACCTGTGATCCTGATTTTCCTCCGCATCTAATTCTTCCATTTTTTCTACAACCCTGCCAGCAATTGCAGTTACTAAAGGAACAACAACCGAATTCCCAAACTGCTTATATGCTCTTGTATCTGATACAGTAATTTTAAAACTATCCGGATAGCCTTGTAATCTGGCACATTCCCTTGGCGTTAGACGTCGGGGATTTTTTCCTTCTCCTTGATAGATGAGTATTTCCGAACCGTCTTTATAATATCTTGCACTTAATGTGCGAGTAACCCCATCAAAATCAGGCATACCATAGCCAAATCCATTTCCTTTTTCTTTATGCTTTTGGGCATAATTTCTCAAATATTCCCACAATTTATCTGATAAGGTATATTTTTTATCTACAGCCTTATCTAAAATATCTCGCAAAACTGGAACTTTCTCAGGTTTCTGATTTTCTACATCAAATTGAAAATTATAAAAATTACCATACCTTTGGCGATCAAATCCCACAATGAAAATTCGTTCCCTATGTTGAGGTACAAATCCTTGCCCATCAATTACTTGCGAAAAAATTTCATACCCCAATTGATTTAATGATTCTTGGATAACACGCCAAGTATTCCCTTTATCATGACTTTTTAAATTTTTTACATTTTCTAATAAAAACGCCTTGGGTCTTTTAGCTTCTAATATACGGCAAATATCAAAAAAAAGAGTCCCCTGTGTTTTATCTTGGAAACCAGTTTCACGTCCCAAACTATTCTTTTTGGATACTCCAGCAATGCTAAACGGCTGACAAGGGAATCCTGCTACAAGTATATCGTGGGCAGGTATATCATGGGCATTTATCTGGGTTATATCACCTTGAGGCAGAACATCGAAATTGTCAAAATAAGTTTTCTGGGCATATCGATCCCATTCACTAGAAAATACACAGACACCACCCTGTCGTGAAAAAGCAATTCGCATGCCTCCAATACCAGAAAATAAGTCAATAAACGTAAATCTACCATTTCTGGTTTCTACATTTTGTGTTTTTGCCAATGTAGAAACTAATGATTCCAACAAAACTGATTGAATTGTCTTTTTTTCTGTTTAGAATATTCTGATAATTTTCTATACAAATGTTCGTCTATCTTCAAATTAATTTGTTTATTCATTTTTTCCTCTATTGTCACTAGGACAAATAATATATCTTTTTTATCCCATTATACAAGACAAGGAACATATGTGTCAATTGATATGTACAGAATGAAAATGTAAAGTTGTCGTAGGTATTTTCTTGACCGGCCATTTTTAATAGATTTCTTAACTTGTTGCTATTTGCACCATGTTTCGCATCATAAACACCGTACAGCGACATGCCAACATTGGCATTGCCGTTACATAATATATCTTTACTTTCATTTACTGAAGTTTTTTTCACCACTATTTTACACTGCTGCTCCTTTTTACTCCATTCTCCTCAGCATAGCTGGAGGATTAAACATTTCATTCAACAAGAAGATATTCATTTCATATTCCGTAAATCTTTTCCCATACCCTCATACTCATCGACAATTTTGTAATTATTGAAATCTGAACCCGATTCCCTAATTTCTTTTATACTGTCATACTCGTATTTAAGCTCTACAATCTCATCCGTTGGTAGTAGCGTTTTTCCCCTCTGTGTAGTACGACCTTGTTCTGAAAAAAGATATAAATTTTCCTTTGCTCGCGAACAAACAACATATAGTAATTTTTTTGTTTCATCTTTCCGATAGTCAAGTGGCTTATTTATTATAATATCCCAATGCGGAATATAACCATTTAATATTCCAAACGCAATAACTGTAGTATATTCTTCACCCTTAACACCATGAAATGTATTAATAACCACACCTCGTTTTTCTTTAAAACATTGCTTAAACACATCAATATCCGTAGATAAATAGTTTTTTTTCACTCTATCCTTAACTCTTTCCATAAAATCCTCGTATGCCTTGTTCAGATATGCTTCTACAGTTAAATTAATTCCAAGACCTGTCAAAAATTTTGTTATTGCTTCCTGTAAATAGACAATTCCATTTTCATTAGTTGGAGATATCGAATTAATAACTTTTAGCACCTTGTATGGATCAATTTTTTCAGATAAACATATCTTATATTCTTCTGTCAGGATTTCAATTATCTCATTTGCAACGCGTTTTCTTAATTTTATGCTTTTCCCTGATTCTGTAAAAAGTAATTTTGAAATGAGATAAAAAACATTCATGGGATCATACTTTATTGGTGTAATATCCGGTGCATCAAATTTTACATCTGGCAATAATTCCTTTATCTTTTTAGAGAGAGGAAAAAGTAACCACCACTGAGGTGCAATAATGCATATTTCATTATCCGGAATTCCTTTTGAAAGTTCATTTTTTACAATATAGGCAATTTTTTCAAATAATTTAGACTTACTTATAGTGTTATCATAAACTAAGCAACCCATTTTATCCTTTATATCTGATACTGCCTGTATCTTCATACTTTTTAATTGGAAGTTTGAATAATAATCAACTATCCGTTGTGTTGTACGATAACAACCATCTAATTTTCCTTCTTGAAACTTTATTCCAAACTCCCTTTGCAATTCATCACACGACTTTGCAACACCTCCAAGTCCTCCATATATTGCCTGATCTGTATCTCCTACCAAAGTTACTTGTATCTTCTTATCGGCCATTACAATACTACTCAATATTTTATATTGTAGTTCATTTGTATCCTGATATTCATCTACAAGAATTGTTCTGATTATTCCAGAAATATTTTCTACAATAAATTTTTTATTATTGACCAAATCAAATGATATACTTAAAATATCATTAAAATCTATTTCTTTTTTAACTAACAATTTTTTTGATATTTTTCTAATATTTCCGGGTAATCAAAAGGTTTATTATATCCAATATCAATTCCAAGTTCTTCTGCAATTTCTTTAATATATTGCTTAGTAACATATTCATCTATGATATGATATCCCTTTCGCAAACGTTCATGATACATCTATATGGTCTGATAACAAATTCTAGACAAAACTGGTGTATAGTCCCTACCCAAACCTTATCCTCTGGAGTTTCTAATTTTTCTAATCTATCCCTAATTTCGTCTGCAGCTCTGTGTGTATACGTTATCGCAATATTAAGTTTTTTTGAAGAAATATATTTTTGCACTAAATATGCTAATTTATAAGTCAAAGTTCTTGTCTTTCCACTTCCCGGACACGCCTTGAGCAATATGTTCCCCTCATCAACACAAACTTGTTTTTGCTGCGAATTTAGTTTATCCAAAAAAGCCATATTATTCATTATTTGCACCAATCCATACAATACCTATCCACTTCTTTCAAAAATTTTATAACTACATTTTCCTTGTATTCTTTTCTGAATTGTTTAATGCAATCCCTTTTTTCCTCTTGCGTTATAGCTTTCTTTATTTTCATTTCCAAATCATTATCATCTCTTTCTTGATGTTTACTTATTGAATATTCTACCATCTTAAAAAGAATATCTATTGAAATCACTTCTCTGCTCGCAAACGCAACTGCTTTCAAAATATATTGTGGAACACTAACTGTCACATCAATATAATTTGAAAGAGTAGTAGCATACCACCCTTTTCCCATATCTCTGGCCAACATTAGAACTGTTTCTGCACATGCTGCATCGGTTCCTTCTTTTAAATTTTTCTTATGTTTTTTAATAGTATTCAAATCAACATAATTTAAGTCTATTATTTTACTGATATAATCGCTATTCACTCTCTCATTAGCTAGGGCAAAATCAACCTCTAAAGTATGTGGCGCATAAAATGATTCTACCCAAAGATTTCGGTCATATAAAGTTTTCAACTTGTTCTGTCTGCTCTTTCCTCTACTCTCAGCTTCTGCCTTATATAATTTACTCTTTGCTTCTACAATCTGCACATCTTCATCCGTAACAATAGCACATGATCTCTGAATTCTTTCTTCACCAAATAAACTGGCAATATATTCGAATGCAACGCTTCCTACATTAACCAAGCCAATTCCCAGCTCGTCTAAAGATACCCCTAGCGCAATTTTAATAATATTGGGTATCAATATTTCTTCTCCATCACCCTCTACTAATATTACCCCTTTTGAAAACAGCAACACAGAACGTTTGGAGTCCAAATAACGTTCAACACAGTCAGATAATGTCAAATTCTTTAACTGCAAATTCTTTTTTCCAAATTCATCAAGCCCGTGACTTGGTTGCATTGAAATGCTCTTATTTCCAATTGATTTAAGGATATTAACATTTCTTATCTCCGATACTTCTGCCAAATGAGTAGAATGGGTAGTTGTTATAATCTGTGTATAATCTTTTGTTACTTTTAATTTATCAAATAAAGTTCTCTGTATATGCGTGTGTATATGTGCTTCCGGTTCTTCAATTATCATAATATTTATCAATTCCCGTGTCCTATTCACCTCGTATTCTACAATTTTTAAAGCCATATAGATCATATTTAAATGACCTAACCCTAAAGAATCAATATCATTTTGTTTTGACGGCTTCATAAATAAATATCGTGATAAAGAATTTATATCATCCTTTAATCCAGACTCTAAAATTATCTCTGGTGAATATACCATACCTATCATATCAAGCAACTTCATATTAATTTTTTGCCCTACTAGCTTAACCTGATCAACTTCTGAAATAGATTTATTTAACTTTACAATTTCAGATTTAATTGCATTTATTTCTGATTCCTTTATTAAGGATTCTACTGATTCTATAATCCTTCTAATTGGATTTTTCGGCTTTCCTAATTCATTTGCTACATCACGCAATGCATCAATAAATACTACTGAAATATGATCCTGCACATCAGCAATATTCAATTTACAGCCTAAAATTTTGTCGTCATCCTCATCAGGATCAGAACATTCTCCATTTTCCAAGTCTCCAACAATTCTCTTATAAACAGCTGTATCAGTAAAATCAGCCTGAGACCTGCTCGTATAATAAAATTCATAATCAGATAATTTTATCTTATTTCTCTCATTTTCAAATTCAACCATATCTGTTATTTCACTCAATTTTTTTCGCACTTGTTTTTGTGGACGAATAAAAAGAGAAATTATACCAATATTATCTGCTCCACTCTTAATATAAGACTTTAAAAAAGCTTCATCTTCTCTTTCTGGCACAATTCCAGCACAAACTTCTGTTTTTTTATCTTCAGAAGTAATTTTTCCAAATACTGCAGAAAGAATAATCCAATGTCCTTTCCAATTACCTAACAAATCGGAAAAATCATTCTCCTTTAACCTTTTAGTATTATAATAGTATGTATCATCCAACAAAATTCTCAATGCTGTCATTGCATTAGATTTTCCCGAATCATTTTCGCCAATAACTGTATTCACACCTTCAGTAAAAGAAAAGCATGTAGAACTAAGATTTTTATAATTCACTATCTGTAAATAATTTAAAAACAAAGCTAATTCCCCCACATGAAAATCTTCCACAAAAACATTTAATATAAAGGCTCAAATATGCAAACTAAAAAAATATCCTATTTAAGATAGCATCAAATCACCAAAAAGTGTTCCCATGCCGCCCTTAGTGGATTTTTTCTCTGCCGGACACTTAGGCTATCTGGAATTTTCTGATTTTGGTAGATTATAAATTTGCCCTTTCAATAATACCGCATTTCTGCTTTACCTGTGCAATGTATAAGCTGCTAACCTTCAAGCCATTAAGCTTCAGTGTATAATTCTTGATTTCCTCATAAGTAGCTTTGCTCCCCAAATCCGTTAAATCAAGCTCATCCATATTCGACTCCACTTTGTCATGTTTGCCAGATTTAAGTTTGGAAAGCAGTACAATACTTTCCACATGGTGCGTCCGCGGAAACATATCAACGGGCTGTACTTTTACGGCTTTATACCCTTTAGTATCCAAATAGGCCAAGTCGCGGGCCAACGTGGCCGGATTGCATGACACGTAGACGACGCGCTTCGGCTGGCTTTTTGCAATAGCTTCCAGGACGGGCTCGCCGCAGCCGGCTCTGGGCGGGTCCAGGACGATGACGTCGGGCCGGACACCGTCTTCGATGAGCTCCGGCAGCTTTTCTACGGCGTCGCCCAAAATGAACTCGGCATTGCTGATGCCGTTGTCGGCCGCGTTTTTGACAGCATCCTTGATGGCCGGTTCTACGATTTCTATACCGTATACTTTTTTTGCTTTCTGAGCTAAAAATAAGGTAATCGTTCCGGTGCCGCAGTATACGTCGGCCACGATTTCGTCACCCTGCAGGTCGGCAAATTCCAAGGCTTTTTCATACAGGCGCTGGGCCTGCTCGCTGTTGACCTGGAAGAAGGACTGGGCAGAAATGTTGAAGGTCAGAGGGCCGATGGAATCGTGAATCGTCGGCGTGCCGTATATAACCTTCGTTTCCGGGCCTAAGATGACGTTGGTGCGGCGCGTATTGATGTTCTGCACGACGCTGGTAAGATTGGGCAGACCGTCACGGAGCATATCGATTAATTCTGCTGTATGAGGCACATCAGCCTGAGCTGTGACGAGGCAGACCATGAGTTCTCCAGTCCGGACGCCGACGCGGCCCATGACATGGCGGACGATGCCGGTATGAGTCTTCTCGTTATAAGCCGGTACATGGTACTCGTTCATCCACTGGCGGACGACGCGCAAAATGTCGTTGTTGCCGTCCTTTTGAATGGCGCATGACGCGACGTCGATAACCCGGTGGCTGCCTGCAGCATAGCAGCCGATGACAGCCTTTCCTTTGGCGGCAGCTGCAGGAAACTGCATCTTATTGCGGTAGTTCCACGGCGTCACTGCTCCCAAGGTCGGAAGGACGTCTATTCCTGTCAAGTGGCCGATGCGGGTCAGCGCATCCCGTACCTGTCCCTGTTTTTCCAACAGCTCCCCGTCGTAGCTCATATGCTGAAGCTGGCAGCCGCCGCAATGAGCATATACGGGACACAGGGGCGCAATGCGCTGCGGAGACGGCTTGACGATTTCCTGCAGCACAGCCGCGGCATACTGCTTTTTGACGACATCTACCTTGGCCCGCACCGTTTCACCCGGCAAGGCTCCTTTAACAAAGACCGTAAAATTTTCATACCGCCCTACACCTTCACCGCTGGAGCCGAGGCGGAGTATATCAATCGTATATATATTTCCTTTTGCAACAGGAACAGACCGGTGCTGTTTCATGAATTCCTTCCTTTCGCGCTGCGCCGTGCAGCGTTGGTATTACGTAATGATTTCACTGATAACGGGTTCTATATGGTCCGGCCGCCGGGACTGCACGATGATGTGAGACGCAATCTCTTGGGCAATGCGAGCCATGTCGGCGTCGGCCTTGCCGTATAAGGTAAACAAGGGCTCGCCGGCCTTGACGAAATCTCCCAGCTCCTTGAACAGGCGGATGCCTACCATAGGATCAATAGGATCTTCCTTGCGGGCCCGGCCAGCGCCCATAGCCATGGCGATTTCACCCAAGGCCCGGCCGTGGATTTCCGTAATATAGCCTTCGTCAGTGCAGACGGCCGTAAACATCTGGGGCGCTTTCGTGAGAGGGCGCTTTCCGATCCACGACGCGCTGCCGCCCTGGGCTTTGACGAATTCCTTGAATTTCGCCAATCCCTTGCCGCTGGCAACGAGGTCGTCAATGATCTGTTCGCCTTCGGCTTCGCTGCCGGCCTTGCCGCCGACGAGGAGCATCTGCGCACCGATAGCTCGCACGACTTCCATGAGCCGCCGCCCTCCCCGTCCGGACAAGGCGTCGACGGCTTCGTCTACTTCGAGGCTGTTGCCGATCGCCGTGCCGAGAGGCGCTTCCATCGACGTAATGACGGCTCGCGTCGGCTTATGGGCCAGGCGGCCGATGTCCACCATCATGCGGGCCAGCTTGCGGGCGTCTTCCTTCGTCTTCATGAACGCGCCGTCGCCGTATTTTACGTCCAGCACGATGGCGTCGGCGCCGGAGGCGATTTTTTTGCTCATAATGGAGCTGGCAATGAGGGGAATGTTTTCGACGGTCCCCGTCGCGTCGCGCAGGGCGTAGAGCAGCTTATCTGCCGGGGCGATGTCGCCGGACTGGGTAATGAGGGCGAGACCCATGCGGCGGACCTGCTGCAAAAACTGGTCTTCCGGCAGCTCGATGCGAAATCCCGGAATGGCTTCCAGCTTGTCCGCCGTGCCGCCTGTAAATCCCAGGCCCCGGCCGCTCATTTTCGCCACAGGCACGCCGGCTGCAGCGACTAACGGAGCGACGATGAGGGTCGTCGTATCGGCGATGCCGCCGGTGCTGTGCTTATCCACCTTGACGCCGGGAATAGACGACAAATCGACGATGTCGCCGGAACGGGCCATAGCCATGGTCAGCTCCGTTGTTTCTTCTGCCGTCATGCCGCGCAGGTATACGGCCATGAGCCAGGCCGCCGCCTGATAATCGGCAATCCTTCCGGCCGTGTAGTCGTCAATAAAGCGATGGATTTCCTCCTTCGTCAGAACCTTTCCGTCCCGCTTATGTTCAATGCAGTCTATCGGCCACATACAGCTCACCTCAATTCGTTCAGGAAGCTCGTCCCGAATTCCAATCCTGTCAGTCCAAAGTTATCCATAATCGTCATGCCCAAATCGGCATAGGTCTGACGAATGCCCACATCTACAGCCTCCGTAAAGGCCGGGCTGTACAGGAGCAGAGGCACCCGTTCGCGCGTATGGTCCGTGCCGCGCCACGTCGGGTCGTTGCCGTGGTCGGCTGTAATGACCAGCAGCTCGTCGTCCTGCAGCTGCGGCAGTAAATCGCCTAAGGCGGTGTCAAAGTCTTCAATACACTTCGCATACCCGGCGACGTCGCGGCGATGGCCGTACTGGCTGTCGAAATCGACGAAGTTCGCCATGAGCAGCCCCTTGTCCCGGCGATGGGCCAAAAGCTGTTTCGTCAGCTCGGCCATGTCTTCGCCGTTATTGGACGTATGATACGATTCGGTCAGGCCAATGTGAGCATAAATATCGCCGATTTTCCCTACGCCGACGACGCAGAAGCCCGCTTCCTTCAAGTATTCAAAGACCATTTTCCGTTTCGGCAGGCGGCTGTAGTCGCGGCGGTCGCCGGTGCGGACGAAATGGCCCTGCTCGCCGACAAAGGGCCGTGCAATGATGCGCCCCACTTCGTAGGGGCCGACACAGACTTCGCGGCGCGTAATGTCGCAGATACGGTACAGCTCTTCCAGCGGAATGACGTCGTTGTGGGCGGCAATCTGGAATACGCTGTCTGCCGACGTGTAGACGATGGGCTGCTTCGTACGGAAATGATCCGGCCCGAGGCGTTCGATGATTTCCGTGCCCGAAGCGACTTCGTTGCCGATATAGCCGTACCCCGTCTTGGCCGTGAACAAGTCCATCAGCTCTTTGGGAAACGCATCGGGAAAGGTCGGGAACGGGTTGTCTACGGGATTTCCCATGAATTCCCAATGGCCGCTCGTCGTGTCCTTTCCGGCGGAAATTTCCTGCATGAGGCCGTACGCGCCTGCGACATCTGTCGGTACGCTGTGGATATGAGCGACCTTTCCTAGGCCGAGGCGGCGCAGGTTTGGCACGGCCAGCGGTACGGCGGCGTCAATATGGCCGTACGTATCTGCCCCAGCGTCGCCGAATTTCGCCGCGTCCGGCGCGTCGCCAGCGCCGACGCTGTCCATTACGATGACGATAATCCGATTGAATTTCATGGTTCATCCCTCCTTGCAGCAGATTCCTGCCCTTATATTCCTAAATATTTGCGCGATTTTTCAAAGGCGGCAATCGTCTT
Organism: Megasphaera sp. ASD88; assembly: GCF_002287425.1. Lineage (NCBI taxonomy): Bacteria > Bacillati > Bacillota > Negativicutes > Veillonellales > Veillonellaceae > Megasphaera > Megasphaera sp. ASD88. Next base: position 21,328 of record NZ_NQXW01000025.1, on the reverse strand, counting down.
GGCGTCGACGATTTTATTGTCCGCAATCAGTTCTTCTACTTCCTGCGGCGTGTAGCGCTCGATATTCATAAATTCGTCGTCGTCCAGATGCTGGGCCCCCTTGTGGAGCTTGCGGGCCAGATACAAATAAATGCGTTCGTCGCAGAAGCCCGGCGACGTGTAGACGTAGCCCAAGGGAATCAATTCTCCTGCCGTAACGGCCGCTTCCTCTTCCAGCTCCCGGGCTGCGCAGATGTCCGGCGACTCGCCGTTGTGCTCGATTTTCCCTGCCGGGACTTCTAGCATCGGTTCGCCCGCCGCATAGCGGTACTGGCGGACGAGGATGATCTTGCCGTCGTCCGTTACCGGCAGGATGGCGCAAGCGCCGAAGTGCCATACGGCTTCGCGGACGGCCGTCTTCTTTTCGCCGCCCTGGCCGTCATCGATTTCAACCGTATCTACCGTGACGTGGAGAACCTTCCCCTTCATGATTTCCTGACGAGATACTAATGTTTCCGTGCTGATGCTCATAACGCGTTCCTCCTCAACGCAAAAAGGACGCCAAGGCAGGATGTTCCCTGCCTGCAAGCGCCCTTCTGCATACCTTATTTATTTCCCGTGCTGCCGATGCCGCCGGTGCGGACAGCTTCCGCAGCGTCGTCATGGACAGTCAAATATTTCATAAAGATGCCCTGACCGATACGTTCGCCTTTTTCAATTGTATAGGGCGCATCATTTGTATTGTAGTAGGCTATCATGATGTGGCCTTCGTTGTCCTGGTTATTGTAGTAATCGCTGTCTACAATGCCCGTGCTGTTAGCCAGCATCAGGCCCTTTTTGAAGGCCAGGCTGGAGCGGATGAAAATGGACAGGTACTCGTCCTTTTCCATGTACGCCTTCAGCCCCGTCGGCACGACAGTCACGGCGTGAGGCTGCAGTACGACAGTCTCTGCCGCCGCCAGGTCGTAGCCGGCGCTTCCAGCCGTCTTGCGGACCGGGAGCGTCAGGCCTTTATCACAATAAGCCGTTACGATTTCAAATCCTCTGCCAGTCATATACGCACCTTATTTCTTGTCGCGGGGGCCACGACGGCCGCCGCCGCGATGGGACGGAGCCGGGCTGCCGCCGCCGAGCAATGCCTTGCGGGACAGGTTGACGCGGCCCTGGCTGTCGATTTCCACGCATTTGACCATGATTTCATCGCCGATGTGGACGACGTCTTCGACCTTTTCTACCCGTTCCTTAGCCAGCTGGGAAATATGGACCAAGCCTTCCTTGCCGGGCAGCACTTCTACGAAGGCGCCGAAGTTCATGATGCGCGTAACCTTGCCGACGTACGTTTCGCCTACTTCGACGTCCTTCGTCAGCGTTTCAATCCATTCCTTTGCCTTTTCGCCGCCGGCAGCGTCGATAGAGGCAATGTATACGAGGCCCGAATCTTCGATGTCGATTTTAGCGCCCGTTTCTTCCGTAATCTGCTTGATTATCTTGCCGCCCGGCCCGATGACGTCGCGAATCTTATCGGGGTCGATCTGCATGGTAATGATGCGCGGCGCATAGGGAGACAGCTCCTTCCGCGGTTCGCTGATGACCTGGAGCATCTTGCCCATGATGTGGATGCGGCCTTCGTGAGCCTGCTTCAAAGCCTGGGCCAGGATTTCGCGGCTGAGGCCTTTGATTTTAATATCCATCTGGATAGCTGTAACGCCCTTCATCGTGCCGGCGACCTTGAAGTCCATATCGCCGAGAGCGTCTTCCATGCCCTGAATATCCGTCAAAATCGTGAAGTCGTCGCCCTTCGTAACCAGGCCCATAGCCACGCCGGCTACGGGAGCTTCGATGGGAACACCGGCATCCATGAGCGCCAAAGTGCTGCCGCATACGCTGCCCATGGAGCTGGAGCCGTTCGATTCGAGGACTTCCGATACGACGCGGATCGCATAGGGGAAATCTTCTTCCTTCGGCAATACCTGTACCAGCGCCCGTTCAGCCAGCTTGCCGTGGCCGATTTCGCGGCGTCCCGGTCCGCGGGACGATTTCGTTTCGCCGACGCTGAAGGACGGGAAATTATAGTGATGCATGTAGCGGCGGTCCGTTTCAAGGCCTACGCCGTCGATATGCTGGGATTCGGAAAGAGGAGCCAAAGTGGCAAAGCTCATGATCTGCGTCTGGCCGCGGGTAAAGAGGCCCGTGCCGTGAGTGCGTTTGAACAAGCCGACTTCGCAGCTGACAGGGCGCACTTCGTCGACGCGGCGGCCGTCGGGACGAATCTTGTCGACGGCGATCATATGACGGACAATTTCCTTGATCATCTTCTGGGTGATTTCCGCGACGACGTCGCCGTCTTCAGGATAAATGTCCGCGAAGTGTTCGTAAATATCGCCTTCGACGGCGTTCATCTTTTCTTCCCGTTCCATCTTGTCAGCCGTGAAAATAGCGGCTTTCATGGCTTCTTCGCCATAGGCGTGGACGGCTTCGACGATGTCGGCCGGCGGTTCTTTTTCTACGAATTCCTGCTTGGGAACGCTGATTTCGTCGAGGAAGCTGAGCTGGAATTCGACGACCTTCTTGATTTCTTCATGGGCGAACATGATGGCGTCGAGGATATTTTCTTCCGGAACCTGCTTGGCGCCGCCTTCAACCATGAGGATAGCGTCCTTCGTACCGGCGACGACGATGTCCATATCGCTCTGTTCGCTCTGGGCTACGGTCGGGTTGATGATATACTGCCCGTCTACGCGGCCTACGCGAACGCCGGCAATCGGGCCGGCAAAGGGAATATGGGACATGCACAGCGATACGGATGCGCCGATCATCGCGGCGATTTCCGGGGCATTGTCGTGGTCTACGCAGAAATCGTAGGCGACGACGTGCACGTCGTGACGATAGGTCTTCGGGAACAACGGCCGAATGGGACGGTCGATAAGGCGGGCAAAGAGCGTCGCCGATTCAGGCGGCTTGCCTTCCCGTTTAATAAAGCCGCCGGGAATCTTCCCGACAGAATACATTTTTTCTTCATAATCGACAGTGAGCGGGAAAAAGTCTGCGTCTTCGCGAGCTTCCTTCGAACCCGTCGCCGTAACGAATACAGCCGTGTCGCCGTAACGTACCAATGCGGCGCCGCTGGCCTGCTTCGCCAATTTGCCGACTTCAATAATCAGCGGGCGGCCGGCAAAATCCATTTGGAATTTCTTTTCTTCCATTCGTGTACCTCCTTCATCATACCCGCAGGTGATAGGCACTAGCGTACAGACAGCCCCTGTCCGCGCGCTACAACCTACCACCCTGCGCTTCCTTAAAAAAGAGGCTGATGCATGTACATCAGCCTCAACTATGCAATTATTTACGCAAACCTAATTTTTCGAGAATCGCACGATACCGTTCGAGGTCGTGTTTCTGCAAGTATGCCAGCAAGTTGCGGCGCTGACCGACCAATTTCAGCAAACCGCGGCGGGACGCATGGTCCTTTTTGTGGCTGCGGAGATGTTCCGTCAAATACACGATGCGGCTCGTGAGCAGCGCGATCTGTACTTCCGGCGAACCCGTATCGTTTTCGTTAGCGCCAAATTTAGCAATGATTTCTTTTTTCTGATCAACTGTTAACATCTGTCTTCCTCCATTTGTGACTATAATCTATTCGCAAACCGCTAAGTGAACGTCGGAGTCTTCGATTCACTGAGCGCCCGTACGACAATGACTATTATACTATATGGCAGGAGAAGTGTAAAGATTTTTGGCGGAAAATTATGAACATAATGCGGACTATCCCGCGTCCCATTCCTATGCTATGCTAAGAATGAAAAGATGGTTTCTCCGCAACCAACGTTTTCTTCGGTCCACTTTCTGGATACACGATCACCTTAGGCGACTTCTCCTTGGAAATATCGTCCGTATCGTCGTCTTTTATTACGACGGTTCCCTCACGAAGCGGCACGATATCCGCCTCAAAAGTTTGCTGCAACGCGTCTCGTACGGCCTTGCGGTATTGGTATTTTCGCAGCGATGTGCCGTGTTTAGCCGCAAAAGCATTATAATCTCCGCTTTCAATGCTCTTTTCAATATATGGATTATGCTCATCTCCCGCTTCATACCGATGAGCTGCAAGGAGGACAATTTGTTCGTCAAGCCCCCAAGTCTGGCATAGGTCATGAACTATTTTCCGTATGCTTTCCCGTTTCGTTTGTTCGAGAATCGTAATAAGCTGTTTTTCCCTGTATTCTTCCGGGCTGCGCAGGGCATTGATCCACAAGTCCATCATGATGTCGCCCAGCTTATTATTTCTATGTTGGATTTCCTGGATATACTTTGTAATTTCATCGCGCTGTTTTTCATATTTTTCAGGATGAGACGTCACGTCGTCTTTCGATACGAAATCCTGCATAAGCGCTACGATATATTCGTAATCAATAATCTCACCGCCATAAGATTGCAGCGTGTATTCGAAATCAAGACCCGTTTCTTCCCCGCCAGCTCCATCATCAGATGGCTCATCCTTTCGCAATTCTTCTATGACGTTGACATAATGCCCTTTGTATGCGCTGTTTTCGTCGTCTGTCAGCCCGTAGTCCCGTTCTAAGTTTTTATCTTGGAAATTAGTAAAAGCCTTCAACTGTTTCAACGCCGAATCGAATCGCTGAAAAACCTTGGCAAAGACTCTTTTTTCCTTTTTCGTCATCGCCGGAATTGCCGCAGGATCGGGAACCAGGACGCGCAATTCTTCCAGCGTTTCTATAAAATGCGCCTCCGCGCCTTCCCAGTCCGGCGCTAGCACTACATCTTCTCCGCCTTGCGAAAACAGACACAGCGCTTCATCAACTTTGTTCTTAAACGTTCCCGGCGATTGGAACGTCAAGATTTGTCCATACGTTTTGCCCGCATCGAAAATGCGGTTCGTTCGGGAAAAAGCCTGTATGATATTATGCAGCTGCATGGGCTGCCTGTCGATATACAACGTCGACAAACACGGCGCGTCAAACCCGGTCAGCAATCTATCGACGACGATAACAAAATCAAGTTGTTCCGTCCTCGTTTGATATTTTTTCTGTTTTCGAGCCAAGCGGTCGTTTAAATTCGCATTATACGCACCGATTTGATCCAGACCGTACGCCGTCCCAAACATGGCATTATAATCGTCCAAAGAACGCTGCATCGCCTCTTGATTGACCATAGATTTCTCTTCATTTTCGCTCAATGAATAGGTAATGGCTACCTTAGGGAAATCAGGAAGAACTCGACGGATATCTTCTCGTATTTTTACGTCGCCGTTTCCTTCTTTAACCTGTCGGAACAAGTCGTAATACGCTTGAGCGATAGGAATAGAGCCGACCGTTAAAATGCCTTCATAGGTCTTGCCGCCGCCGTTTTGAAATCCTAATTTTTCATACGACTTATTGACCATCGTGTCGATAACATTATACATATGGTCTTTGCTTGTATACACCCGCATATCTTCATGAATGGTGTTGCCGTACTCGTCTTCTTCCAAACCTTTCGGCCCCAGATGTTCTACTTGAAAACCCAGCACGGCTCCGTCGTGAATTGCTTCTTTGACCGTATAGGCATGAAGGATATCGCCATACAATTCTTTTGTCGTCCGCGGCAAATCGCCCTTCTTTTCATAGGCATTCTCGCCGAAGCGAGGCGTTCCCGTAAACCCATACCACAAACTCTGCCGGAAAAACTGTTCCATTTTCCGCTTCGTTTCCGGCGAAACGGCGCGATGGCACTCGTCGACAACAAAGGCTACGCGCAGATTCATAATACGTTTATAAACGGCCGAATCAGGTTTCTTTTCTAGCCACCGTAGTATCATGTGCTGGATTTTTTGCCGCGTCGTAACAATCATTTCCTTCGTAGGATCTTGCAGCTTTTTGATTAACTCCTTGACATTTTCCGTATCGTCGACGTCGACGACGTCATTTTCCGCATACGATTGAAAAGCGCTCGTCGTCTGCTGATCTAAATCTTTTCGGTCAATCAGGAAAATCGTCTTCTCAATGCTCGGTATATCTTGCAGCAAATTCCGCGCCGCTTTATACGATGTAAGCGTCTTCCCCGAACCGGTTGTATGCCAAACGAAGCCGGATACGCCCCGCTTCGACGCTGCCCGTATAGCTTCGATAGCATGAATCTGATATGGCCGCAGTAAAATGATCCTTTCTTTTTCTTTGTCCAGTACAGTATACTGCGTAATCATTTCGTGCGCTTCCGGAATCCGCAGCACCGTTTTCGCGAAATCAAACAGGCCCGGTACCGCTTTATTCTCCGCATCGACCCAGCCAGATAGAAATTTATCGTTCAGCTCGTCGCTTCTCGCCGCAGCGATGTACTTCGTATCGACATCATTGCTGACGACAAACATCTGTATGGTAGAAAAAATCCCTGTAAACTGCCCTTCCTTGGCATACTTCACAATTTGCCGAAACGCTTCTTTATACGAGTGCTGCCGATTTTTCAATTCGATATGAATCAAGGGCAGGCCGTTGATAAGGAGCGTCACGTCGAATCGTCTGGCTCTGGATTCCGTCGGATTTTCTTCATCTTTAAAAGTCTGGCATTGGTTAATAACCTGATATACGCTCGTTCCGCCAGTAACATGAGCGCGATTCAATACCAATAGATGCAGCGTTTCATTGCCTCGCTGCACGTGAACATAGGCTTTGCCGTTTTCCCCGACAATCCATTCGGCGGCGTTGTAAAAAGAAGAAAAACTCAGCTGGTTCTTTACCTGTTCAAACTCCTGATTGGATAAGGGCGTTTCGCGCAGTTTATCTCGATTATTAGATTCGATAATTTGGCGCAGGTTAGCCCAAAGTTTTTCTTCCGTATTGAGTTCGGGGCAATACGTCCATTGCGAGACGCCTTGCGTCAGTTGTTCGATAAGCTTCGTTTCTAATGTACGTTCTAATTCAGGCATGATAACGCCTCCTTGCGCTATACAAACATCTGTTGCAGCAGTGATTTTTTAATCGTTTTAAGTTGATCCAGCTTACGCTGATGAAGGGTAATGAGAGTGTCGAGTAATCTAAAATATTCTCCAACACATTTTTGTTCTTCAGGTGTTGGAACCGATATAGTAATTTCCATTACCTTATTTTTAGAAATGTTATATCGAGATATTCCTTGTGCCAACAGTGTTATTTTTTCTCTTACAGAGTTAGAGCGAAGCATGTAAGCCAAAAAATAATTATCAAATTTTTCTGTTGGGCGAAAACCAAAACAGAAGCTATTTAAATAGGTTTTCCATGTTTTTCAAGTAAAACAGACGTCATCCCAACTTCATCAGGTGTTTCCGATGAGGTCGTAAAAAACACATCTCCAACTTTAACCTCGTTTTGTTTCTGATCAATTTCTATTGGTTCTATCATATTAGGATTAGCAACTGGATTTGAAAAAACATTCATGTAAGTTATAAAACTAGCTTCTCCATGACCAAAATCTTCTTTTGTTTTTCCCGAAAGTCCTGTATACGTTTGTCCTATATCTCCTAACTTACGCTGTTCCCAAGCTTCCGTAAATCCAGCAAATCTGATCTCTGGAACAACCGAACCTTCTTTTGGGAACATTTTTTGCAGCAGACTTTTTTTCACTTTTTTGAGTGCGTCGCACTTACGCTGATGAAGGGTAATGAGATTGTCGAATTTTCGAAAATAATGGCTTATTTTCTGTTGCTCAATAAATTCAGGATATAGTAATTTAATTTTTTCTAAATCTGTATTATGTAGATGAACAACAGATTTCCCTTGAGCCATTTTAGTCATGTCTTTGTGAGGCTTTCCGTTTGAGATACTAATAGCTAAAAAAGCTGGATCTAAATTTTTAGAAGGTGTAATTATATTTAAATCTCCACCTAGCAATACACCTGACTTTTCAACAACAGAAGCTATTGAAATTTCATCGGATGTTTCGCCCGAGGCAGGTACAATGACTTCGCCTCCTTGACTGTAAACTGAATTTTCTTTCGGTTCTACATAAGTATCTACATTGGAGATTATGGTTTCATACTTAGTGTAAAGTCTACCGTACAAAATAATTGGTGTGCCTTTACTTTTTAGATCAGATTTTGAATAACCTATTCCCTTTGAAAATTGAGCTAAGTTTCCTAACTTACGCTGTTCCCAAGGTTCCGTAAATCCGGCAAATCGGATAGCCGGTACGCGCTTTTTTTCGTGCATTTCCTCCCCCATCATTCTGCCTCCTTGGAAAATAATGCCAATAATTGTTCTAATCCTGCCTGCCCTTCCGGCGTAGAAGCCGTCAATTCGCGCAATCCTTTCAATAATTCAGATTCTGCTTCGGCAATTTCCTTATCTGTTTGAATGATCTCTGCCGCTGCGGCACCCAGATCTATTTCCGGTTCTTCTTCAAAGGTATCGACGTAACGGGGAATATTTAAATTAAAGTCGTTTTGCTCGATTTCTTCAAACGTTGCCACATGAGCATGTTTATCCACGTCTTTTCGATTATGATACATGTCTACGATGGCGTTGATATGTTCTTCCGTCAGCGTATTCTGCTTCTTCCCCCGTTCAAATTCCTTCGACGCGTCGATAAATAAAACGTCCCGGCTCATGTCTTCGCCGCGGCTCTTTTTCAATACGACAATCGTCGTTGGTATAGACGTATTATAAAACAAGTTGGCCGGAAGGCCGATAACTGCGTATATCGCCCCGGCTTCCAACAGCTTCCTCCGAATCTTCCCTTCGGCCGCGCCGCGGAACAATACGCCGTGAGGCAGGACAATAGCCATGGTGCCCGTATTTTTTAAATGATAATAGCCGTGAAGCAAAAATGCGTAATCGGCCTTGGATTTCGGCGGCAGTACGCCGTAATCGCTGAACCTTGAATCGGTCAAAAATCCGGGACTTGCCGTCCATTTTTGCGAATAAGGCGGATTCATGACGACGCAGTGAAACATCGTTTCTTCGTCAGTTGGCCAGTCTGCATCAAGTGTATCGCCGTTGCGGAGGTGCTGATTGCTCGGGTTAATGCTGTGAAGGAACATATTCATACGGGCGAGATTGTATGTTGAAGTCATTAATTCCTGCCCATAATACTGTATGAAGTCAGGATAGTTCGAATATTTTTTCAAGCTCAGCAGCAGCGACGCCGACCCCATCGCCGGGTCGTATACCGTAAGTCCCGTTACGTTTTCCTGGCTGCTAATCGTGATTTTCGCTAATATCTCCGACACGGCTTTCGGCGTATAGAACTCCCCTGCCTTCTTCCCTGTTTCCGATGCGAATTGGCCGATCATGTATTCGTATGCGTCGCCTAATACGTCGCCCGAATAAGCCATCAAGTTTGCCTCGTTGATCTTTTTCAGCAGCTCGGCGACGGTCTGGCTCTGTTTCAAATCGCCCGTTCCCAGCCGCGGTGAATATAAATCGACGTCAGCAAACAGCTTATCAAATATAGGATCCGATTCTTGGATTTCATTAAAGCCTCTTTGCAGGTCTTCGCGCTGAAACTCATTTCCTTCTGCTTTGTCAGCCAACTTCGTATAGGTCACGTCAGGCTGAATACTGTACCGTATCTTTTCGCGTAATTCCTGCAAAAATTCATCATCACCATAAGCTTCTTCATACACGTGCTGCGCTTCAATCATCGTATTCGGCTTGCCGCCTTCGTATAAATCGTAAGCTTCCATCAACAACTTATCTGATAAATATTTATAAAATACAAACCCCAATAAATAGTCTTTATAATCGTTTGCATCCATTTTCGAACGCAGAATATCTGCTCCATCCCATAAAATCTGCCGTAATTCCTTACTGTTTTCCGTTATTGCCATATTCCATGACCTCCCTAGTTGTATTGCGAATGATTTGCAGTGTAAAACGAGTCCAATCGTCTTTCTGTTTATCCATTAACCCCTGCATATGTTTGAGATTTTTATATAGCTCTCCTATTTGCTGCTGCGTTTCTATAGGCGGTAGCCGCATTTCTAACTCGTCGATAAAGCGAGGCGTATACACCGACAAGTTTACATCTCTGTAATTTTGCCGCCTCACTTCGCCCGATTCATTGATCCAATAGCAAAAATACCAAGCGTCAAGCAGCTTCCCATCAAACTGGCATTTCACAAAATTTGAAGTTAACATCTTCCCTGCATTCGTCGGCGTAATAATAGCCGCCTGTTGTTTCATCAAGCTGATCACTACGTCGCCTATTTTAGTGAAAAAATCAGGCATATCTCTTTTTTTTGTCCTTTTTTTCGTTCCCAGTTGTGATAAATCCAATTCTATATCGGCGACAGTATATAGTAATCTGTTATCATACTTCTTTTTTATACGCGACGCATTCGGCCCTGATAAAAGCTGTACAACATCACTTACCTTCATAAGCCTCCTCCCCTATCTTTATCTAAGTACTTGAACTAAATTACACGTAAATCGTATCATATATTCACCAAATCGTCAATGTAATTCATTTCAATTACTTCAATCAAGTAATTTCTTGGGAACAGCGTAAGTTGGGAGATGAGTGTTTAGAAATAATTGCAGGAGGAGATGTAGATAAAATCAAGCTCAAAGAAAATGGTAAATATCCTGTGCTCGCAAATGCACTCAGTGATAAAGGTATTGTTGGATATTATGATGATTATTATCGCGTCAAAGCTCCTGCAGTTACAGTCACTGGTAGAGGTGATGTTGGACATGCTCAAGCAAGAAAAGTCAATTTTACACCTGTTGTGCGCCTTTTATCATTGACATCAAAGCATGATGTTGATTTTCTTGCTGAAGCTATAAATCAAAAAGATACTATTTTAGAATCAACAGGAATACCCCAGTTAACCGTTCCTAAACTTGCAAGTTATCGCATTTATTTTCCTCCAACATTTGATGAAGAATTACGAATAGGCAAATATTTTTCAACACTTGACAACCTCATCACCCTTCATCAGCGTAAGTATTTTAACGCTATGAATATCAAAAAAATAGCATTATTAAAATTTTTCTCAACACTATCCCATGAGATATATAGGCAATTTACAAATTCTTGGGAACAGCGTAAGGCGAAAGAACTTTTTGTAGCAACAGCGGATAAAGGGCATCCAGAATTACCCGTTTTATCTGCCACACAAGACAGGGGCATGATACGACGTGATGAAAATAGCATTAACGTATACCATGATAAGAAAAACGAAGCTGGATATAAGAGGGTATTGCCTGGACAATTTGTTATTCATCTTCGTTCCTTTCAAGGAGGTTTTGCTCACTCTACAATAGAGGGTATAACGTCGCCTGCATACACGGTTTTTGATTTTTCTGACACGACTAAACATGATTCTGAATACTGGAAACATGTATTTACCTCTAAAGAGTTTATCCAGCGTTTAGAAACAGTTACTTATGGTATCCGTGACGGCCGAAGTATTAGTTATAATGAATTTTTAACAATGGAATTTATATATCCCAGTAAAAAAGAGCAAACTGAAATTGCTAGATATTTAAATGGCCTTGACACTCTTATCACCCTTCATCAGCATGAAAATTTGAAAGGAGGCTTATTATGACAACGACTTTCATCACAACAAAAAGAACCGATTTATTCCATCAGTATTATTCAAATTGGTTGATTATTTACAAGGAAGGCTCTATCCGGGACGTTACGATGAAAAAGTATCGTCTTACCGAATCGTGGCTAAAAAAACTAGCTCCCGATCTGCGCATCGTCGATTTAGACCGCATTGCTTACCAAAAATTAATCAACGATTATGCAGAAAATCACGAACGGCAAACAACGATGGATTTTCATCATCAATTAAAAGGAGCCATTATCGACGCCTTAGACGAAGGATTGATCGACCGGGATCCTACGCGCAAAGTCATCATCAAAGGCAAACCGCCGTCCCAGAAAAAAGCAAAATATTTAAGCCGATACGAATTGCAAAAATTGTTGGCGCAACTCAAATTGACTGAACAGCTGACTATGGATTGGCTTATTTTGCTCGTTGCCAAAACGGGACTGCGCTTTTCCGAAGCCCTAGCCGTCACGCCGAAAGATTTTGATTTTCTCCACCAAACCTTATCGATTGATAAAACTTGGAATTATAAAGGCGAAGGAGGATTTCTGCCAACTAAAAACCGTTCGTCTATTCGCAAAATCAAATTAGACTGGCAAACGGTCATCCAATTTTTCACGTTAATAAAAAATTTACCTCCTCAAAAACCTATTTTTGTACCGCCGAAAAAGAAAATATACAATTCAACAGTCAACGATATTTTGGAACGGCACTGCATTAAAGCCGACATTCCCATTATTTCCATGCATGGCTTGCGTCATACCCATGCGTCTCTCTTATTATTTTCCGACGTGTCCGTCGCCAGTGTCGCGCGACGTTTAGGCCACTCCAGCATTAACACGACGCAGCGTACGTATCTTCATATCATACGGGAATTAGAAAGTAAAGATATTGATTTGATTATGCGTTCGTTATCCAGCTTATTAAGTTAGCCTACAATAAACTAGGTTTGTAGGCTGAAATAGTATCTGATTGAATCATAAATCAAGAGCTGACGCAGAAGAAGATTGTTCTTCTTCTGCGTCAGCCCCATTCTAATTGCAAAAAAACAAGACCTTGCCCTCGCGAGCACGGCCTTGCAATTTTTCTCTATTTGATTCGCGTTGATTTGCGTTCTTTTATGTATCTGCCGTATCGTATCACCCAAAGAAATACACGGCGGCCAAGGCGGCGATGATAAAGCGGTAGACGGCGAAGGTGGTCAGCGTCGAGCGATTCAGGAAGTTCAGGAACCAGTAGACCGACGCGTAGGACACGGCGAAGGCGACGAAGAAGCCGATGGTAATCATGTCGAAGTCGTTGTCCGTCAGGACGTACATGTTTTTCAGCAAGTCGTAGAAGCAGGCGGCCAACATAACCGGCACGGCCATGATAAAGGAAAAGTCTGCCGCCGCCTTACGGCCGACGCCGAGGAACAGGCCTCCGGAGATGGTCGAGCCGGAACGGGAAAAGCCCGGCCACAGGGCAAGGATCTGAAACAGGCCGATACCGAAGGACTGGGCGACGGTGAGCTTGTCCACATTGTCGCACAGCGTTTTGCCATGGGCTTTTTCAGCTGCCATCATGAATACGCCGCCGGCGACGAGTCCGACGAGGACCGTTTCTACGGAAAACAAATAGGTCTTAATGAAGTGATGAAGCAAATACCCGACGGGCAGGACGGGGACTGCACCGGCGGCGATGTGAACCAGCGTCAGACCCGTATCGGAGCGCCGCCAGTTTTCCCGCCGCAGCAAGGGCCGCCAGCCATTAAAATGCAGCATGGTCAGGATTTTTTCCTTATATATGACCGCCACGGCCATGATGGCTCCCAGCTGGATAAAGACTTCGAACACACCGGCCCGCAGGCCGTCGTAGCCCAGCAGATGGCCGACGAGGACCATGTGGCCCGTCGACGACACGGGCAGGAATTCCGTCGCCCCTTCGACGATGCCCAGGATGACGGCGATGAGATAATCATACATAACAGCAGCCTCTTTTCTCTCGGATATTATTGGTTTTCATAGATGAGCCAGCGGCCGGCCTTTTTCACGCCGACCCAGGTTCCGGGAATGCCGGCTTTGTGGAAGTTGGCGTCTTCGTTTTCATGGACCAGAAGCACTACGTGGTCGTGCTGCGCCAAGTCTTCGATTGCCATGAAGGGCATGATGTTCTTGGCATTCCAGTTGATGCCGCCGGGAAGGGCGTCTTCTATTTCATCGGCTCATTTCAGCCGCTTGGCGTCATAGCCGGAGTAATAGGCCAGCGATACGGGATAGCGCCCGCCGTAGACGGCGACGCAGGTACGGCCGTCGGCTATGCGCTGTACGGCCTGAGCCGCGTCATAAGCCGACGCGTCGCGGCACAGGGGTACGGCGACGAAGAGGGTCACGATCAGATAGAAGGCGACACCAACCGTCGTCATGACGGCGACGAGGCACTCATGGTGGCGCAGGTACGCAGCAAAGGCGATGGGAATCATGTACGGGAACGTATAGGTCATGTATTTCGTAGCCATGCACTGGTAAAAGACGAAGACGACGACGGCCCAGGTCACGAGGAATTGTTCCTTCATGGACAGGGAATCTGCCATGCGGTGCAGGCCGGCAAAGCCTCCCGTTCTCAAACAAGCTCTCAGCTTATGAAATGGCTTATATTTCTTTACAGCCAGAGGCAGCGTGAATACCCAGGGAAAGAAGCCTAACAGGAATACAACTGTATAATAATACCACACGTTGTCCTTGGGATGCTCCGACACGGTAGCCCGCAGGGCGTTGTGGACGCCGATAAACTGGCTAATGAAATCGCCGCCGTGCATCATGTACATGGGTACGTACCACAAGCCGGCGATGACGAAGAACAGCAGCAGCCCCGATCCCAGCTTGATGTGCAGGAAAACAGATTTGAAATCTCTCCGCCATAGTAAAAACAGGACGATAATCAGCCCCGGCAGGACGAGGCCTACAGGCCCTTTCGTCAGGACGGCCAGGGCGGCGCAGGCATAGGCTCCATAATACAGGCGCGGCCGCCCTTCGCTGTAGGCGAGATAAAACAGCATGAGCGTCGCTGAAAAGAAGACGAACAGGGTCATGTCCGTAATGACGGCGTGGGAAAGGTAGAAGTATTCCAGCGACGTCACGAGAACCAGGGCCGCGACGAAGCCCGTCTTTTTGTCATACAGGCGCGACGCAAAGGCGTACGCCATGACGACGCCGACGAGGCCGAAGACGGACGGGAAAAAGCGGGCGGCGAATTCCGTCGTACCGAACAGGGAAAAGGCGGCCATGAGCTCCCAGTAAAACAAGACGGGTTTGTCGTACCAGTAATTGCCGAAAATGCGCGGTGAGACGTAGTCGCCTGACTGCAGCATTTCCATCGCCGTCAGGGCGTAGTTCGACTCGACGGGGTCGGTAACCTTGATCAGGGCGTTGCCCGTAAAGAAGACGAGGACGGCCGCAGCCAGCAAAACCGGAACGTAGCCTACGTCGGCCAGCAGCCGCTGAAGCAGGTTCTGCGCCGTCGGCGCGGAGGTCAGCATTTGTTTTTTACAGCGATTCAGGCATTCCATGTTATATTCCTCCCTGCTCCGCGGCGTACTGGTACATCATGGCGATGCCGTCTTCCAGTTTCATGTACGGCTCCCAGCCCAGAAGGCGGCGGGCTTTTTCATTGGATAATACGGAGCGGTAAATGTCGCCCTTTCGCGTCCTGGCAAAATTCGGCGTCAGCTCTTTTCCCGACGCCCGGCGCAGCTCAGCCAACACGTCCAGGAGCGACGCTTCCCGCCCCGTGCTCAGGTGATATACTTCGTCAGCATGCTCCGTCGTCAAGGCGCAGATGATGCCGTTGGCAATATCGCCGACGTAGATGTAATCCCGCGACTGGCTGCCGTCGCCGTAGACCGTAATGTCCAGGTCGCAGGCCGCCCGTTTGGCGAATACGTTGACGACGCCGCCTTCGCCGCTGACTTCGGCCCGTTCGCCGTAGACGTTGGCAAAGCGCAGGACAACGTATTCCAGTCCGTACCACTTATGATACAGGCGCAGGTACGACTCGATGGTCGCCTTGCTCAGGCCGTAAAAGGACAAGGGCGACAGCCGATAGTCTTCCGACAAGGGCAGGTCTGTTTCCGTCGGGTCGCCGTATACGGCTGCCGACGAAGCGAAGACGACGCGCTGCACGCCGGTCTTGCGGGCGCATTCCAATACGTTGACCGTGCCCATGATATTGTCCCTCGTGTCGCCATAGGGATCCTTGATGGACACGTCGACGCGGGTCTGGGCCGCCAGATGGACAACAGCTTGCAACCGCCCTCTGTCCATGACGTCCAGCAGCATCGGGCTGTTGATATCCAGGCAGACGAAGCCGGCTCCTTCGGGCACGTTCGTCCGCAGGCCGCCGCGCAGATCGTCGACGACGAGGACGTCGTGTCCCATAGACAGCAGCTTGCGTACGAGATGCGAACCAATAAATCCGGCGCCGCCGGTGACGAGTATGTTCATAATGCTCCCTCTTTCTCCTAATGTTTAAGTCTTTATCATTTGACCCAAGTATAGGGAGAAAAATTAAACAAAGTTTGAACGAACAGCTACGAAAGCATAAACAGAGGGTAAAGAAATTTTCCGGAACATAAACGCAAAAAACTGCCGCGCCGAAGCGCGACAGTTCTCACATACGCCATATACAGTTATAGTACCATGAGCAGCGTCCCTATGGTGATGAGGACTGCGCCGCCGACGACTTTTAACGTCGCCGTTTCGTGAAACAGGATGAAGGCCAGGAGCAGGGTAATGACGACGCTCAGCTTGTCGATGGGCACGACCTTGGACACGTCGCCCAGCTGCAACGCCTTGTAGTAGCAAAGCCACGACGCCCCCGTCGCCAGGCCCGACAGGATGAGAAAGAGCCAGCCCTTCCGGCTGATGCCGCCGAAACCGTCCCAGTTTCCCGTCAAGGAGACCATGCCGAAGGCCATGACTAAGGCCACAGCCGTCCGGATAGCCGTCGCCACATGGGAATTCACGCCTTCGACGCCGATTTTTGCCAAAATAGTCGTCAGCGCCGCAAATACAGCTGATCCCAGAGCTAACAGCGCCCACATCATTCTTCATCTCCCTTTCGGCCTATCATCGCGAGCGGAACCGATAGCCTGCGCCCCACACCGTTTCGATATACTGCGGCTTAGCCGAATCCGTTTCTATCTTGTCGCGGATGCGGTTCACGTGGACCGATACGGTCGCCGTCTCGCCCAGGGATTCTGCGCCCCAGACGCGGTCAAAGAGCGTCTCCTTGCTGAATACCATGTCGGGATTTTTCGCCAGGAACAAGAGGAGCTCAAACTCCTTATTGGCCAGCGCTACTTCCTTACCGGCTATGAAAACCCGCCGCGCCGACTCGTCGATTTCCAGGTCGCCGTACTGGAGGACGCTTTTCGACGTCTCCCGGGCCGTCAGCCTGTCGTAGCGGGCCAGGTGGGCTTTGACGCGGGCGACGAGTTCGTTGGGGCTGAAGGGCTTGACGATGTAGTCGTCCGCACCCAGCCCCAGGCCCCGTATCTTGTCGATGTCTTCCTGCTTGGCCGACACGAGGAGGACGGGGATATTTTTATGCTCCCGGATATGGCGGCAAATCTGAAAGCCGTCCTGGCCGGGCAGCATGATGTCCAGCAAAATCAAATCGAAGGGCTGCCGCAGGGCCTGCTCCTGCCCCTTGATGCCGTCGGTCTCGATGGACACGGCGAAGCCGTTGGCTTCCAGATAATCCTTTTCCAACTCGGCAATGCCTTTATCGTCTTCAATGATCAATATGTATTTCATCGTCAGTTCCTTCCTTCCGTATAGGCAATTCGATACAAATGGTCAGTCCCTTGGGCTGGGTCTGCTCGGCCCAGATCTTCCCTTTCATTTCATCGATGATCTGCTTGGCTACGGCCAGGCCCAGGCCGCTTCCCTTGGCCACGTTGCTGCGGGCCTTGTCGGTCCGGTAAAACGAATCAAACAGCTTGGGCAGGTCGTCTTCGCCTACGCCGCGGCCGTCGTCGGCAAAGGTCAGCCGCACGGCGTCGTCTCCGGCAGCATCCAGGGATATGGTCAAATGGCCTTCGTCGCCGTCTTTATATTTTACGCTGTTGCCGATGATATTTTCCACGACCCGCTGGAAATGGGTCCGGTCCATCGATACGACTGCCGTATCCACAGACGCCGTATAGGAAATATCCAGCCCTTGTCTGCGGAAATGTTCGGCCTGCTCGCTCGTATAATCTTCCAAGTAGCCACAGAGATCTACGTTTTCCCAGCAGAATTCCACCTGTCCCAGGTCAAACTTGGAAAAGAGGAACAGCGTCCGCACCAGGCGGGTCATCATCTTCGACGTGTCGATTATCATGGCCAGGTAATGGCCGCGCTTTTCCGGCGTATTGGCAATGCCGTCGCGCAGGCCGCTGGCGTAGCCTTCGATGCGGGTCAGAGGCGTCGCCAGGTCGTGGGAAATGCCGGCGATGAGCTCCTTGCGGTTCTTGTCGTAGGCATCTCTCATTTCCCGCGATGCCTTCAGTTCCCGGCGCATCGTCTCAAAGGCCCGGCAGGTCTGGCTGATTTCGTCGTTTCCGTCGGCGACGACGGGGTGGTCCAGATTGCCTCGGCTGATGTCTTCGGCGATGTTCCGCATCTCCTCTACGGGCCGGACGATTTGCCGGGCCAGCAGGCGCGCTAAGAAAAGCCCTACGGCAATCGTCACGAGGACCGCTAATACGGCTAAGACGACAAAGGCGACCTTCACGATATTCTTCGAGCTGAGGTCCCAAATGCCGCCGTGCTTGCGCAGTTGTACCGGCCCGATGACGGCTACGGCTACGCCCGTCTCAGGCGACGTATAATGGAAGGCGATGCCTTCGTCCGACCAGTTGAGGGCCGCGCCGCTGCCCGGGCTGCGCCGGTACGCCTCGCCGATCGTCGCCCAGGGATCAGTATACTCCGTCGCATACAGGATTCGTCCTTGCTGGGAAATCGCTACGGTAAGGCCCTGATCCTCCAAGTGGTCGCTCGTCTGCATGAGCCGGCCCATGCCTCCGGTATACCAGTCGGCGCGGACACAGAGGCGGCTCAGCTCAAACTGCACCGATAAGGTCGGGCCATTGCTCTCCGGCCAGAGAAAGGAAATGGCCGCCGCCCTGTTGATGTTGCCGAAGTGGAGGCCTAAAAAAATAGCGATGCTGACGACGAGAGTAAAGGCCACGGGAATGGCTATCATGACAAAGTTAGACAACAGCAATCGTTTTCCAATAGGTATATCTCTCAGGTTCATCTGTCCTTCTCCCCGCTTTCCTGCCGCATGACGCGCCTTGTCTTTTATTATACCACGCCGCCGCAGATATCTTGATGCGTTCGCAAATATATTCATTACTATGCAGTGTATGCGGAAAAGATAAACAAAAATTAAACGAAGGAAAAATTCTTCATAAAACCTCCGTGCCCTTGTCTTTTCTGCAGCAGGCATCCGATTGATGGGCTTAATACATTTAAAATGCAACTATATTTTTAGAAAAATATTCCGATTTTCCTGTGTATATTCTGCAATTTTACGAAAATCCCAGGCCACAGGCCGCGCCTATTTCTTTTGTTTTCTTATTATTTTACACGGCGAGATACCTCTTGCATTTGACAACACCCGTTCCTTAGTGATAATATGTTAAGCAACAACCAAATATACAAGTTCATCCAGAGCAGCTGAGGGACTGGCCCCATGACGCTGCGGCAACCCCCGTCAGGGAAGGTGCCAATTCCAACGGAGTATTCCGGCAGATGAAGCAACATACACGAAGTACCGAGCCGTCATCTGTTGACGGCTTTTTTTAGTTGTACTGCCACCGGGTTGAACTCGTACTGAATCAAGGAGTTGATATTGTGATAAAACTGGAAAACATTACCAAAACCTACGACGGCAAGGCCCAGGTCCACGCCCTCAAAGGCGTCAACCTGACCATTGAAGACGGCGAAATCTTCGGCATTATCGGTAAGAGCGGCGCCGGCAAATCGACCCTCGTCCGCTGCATCAACATGCTCGAACGGCCGACGAGTGGCAACGTCATCATCGACGAAAAGAACCTGACCAACATGACCGACGCCCAGCTGCGGGCGGAACGCAAGCACATCGGCATGATATTCCAGCATTTCAACCTGCTTTCGTCGCGGACGGTCTTCGACAACATCGCCTTCCCGCTGGAGCTCATCGGCGCGTCGAAGGAAGCCATCCAGAAAAAAGTCGCCGACCTTTTGGAATTAGTCGGCCTGACGGACCGGCAGTTCAACTACCCGGCCCAGCTGTCGGGCGGCCAGAAGCAGCGCGTCGGCATCGCCCGGGCTCTGGCCAGCGACCCGAACATCCTCCTGTGCGACGAAGCCACGTCGGCCCTGGATCCGCAGACGACGAAATCCATCCTCGAGCTGCTCAAGGACATTAACCAGCGCCTGGGCATTACCATTGTCATCATCACCCACGAAATGGCAGTCATCAAGGAAATCTGCAACCGCGTTGCCGTCATTGAGGGCGGCGTCATCAAGGAAGCAGGCCGCGTCGTCGACGTCTTTACCAATCCCCAGTCCCAGACGATGAAGGACTTCGTCAAATCGGTCATCAACATGGAACTGCCCGCAGGCATCGCCAAGATGGGCATTACGGATCAGCCTGCGCCGGGCTACGATATGCTCGTCCGCCTGCGCTTCAAGGGAGCGGCTACGAACGAACCCGTCGTCGCATCGGTCGTACAACGCTTCCACACCTACGTCAGCGTGCTCTACGGCAATATCGACTACATTCAGGACGAACCTTTCGGCTATCTCATCGTCGTCATTATGGGTTCTATGGAACAACAGGCAAAAGCATTTGAATATATCAAAGAATTACCTATTGGAAGCGAGGTTTTAGGATATGTCCCAAGAAATCATTAATTTAATGCTCCAAGGCATTCAGGAAACTGTTTTCATGGTCGCCGTCGCGACGATCATCGCCGCCATCATCGGTATTCCCCTCGGCATTACGCTGGTCACGACCAGCCGGGGCCATATTTTGGAAAACCGCTTTATCAATCAGATACTGGGCACCATCGTCAACATCATCCGCTCGATTCCCTTTATCATCCTCATGGTCGCCATCATTCCTCTGACCCGCATCATCGCCGGCACGTCCATCGGCACGACGGCAGCCTGCGTGCCCCTGACCATCGTGGCCATTCCCTTTTTGAGCCGCCTCGTCGAAACGTCTATCCGCGACGTCGATTTCGGCCTCGTCGAAGCCGCTGAATCCATGGGAGCCACGCCCTTCCAGATCATCCGCAAGGTCCTCATTCCCGAAGCCCTGCCGACGATCATCAACAACATTACGGTCCTCATCGTCAACCTCATCGGCGCTTCGGCCATGGCCGGCGCAATCGGCGGCGGCGGCCTCGGCGACATCGCTATCCGCTACGGCTACCAGCGCTTCCGCGCCGACGTCATGCTGGCGACGATCATCATCCTCATCGTAGGCGTCAACCTCATCCAGGCCTGCGGCGACTTCGCCTCGCGCAAGAAAAATAAAAAATAAGTAGATACGATATAACCCAGACCGCAGCAGAACCTGCCATGGTCTGGGTTATGTTATACAGGTTAGTGTAAAATAATTGTGGGAAAACTTTACTGCACAAAAGTGAAGAACATATAAAAAGAGAAGGAACTTCTTTGGTATAATGAAATCACCACAATCTCACGCAAAGGAGTCCTTCTCATGAACATTATACAACAGATTCTTTCTCTCAGTACAGACTTTTTCAACACAAATATGGAATCGTTAGTAACGGGCCAGGCGTCC